>NZ_JAEHCA010000036.1:0-35177 GCF_016483345.1 Bacillus cereus group sp. N24
TGTCCGAAGCCAATTCATCTCCCACCTACTCACTTCGCGTTCCTTGAGGAAGGAGTCTTCTTGGCTAAAATGATAAAATCACCTTATGAAAGACTTTTGTAATATTTACGTAAGAGATTTGAAAGGTTTTTAAATTAAAATAACCTTCTGAACGTAAGATTTGGATTAATAAATAGAAAAATAAAAAATGAGGAATGACGTTATGAATGGAAAAGAAACAAAAAAGGTAAAAAAGATCCTCCCTGTAGGAATTGGAAAGAAGGTAATCCCTGCAACAGCGGCATTAGGTATTCTTTTTTCTATGGCTCCTGTTGGAGAAAATAAGGCTAGTGCAGGGATAGGTGCGGTAGTAGATATAACTATTACTGTATTAGGTGCTGTAGCAAACACTTATGAAGCACTTGGAATAAGCCCAGGGGATCGAGACCCAGGTACTCACATTGATGTATATGCAGAAAACGAAACTTACCAAGCTCCTAGTTTTAAATCTGGGGAATTTAATATTTCTATGTATCATACACAAGGTGATTTGAATTTTCTTAAACAAGTTAAAGTACGCTATCCAAATGGAAAAATTGAAATTCATCAACTAAAATCTGGACAGCAGCTTAAAATTACTGAAGCAGGTGCAATTATAGATTTAAACCCTAATGCAGCAAATGTTTCAGAACACGATCTTCTTTACATTACACAAGCTCAATTAGACGAAGGAAAGACCGGAGTTGTGATAAATCAAGGCCAACATGCATTTGTAGAAAAAGCATCTGGTAAAAACCCAAGATTTCTTGGTCCACTTTACAAAAAATATTCCGGTGACTCCTTTGGCGATTGGACGGTGATTGCTAGAAATTCAGATTACCTATTTGATCAGATAGCAAATAAATTATCAGATGAACAAAAACGATTGATAACATTAACTTCAAAGCCAGTATCTAAAGATGTCCTTGACAACTATGTTAATAATGATCCTAAAGCTCGTGCAGATTTTTATGATCGATTATCTGATGTATTGGCGGAGCGAACTAACGTCCTAGAGACATCTATGGCACTACCATTCATTACACTAAATGACGGTAAAGGTTATCAAATTATCCCTTATAAAAAAGGAACGAATAAAGTAATCGTAAAGACAGGTTCAAGATATCTTTCAGGAAAAGAAGGAAACGGACTTCAATATTCTGATTCGCTTGGCGATGATGAAGTGTTTGAACTTGTTCAGATAGGAAATTCTAACGATGGTAAATTTCAATTCCGTTTGAATAACAAAAATGGGGTAAGTCTGGCTGGTAATCAATATACTTCTCAATTTGGTACTGATTGGAGTTTCAAATCTGAAATTCGTTTCTCTGATAAAAGCAACAATGAAATTAAGAATTGGTTAATAGAGTGGTATCCGGGTAAAGAAAATGAGAAACAAAATTATGACAAAATAGAGATTATATCTAATGAAAAGGACCCTACTAAATATAGTGCAAAAGATTCCTCTGGAAACGTGATAAAGAACAGTTGGATAAATCGAGGTACTGGTTATTCCTTTGCAGATGCTGAAGGAGTCATTTTGACAGGCTGGCAAGAAATTAAGGAGAAGACTTATTATTTCTCATCCCCTTATGGCTACATGGTTACTGGAGGAGGAAGTGATTCACTAATTGATGGGAAGTACTATAACTTCAATGACTCCGGTGTTCTGCAACGATCAGCATGGAGAGACCTATACTATTCTGATGCTTCTGGAGCGTTTGTTAAAGAAGGCTTGAAAGATATAGATGGGAAAATTTATTATTTCCAAAACTTCGTGCCAAATAAAAAAGAACTACGTTTAGAAGATCAAGATGTCATCCTTCACTTTTCCGAAAAAGGTGTGCTGGAGAGAGTTTCTAATCTAAATGGGGAAGCTATAAACAACGCTGTTAATGTTAAGCTTGACAACAAAATATTAGCATTTAATAACGACGGTTCAATTTTGAAAACAGGAATCAACAAAAATGCGAACACAATAGCATATTATAGTTTAGAAGATGGCGCTTTCTATACCGGATGGAAAATGATAGACGGTAAAAGATACTATTTCACAAATGGCCACAATACTATTTTCAATAATTATGAAAACATTGACGGAAAAAGATTTTATTTCCATGAAGACGGATCAGTTAACCGAGCAGGTTTTGAAAAAATCGACGGTAAACTATATCACTTTGACAATAACGGCGTAGCACAAACGGGCTGGCAAACTATCGATAATAAATATTATTACTTCGATGAGAATGGGGCAGCTAAAACAGGATGGTTCCAAGTTGGTGGTGGATATAGGCCTTGGCCTCTTGCATATGGATACCTTTGGTATTGTGCTAAGGAAGATGGTTCCCTTTATGCAGACGGTTGGTTTAAAATTGACGGTAAAGATTATCACTTTGACCAATGGGGACATAAAATGTAATAACATAATGATAGTTTGAAAATTTAGCCTATACGTATAAAAATGGATCATGACATGGACTGATTATATTTTCCGTGTTATGATCCGTTTTAATCTTTTTAGGTATACTCCCTCTTATTAGTTCTCGATTCTATTCTTTGAGACTAAATAAAAAATTCGAACTAGACTTTAGTTCACTTGAAGCTGAATATATATTGGAATTTATGATGAAAGAAATTGGCCCACTTGTATATAATCAAGCTGTAGAAGATGCATGTAAAACATTACGTCTTCAGATGGATGTTATTGAAGAAGAAATTTACGTGCTACAAGTTCTGATAAAATAGAAATGATACACCCGAGCCACCTTTTTTGTAGAACAAAAAAGGTGGCTTTTGTCCTCTCATAAATCCTTACATAGGAAAATCAGTTATTCAACTTTAAAAAAATGTCTTAGCTTAGATTTTATATATTTAGTTGGCGGGTATCTCGAAGAGAAGTTGGTAAAAGCACAGCGTGGAGATTTCATTTTATCTATATCATATTTTCGCTTACAACTATTTCTAACTTTTACTTTCAATGCATTTTTTAACCAATTTTGGTTAAGTTATTTTCATAGAGGTTATTGCTAATTCAATGGACATATTTACATATCAGTATGCCTGATTTTTAAAATATAAATTTCTTAAAAACTTTATGTAACTTCTTTCTGAAAGGAAGGGTATTATCAATTGAAACCGTATGAAAAAGTACCTGATGAATCTATAAAATCTTTACAGGATTTAATGCAATTACTAAAAAAATCTAAAGATTTTATAACATTGGAAATCAATTCCAACAATTCCTCTATAGTCATTTCATATTTTAGAACATTAATCGATGTGAATATATTCCATGAAGAGATTTTAACTTATATAAAGGAGAAGAGCTTCGATTCATTACAAGATATGCAGTCTGTCTTACCCTTTGAAAATTCAAAAGTAACAAATCAAATGGAAGATATTCAGGATAGTATTTTAAGCGGTTATATACTTATTCAGTTCAATACAGATAAATTAAATGGCTTGTTAATAAATGTGTCAAAGAAAGAAAAAAGAGATATTACAAAAGCTGAAATTGAATACAATATCGTGGGTCCACAAATCGCGTTTGTTGAAGATTTAGATGTAAACTTAAATTTAGTACGTAGAAAACTTCCAACACCTTATTTGCAAATGAAGGAATTGAAAGTAGGCTCTCTCTCTAACACAACCGTTGCAATTGTATATATTGAGGGTATTGTAAATGATCAAAATCTACAAGAAATTATAAAACGGGTGACTCAAATAAAAACAGACCACGTTTTGGATAGCACGTATTTGACTCAGTTAATTGCAGACAATCCTAATACTATATTTCCTCATTTTTTGAATACAGAACGTCCAGACCGTGTAGCAGCTGTATTGGCAGAAGGGAAAATTGCACTTTTTGTAGATGGCTCACCTTACGCTATCACCCTTCCAACAACATTAATTGACTTTTTTTCTACGACAGAAGATTACACCATGCCTTGGATTATTGCCTCATTTTTTCGACTGTTAAGGATTTTTGCTTTTATCTTTTCTGTTTTAACGACTCCATTATATGTTTCGATCTTAACATATCATTATGAGCTTATTCCAAAAGAACTTCTTGAAACGTTGATCATATCGAGAAGTAAAGTACCTTTTCCTCCATTAATTGAAGCACTTTTTTTAGAAATAACGATTGAATTACTGAGAGAAGCGGGGACACGTTTACCAACTAAAGTGGGTTTAACTGTCGGTATAGTAGGGGGTATTGTAATTGGACAAGCATCGGTGGAGGCAAGTCTTACAAGTAACGTACTTATTATCATTGTTGCACTTTCAGCTCTTAGTTCATTTACAGCACCAATATATCGAATTGGTAATACAATTCGAGTAATTCGTTTTCCTTTTATAATAGCTGCACACCTGCTGGGCTTATTAGGAATTGTTTTAACAAGTTCTTTCCTTTTAGCACGCTTATTACGTACAGAATCATTAAGACGTCCTTATTTGTTCCCTTTTTATCCCACACGCCCTACAGATTGGAAAGACAGCATTATACGTCTGCCAATCTCAGCGATGTTCCGACGTCCAATTTTTTCAAGATCTAAACAGCGGTTTCGTTTTGATCCAGAAGAGGTAGAGAAAAATAAAATCATATCACGAAATGATTTCGATGATTGAATTTAACAGGGAGGAGCATTATGAAACAGATCCCAATTGAGTATCAAGTCTCTCCATATATGGTATTTTTTTTAATTATTACTATACAGATGGGGGTTGGTATGCTTGGTTTTGAAAGGATTGGTGCAAAGTTAGTTGGAAATGATGCGTGGATTAGCACGCTACTTTTTGGAATGTCTGTTAATCTTATGATTTGGATCATATATCAGATTTTAAATCAGGGTAATGGAGACATCATTGCAATCAATCAAAACGTACTTGGAAAATGGATTGGTGGATTGTCCAACTTCATTTTTTTATCCTATATTGTATTGTTAGGTGCAACAACACTCCATACTTATATCGAAGTAGTACATGTTTGGATGTTTCCTTCCATTTCATCTTGGGTTATAGCTGGGGCCTTTTTAGGCTTATGTTATTACATTGTGACTGGAGGATTTCGTGTAGTTGCCGGAATCGGCTTCTTTGGAATCGTTATCCCAAGCATTCTAATCTTCACATTTTTTTATCCTTTGCAGTATGCAGATTTTCGAAATTTATTTCCAATTGCACAGCATTCATTCCTAGAAATTATGAAAGGAATGAAAGGAAATATGTTTAGTTTTTTTGGATTTGAAATGTTATTGTTGTACTACCCATTTATTAGAAAGGCAAAAACGTCTCAAAAATATGCGCATTATGCAAATTTAGTAACGACTATTGTCTATACATACCTAATGATCTTAACTCTTGCGTTTTTTAGTGAAAAACAACTTGCGAGCGCGATATGGGCATATTTAAGCATGATTAAAATTATACAATTTCCCTTTATAGAGCGGTTTGAATACATTATTGTTTCTGTTTGGGCTTTTTTTATATTACCTAATGTTTCCTTTACATTATGGGGAGTAAGTCGTGGTATAAAAGAGGCACTGGGAATAAAGCAAAAATATGTTTTGCCAGTTATCATCTTATTCATCTTTGTTTTATCATTTTTTTTGAATAACCGTAATAAAATTAACTTATTAAATACTTGGACAGGTCAAATTGGCTTCGTATATATATATGTATACCTGCCTGTACTATGGCTAATTCAAACCGCCAAAATAAAGTTAAGGAGATAAACATGAAGCGATGGATACTTTTCCTTATATTAAGTGTCTTCTCAATAGGTTGTGCTAAAACGAAAATTGTGGATGACATTGATTTAGTTCAAGTTGCGGCATATGATACTGAAGCAGAAGGTAAGCTAAAAGGAACCTTTGCGATTGCAGCTTATAAAGGAGGCGGGGAAGGTGAAACGAAAATCTATTCAGCATCAGGCCAGACTGGTAGAGAAGTTCTGGCAAGAGCATCCGAAAAATCTTCTGGACCTCTAGAGTTGGGGCAATTGCGTGTTATTATATTTAATGAAAAAATAATTGAAAAGGGAATGCAGGAAATTTTAGAGACTTTGAACCGAAATCCTAGTGTAGGAAATGCAATTTATTTAGCAATTACAAATGTAAAAGGGGAATCACTATTAAAGGGGAACTATTCTAAAGAAAAAGAAATTGCTTCCTATCTATCCTCTTTACTGGAGCAAAATATGAACAATGGAACGCAACCAAAAACAAATTTTTTTATGTTTTTAAACCAACTTGATGATGATGCGAGAGATTCATATTTACCGATGCTATCTAAAAAAGGTAACGTTTTGGAGTTAAATGGAATAGCACTTTTTAAAAGATGTAAAATGGTTGATACAGTGAAACCTAAAGATTTATTTGTATTTAAATTGTTGACAGATACTTTTAAACAAGGCACATACCAATTGAAACTACCTGGTTCTTCAAATAATTACGCCACGATAGAGAATATAAAGGCTAGAACAAAATATAAGATGGAGGGGAATAGTAAGCATCCATTCGTAAATGCTCATATTCAAGTTAAAGCTGAAATTCAAGAATTTACAAAAACAAAAAATCTAGATAATCCTAAAGAAATAAAAAAATTAGAAAAAATTATGGAAACAGAAATAGAAAAAAAAGCAACTACATTGATAAAGAGATTTATTAAAAAAGGCACAGATCCTATAGGACTTAGAAAACTTGGTAGAACTCACGTAAGAAAATGGAACAGTCAAGAATGGGAAGAATCCTATAAACATTTACATTTTCGTGTAACAGCTGATGTAAAGGTAACCCAATCTGGTGTTACAGAATAAATAAATCAAATAAGATATGGAAAATTTCAATAAAAAACATGGTCTCGCAGGAGATTAGGGAGAGAGAAACTAGTAACAAAGCATCTCATAAACATCAAGATGCTTTGTTACTAGTTTTTATTTATGAATTTTTACATGGTATTTTTCTAATATAAGTACAGCCAACATTTCGGAATTTTTGTATGCTAAGCGAATTTTAACCCAAAAAATTCGAATTCCTGTACGTTAAGTGAAGTGACTTTTCATTCACATAATCTGTATTATTTGAAGTTAATAAAGTATGTTACACTCTCTTCTTTAAGAATGTTTCCATAATATCCTTCTGGAATCTTTCATAATCAAACTGTAAAGCTACATTATGTGTTTTATAGCCTGGATTAGTAACAAAACGAAAGTCTGCAATGCTTTGACCAAATCCTTCTCCTTGATCAGGAATAACTTTAATGGGTACTCTTGAAAGGCTAACAGCCTCTTGATTCAGCAAATACCACACTGTTACAAAATCATGCATAGGGCTTCCGCTTATACCAGGATTAGACTTGGAGTAGAAATTATAATAATAGTCTAACATAGGTTTGATGATGAGTCCTGCAAGATCCTGTGTATCCCGATGAAATGCATCGATTTGCTGGACCATTTCGGGTGTAACAATCGCATGTTGAGTTACATTTAATGGGATAATTGTTAAGTTCTTCGCATGCTGCAGAATTAAATTTGCTGCATAAGGATCTGCGTAAAAGTTAGCTTCAGCCACGGCAGTCACGTTACCTGGATAGAAAAAAGCTCCGCCCATGCAAATGCATTCTCTTACGTTACGCATTGTTTCTAAATTCAATACAAAGGTCGTAGCTAGCGAAGAAAGTCTTCCCAAATTGATAATTGTAAGGTCTTCTAAATTTGAATGTATAATTTGATAAATATCATTTAAAGGATAAACTGGATAAGAAATTTCAGGGGGAATGATAGGTCCTAATCCGACTTTTCCATGTACCTCAGGGAAATAGTGAACCAATATACCTGTCAACGGTACAGAAGCACCAAGGAATACAGGTATCTCTTTTTTTCCCGCTATGTACTTCAAATAGTTAATATTTCTTATTACATTTTCTCTTGATACATTTCCATAATCGGCTACAATCCCTACAAGTTGAATATCTTTACGAAAAAAAGTGTACAGCATAGCAAATGCATCATCAATTCCCAAATCTGTAAACAGAAGAACCTTTTTTTGCATATGTCTTCCTCCAAAATTTATAGAATCCTACTTTCACTAATGATGTAGTGATTAGACTAAACTTGTACGTATATATTTTATGTATTCCTAAAGAGTGGATTCTATTCATTTGAAGTAGCTTTACTCATCTAAATTTGATATTATGTTCAATCGCAAAATACATAAGGGGGATTAAGACTCGTTGTTATTGAGGAGTATACACCGGATTGGGCACTACAATTTAAAGAAGAACAAAAGTAGAAAACTGCATAATCCTTAAAAATACAACTTATCAAGGTTAGTTGCGGTTTTGAACTACTCACCACTTAACGTCCTTACGGACTGTTTGAAGTGTGAGATTCCTGCGAACACCGATGTATCCACCGGTTATCTTAGCAGGCTCTACCCGTAGTCCCTACGGTGGGAACATAAGTATCTTGTACGTTGACTCACCACACTCCCTACTTTAGCTTGGTTTTCGCAACTTCGGCAAGCGTGGGGCGATAGAACGTTGAAGATTTTACGGTTGCAACGTTTTTCTGCAACCAACCTCATATCTTCAGTTTTCGAAGAGCAATCTGTACAAGTATATGGTAGAAAATATGTTGGCTTATGCCAACCGACATTCATCTCCCACCTAAAATTGGTGTTTCACACCTTCACATTTTTGAGGAAGGAGTTTTCTGTCGGAAAACGATAAATTCCTTAGCGTACCATTTTCTCAAAATGATATGGTGATCCCAAATCATCTTCGAGAATCTATCGTGTAGATCTGTATGCATCCTCTATATAAATCATAAGGAATGTTTGCATGTTGGCTTTAGTTTTATGTACAATAAAGGGAAAGATATAGTCTGAAATAGGAAGAGGAGAATCATGTCCAATTCATTAGTAAATTTACGTATCGATTTTGCATTTAAGCAGTTATTTGGCACAAATGGGAATGAAGATATTTTAGTTGCTTTTTTAAATGCCATATTAAAAGATTCTTTAGAATCACCTATTGTTTCCCTGCAATTAGAAGATCCACATTTGCATCGAGAATATGAAGAAGATAAATTATCCATTTTAGATATTTCAACTACATTAAATACAGGAACAAAGGTAAATGTAGAAATACAATTGAATAACAATCACGATATGATCAAACGAAGCTTGTATTATTGGGGAAGGCTATACACCTCTCAATTGCAAAAAGGAATGCCTTATAGCTCACTTCATAAAACGATTACCATTAACTTGTTAAACTTTGTGATGTTTCCAGAATATGAAGCATTTCATACAACAGGAATCCTTTGGAATCAGCAACAACAAAAGCTATTAAGTGACGATATAGAAGTTCATATTGTAGAGATTTCAAAGTTACTACAGCAATGGCGCGAAGAGAAAGTTAATCCGTGGGAAGATTCTTTTGTTCGTTGGTTATTATTATTACCAGCGAATGAAGATGAGTATCTCACACAAACATTGGAGGACATTGCCATGAACCAAGATCCGATTTTACAAAAAGCAATAAATAAGTGGGAACATATGAGTCAAGATTCTTCTTTCCGTCAAGCATATGAAGCAAGAGAAAAAGCCTTAATGGATGAGGCTGCAAAGTTTGCTCATGCTCGTAATGAGGGAAAAAAAGAAGGAATTCAAGAAGGGGTTCAGCAAGGAAAAATACAGATGATTAGAGGTATGCATGAGCTTGGTGTACCACTTGAAACGATTGCTAAAGCCAGTAAATTAGATATTGATGAGGTTGAACGTATTTTAGAAAAAAATAAATAACTCAAAAAGAACCTATTAACAGGTTCTTTTTTGAGTTATTTATGGGGTACCGTCACATCGCTATCAAGCTAAAATTTTATAGTACCCCTAGAACGAAATTTTGTGTTAACTTATAACAAAAAAATATATATTTAGAACGTACTACAACTTCTGTTTGGCTACTAAAGTATCTAAAAAGACAAGGTCAACGCCAACTCAGAAACTAGGTTTAACCGATAAACAATTTACTTTAAACGATATTCTATACTTTAAATAAGCTGGACAATCATCCTATTTTAAAAAGGATGATTTTTTTAGAGGTTCCTGTGGAATTTTATGTTAAACTTAATATAAAGATTATGAAAATTCAATCTTCAACAAACGGGCAGGATTATTGAACAAGTTTTATGAACTTTAGTGGTAGCATCATTAGTGAAGTGCTTTATAACAACTAATTAAGGAGGGATAGAATATGAGAAATAACTTTCAAGTCGTTGCGTTACAAGAGAAGGAGTTTAATAACCTATTTCTAATGAATGAAGAAGTATTAAAAAGTATCGGGGCAGTCAAAATAATAGCAAATCAAAATCCTGGATATCCTTGCCGGATAAGTTTAAAGGATGCAGAGGTAGGAGAAGAGGTAATCTTACTGAATTACCAATATCATAGTGTTAATTCGCCTTATAAAGCAAGTGGTCCTATATTTATACGAAAGGGAGCAACTACCGCTAAGCTAGATGTAAATGAAATTCCGCATATGTTACATCATAGGTATCTATCTGTACGCGGCTACAATGCTGACTCAATGATTGTAGAAGCAAGGGTTACAGAAGGTGTAAATTTAAGAGAAAATATAGATGAAATTTTTGATAATAAAGAAGTAGAATATATTCACATTCTTAACGCTAAACCAGGATGCTATAACTGCCTTGTTAATAGAGTGTGAAAAAATTGGAAATGCAAACTTCTATTATCCTATAAGGGGTAACACCAAATCGCTATCAAACTAATACAACAAAATCTCCCCTAAAATGAAAAAATACGCTATTCTTTCTGTAGAATCATAGGAAAGGATGGCGTTTTTGTATGTCTATTTCTGTATCCGATGAATTACAACTATTTGCTCAAGAGATTCAAAGCTGTTTATCTCCAAATATCTTACGAGATCTTGCTAGAGATGTTGGTTTTGTACAACGAACTAGTAAGTATCAAGCGAAGGATTTAGTCGCTTTATGTGTATGGATGAGTCAAAATGTCGCTGCGACTTCTTTAACTCAGTTATCTAGCTGTTTAGAAGTATCAACAGAAGTACTCATCAGTCCTGAGGGACTGAATCAACGATTTAATAAAGCGGCTGTCCAATTCTTACAACACATACTAGCTGAACTACTAAACCAAAAATTGGCCTCATCTATGCTCATTTCTTCTCCATATACTTCTGTTTTCAAGCGTATCCGTATTTTAGATTCAACTGCATTTCAAATCCCAGATCCCTTTTCATTCGTTTATCCGGGTGCAGGAGGATGCAGCCATACAGCGGGAGTGAAGATTCAGCTTGAGTATGATTTATTAAGTGGACAATTCCTTCATATTCATACAGGTCCAGGTAAACAACATGATCGAACCTACGGTTCCCTGTGTGTCCCAACTGTAACAGCGAATGATTTATGTATCCGAGATTTAGGCTATTTTCATTTAAAAGATCTTCAACATATACAAGATAAAAAGGCTTACTATATCTCACGTATCAAATCGAATACACGTATTTATCAAAAAAATCCTAACCCTGATTATTTTCAAGATGGCAGAATCAAGAAAGGTACAGAGTATATCCAGATAGATATGGAGGTTTTAATGAACTCTCTTCAACCAGGACAAACATGTGAAATATCCAACGCTTATGTAGGAATGAATGATAAAATCCCAACTCGTGTGATTGTTCATCGGCTAACAAAAGAACAACAACAAAAACGATTACAAGATCAAACTGTAAGAGAAAAAAAGAAAGGAATGAAGTATTCCGCTCGTAGTAAACGACTTAGCGGTATCAATGTATATATGACAATATCTGTAGAGGTGTTCGCTTCATTCTTTAGATTGATACTTGCGTTAATATCCCTATCATGGTGTGTACGACAAGAAGGGCAGTCCCATTTACGTAGGTTTAGATTTTTAACGTCTTTGTTTTGATATCCACAACAAGAACATAATTGGCTTGAAGCAAATGTTTTCGATACGACAATGATTTGTTTGCCGTACCATTTTGCCTTATATTCCAACATAGTTCGAAACTGAGACCATGATACTTCACTAATTGCTTTTGCTAACTTATGATTCTTTAACATATTTGTAATGACATTCAAAGAGGTTCTGGTGCAAAAACCATTTGATAGAGACATAGAACCTATATGGACTGTTCAATGACAGTTTACGATGCAATTCCAAACAATTTATGTATGAATCTAACTTCATTTTGGGCAGACTTCACCTGTGGGTGAAGTTGTCCTTTTTCAGCATATGCATGGCTTCAACACCACTCAATATAGAAGTGGCTGTTTCATACGACTTGAATCCTAACATAGAACGCACACGTTTCTTAATGAAACGGTGATCCTGTTCTACTATATCTCTTGCGCTCTCAATCCTAATAAATCCAGGGTGTGTTTTTACTAGTCCTACCAAGTCCTCTGACATACTTTCATATCTTTCTGAATTGTGCTCTGATCTTTGAGAAGTAAATATAGCTGCATAATAGGTATTCATTGTGTTACCTCCTTAAAAGAATTGCGTCTTTATTAAGAATCGAAAACCATGAGTGATTTCAATAGCAGCTGCCTCAATGGGAGGAAAGACCTCGATAACGATGTGGGAAACTAAGACATCAATGTTGTAGTCATTATTTTTAGGAAAAACAAGTCTAGAGTTCCCTTTTTTATAGGAAGCTCGAGCATTCAATCCACTGATAAAAGGAAACCCAAAGGGCATACTAAGATTATATTTAAAATGGGAGGATATAAATTTGAGTACAATAGAAAATGCAGTATCTATCTTCGCCTTAGGCGGCTTGAATGAAATCGGGAAAAACATGTATGCAATCGAATATTCAAACGATATCGTGATTATCGACTGTGGCAATAAGTTTCCAGATGAAAGTTTATTAGGAATTGATTTGATTATCCCTGATATAGCTTACTTAGTAGAAAATAAAGATAAAGTCAGGGCTTTAATTGTTACACATGGACATGAAGATCATATAGGGGGGATCCCGTTCTTCTTAAAAAAATTGAATGTACCCGTTTATGCCACACGCTTCACACTAGGATTAATTGAAATCAAATTAAAAGAACATAAACTTCTAGGAGAAAGTGAACTTATTGAAATCAACTCAAACTCAAACTTGACAATCGGAGGAATAAGTGTAAGTTTTTTTAAAGTGACCCATAGTATTCCTGATTGCTTGGGAATAGTCTTTCACACACCAGAGGGTAATATTGTACATACGGGGGACTTCAAGTTCGATTTAACCCCTGCGAATAATGAGAATTCGGATATTCATAAAATGGCTGAAATCGGCAAAGACGGGGTCTTGCTTCTATTGTCTGAGAGTACCAATGCAGAGCGTCCTGGTTTGACCCCATCGGAACAAATGGTAGGTGAACATGTGGAAGCAGTTTTCATGAAAGCCGAACGCAAAGTTATTGTTTCTACCTTTGCTTCAAATATTAGCCGCGTTCAGCAAGTCGTGAATGCAGCGCAAAAAACAAATCGAAAACTTGCGTTGCTTGGACGAAGTATGGTTAATGTCGTAGCGGTTGCTATGGAACGTGGTTATTTAACAATTCCAGATGGAATGTTAATTGCCCCACATGAAATCAATGAAATGGCTCCTGAAAGGGTGGCCATTTTATGCACGGGGAGTCAAGGAGAACCATTGGCTGCTCTTGCTCGCCTGTCCACTGGAAACTTTCGCGGTGTCGACATTTTACCTGAAGATACGGTTATCTTTGCAGCAGGTCCAATACCTGGGAATGAACGAAATATCACAAGTATCGTAGACAACTTATTTGCACTTGGAGCTAAAGTGATTTATGGATCAGGAAGTACATCCGGAATGCATGTTTCTGGCCATGGTTATCAAGAAGATTTAAAACTAATGCTTACATTAATGAAACCAAAATATTTTATTCCCATTCACGGTGAATTTAGAATGTTACACCATCACCGTTTGTTAGGTGAATCCGTTGGAGTAGAGCAAGGAAGCACTTTTATCATCAATAATGGCGATGTCGTCGATATTGAACATACCATTGCCCGTCAGACCCGGAAAATACCGGTGGGGAATACCTACGTAGATGGAGGGGATGTCGATAATATTGGGGAAATTGTGTTACGAGACCGCAAACAACTTTCAGAGGATGGGATGCTCATGATTGTTTTAACTATGAGCAAATCGGAAGGAAAACTGATTTCTGAACCCGATACCATTTCTCGTGGATTTGTGGATAGAGATTTCTCAGAACTCCGAAGAGACGTTAATCGACTTACTATAAAAACTGTTAACGAGCTACAAGAAGCAAATAGAAACTCATGGAATGTAATGAAAAAACAAATAAAAAAATCAATACGACAATATGTATATACACATACTAAGAAAAAGCCAATGATTGTTCCTATACTTATTGAAATTTAATAGGGGGAAGTTTTAAAAGAATTAATTGATCTTCAACAATTGGGCGCTTTAATAGAGGAATGATCACAGAAATTATCAAACTTTTTTATAAAAGGATGATTTAATTGAATATAGAAAAAGCGTGTTTTGAACAATCTTTTTTCGAACCGCGCTTTTTTTATTTGCTCTTTTATCAAGGTTTATTAAGTTAATTTAGTCAAACTTTATTTCAAGGCTACACTTAGTTCTAAGTTTAAATTAAAAAGAAAAGAGGAGAGTAATGCCTTACCGTAAAAAAAGACACCCCAAGGTGCCTTCCTTCGACTTGAATCATCTTAATTTTAATAATATGTATTGGACTCCCATTTAAATGATATTTTACCAAGTTGAGGTTGCGTCATATCATCATCAAGCTTAGAAATCGATGGTTCCTCAAAACGAAAAAACGAGCTAATTTCCCATAGTTAACAGTGGAGAGATAATAATTTTGTTTTGTTAGTCCTTCAAAATATTGAAAAAATGGAGATGGTGTTATTTATTGTTTAAGTTGATGATTCTAAGATACCAATTTAATTGACCTGATAGCGATGTATCCGTACTCCCCCAAAAATTCACCTTTGGCCTCAGGGAAATTAAATAGGGTAATAATTATTACAAGTGGATTAGGTTTCTTGTGAATTTTTAAATTAAAGGTCTTATCCAAAGTTGAGAAAAATCCACATACCCAAAATATTTCATCTTAATATTCGTTAAATCTGATGAAAAAGGAATTTGCCGTGTATCATCGTATAAGGGAATCATAATAGAGGATTCTATCAGTTCTTTTTCAAGATTCTTATTTAATAAAGCCCACTCTTCAAAAGGTGTATGTTTATATTTAGATAGTTGTTTTCTTAGTGATTTATTTGTTTTTAACACTTTAGCCAATGGTGAATATCTAGCTGTTAAAAAATAATAAAATGATATCTCTTGATTCATCTCGAATACTTCACCATGAATAAAAAGATCGACTTGTTCATTAAGCTTTTCATCCCTAACATAGTTTTTAAATGGAACCCATTTGACTTGAAAAGGTATATTTTCTTTTTCTAAGATATGCATTAACCATTTTGTAGTCGCTTCTGTATACTGAGTAGCTTTTATAATAAGTGGTTCTTTAAATTCGGGACGTTTTCTTTTTGGAATATTGACTTGATGATCTATGTCTTTCAAACAGCTATTAACATTTGGGGATTTTTGAGAATCATATTCATGAATATGATTTATATTGTTAGCGATAATCGAATGTATGTAATTACGAACATCAATGTGCTGAATGGAAGAATCGCGCCAAGCATTCATAATTATAACGCCAAAACCTGAATTCCTTTCTACTTGAAAGGTAGAATTACATTTATGGTGTTTGGAAGATTGGTAAATAGTATCAAATTCTAGAGGGACCTGAATGAATTCTACTATATCTAGTAAAGGTCTTTCTTGAAAATAATCATGAAATGCTATTAATGATGTTTTTTCCAGGTTATTCTCTCCTATATAAAAACCACCGGTTCCTATGATTTGACCGTTATTTTCTTTATAAATACTTGTATTTATCGTACATAACATTTGCAAACAATAACTACACCCCTTTGGGTAATGTATATCAATAATTAATGATGAAACAACCTCTATTTTTTCTATGGGTGCCCATAAGTCTTTATAGTATGTATGACTGCGTAATTTTGAGAGACATTGTTTCACATCAGACGCTGTTAAGATGGATCCATCATGAAATTTTATAGACTTTTTTAAATATAGTCTAAGCGTAGATTGAGTTAAATCCCAACTGTGAGCTATTTCAGGTAATATGTTCCCCTTTTTATCCATATAAACAAGTCGATTGAAAACGTTCGCGACAATATGTGCACTATGTACATCGGCAGCCTCGAGCGGATGTGTTGTTAAAAAGGGATTTCTTCTAGGAATAATTAATTTATCATCTGAGTTATGTATATAGCCAAATTTTGAATGAAACTTAGTCATCAAGCGTAGTTTACTGTTTGGAGACCAATTATATAGTAAATATTTACTACTTTTTTCAACAGGCTGTTGGTCCATAATTTCCATTACTTGTGACTCATAGATTTGTTCTATATTTTTCAACCATTGGAGAGAGGAGGGATTTCCTCTACCTTTTCCAGGAATGAAAGTCAGCCAACCTTCATCCATCCATTTATGTAAGTAACGTACTGTTTGCTTTGTACTTAAATTTAAAAAATCTGCTAGGTCTTGTATTTTTATATTTCCTGAAGAAAATGATTGCCATAGATTCAGTAAAGTTTTATCCATTTTCCTATCTCCTTTTATAAGTGGACATGTTTTTCTGAAGGTGTCCATTTTTAATTTGATAAGTCTAGTTTAATATAACATTAGACAAGGGGAGGAGATACGATGAGTTGGAGAGAATTTGAGCAAAATATAAAAGTACGCTTAATTACATCATTTTTTAATCGTGCTGTTACATCAGCAGTAATGCCTTTCATGGCATTGTTTTTTTCTCAAGAAATAAATAAAGTATGGGCCGGGTTATTTTTAATCTTAACGGTTATTTTAAGTTTTTTTTCAAATTTAATTGGAGGTTACATTTCAGATCGATTTCAACGAAAGAAAATCTTATTATTAACTTCTTTTTCTAGTACTTTAATGTTTTTATTTATGACTTTAAGCCTATTTCCTACAAATAAGATAATTTGGTTATTTGCAATCGCTTATGTAGGTTTTATAATAACTAGCAGTCTGGGGCGCCCATCCATGCAAGCTATCATCATAGACTCAACTACACCGGAAAATCGAAAGGCTGTCTATACAATTGACTATTGGCTTATGAATCTTTCTATGGCAATTGGTGCAGCATTAGGTGGTTTTTTATACATTCATCACCAAAAAGAGTTATTTATATTACTGACTTTTGTTTCTGCTACATTACCAATTGCTTATAAAATTTGGCTAGTTGAAGAAGTTAAAGGATGCGTAGAAAAAAGGCATGGAAATATAGTACGCGATCTAATTCAAAATTATAAAGTTGCTATTCAAGATAGAGCATTTTTAAGAGTTGTAATAGGATCTACCTGCATATTTGCAGCAGAGTTTTCTTTAAACAGTTATATTGGTGTACGACTTTCAGAAACGTTCAATCCATTAAGCATTGGGAACTTTAAGATAGTAGGAGTGAGCATGCTAAGTATTCTTAACATACAAAATATGCTTTTAGTAGTATGTTTAACGTTTATTGTACATAAATTTACAAATCATCTAAGTGGAAAAAAAGCGTTACTTTTAGGTCTTGTGCTTTATGGGGTAGGTTATGTGGCAGTAACATCTGCAAACACCTGGTACGTACTGATTATTTTTAACTTTATTGCTACCGTTGGGGAACTTGTCTATTCACCAATTAGAAATGCAGAACAAGCTAATATGATTCCTGCTGACAAGAGAGGATCATATTCAGCCTTTGCGGGTCTATCATATATTGGGGCGGATTTAATTGCAAGAATGACTATTATCGTCGGTGCATTCTTAATTCCTACGATGATGTCTGTTTATATTGGTATGATTGTAATAATAGGGGCATTTTTCCTATATAAGGGCCTATTTGTTAGAACTAATAGTCAATCACAGGAAAGATTGACTAAAATTTCAATATAATATAATGCTTAAAATGAAATATAAACTATTCTTTCTATAGAATCGTAGGATAGGAGTGTAAAGAAGGATTATACAACTTTGGAGGTAATTATGAAAACTTTCATATATATGGTGAGACACGGGGATTCACCAAAATTTGGGGAAGAACAAACAAGAGGATTAACTGAAAGAGGAAAATTAGATGTTCAACGAATAACAGATGCATTACAAGAGGAGGGAATCGACGTTGTTATCTCAAGTCCATACGATCGTTCAATTCTAACTGTTCAGCAGTTAGCGAAGCAAATAGGACAAGAAATTTTAGTATTTGAGGACTTAAAAGAAAGAATTTTTATTGCTGAAGAGGAACGAATGTCGGATAAAGAATTATTCCCTTTAATAAAAAAGTCATTCTTAGACCCCGACTTTGCTTTAATGGGAGGAGAGTCTAATGTCGACTGTCAGAAACGTGCTATAAAAGTCTTAAAAGAATTATTAAATACCTATCGAGGACAGAAAGTAGTATTAGGCACTCATGGAGCTGTTATGACTTTGATGATGGGGTATTATGACAGTAAGTATGATTTTAATTTTTTACTACAGACATCAAAACCAGATATATATATAATGGAATTCAATGGACAGGAATTGGTGGAGGTTAAAAGATTGTGGGAAATTTCATAGATTGACTTTATTCATCCATAGCTTCTCCCAATGACGTGTATTATAAGCAATAGGGTTACTGCGGTAACTCTTTTTCTTATGTCACTGACGGGGGATTGATTTCAACAATCTAAAAAATTCGGTTCCTTAGCGTACAAAATTCAAGTTTTGTTCTTGCTATCTCGAGGTGAAATGGGAGGGAATGTTTTTGGGCAGGATACTTTTAAAGTTATTTTTTAAATCAATCCTATTTTTTTTCTTATGCGGTATTGTTGTTTATTCTATATTTCAAATTATTTTTGTCTGGAGTGTTTCGACAGGATTAGGAAGGGATGACATAGTCGGATTTTCTGATAATAAGTATGTAATTGGCCGCCCACCTGTTAGCTATAATTTATATAAAAAAGATAGTGGAGAAACTATATTAGATAATGTTATTGGTTATAAAAAGGAGAAAACTAAAAGCTATGTTCGAAATGAAGTTGAATTTGTAGTGATAGATGAGATAAAGGGTAGCTATGAACTGTATAAAATAGAAAATGCTTCAGAAAAAGAGATAGCACGGCTGAAAGAAATAAAGAAATTAGAATAATAGAGACTATCTGAAAGGTAAAGAAGCACACTTGTTATTGTTAAATCTAAAAAATGGTTTAGACTGATAACTGATTTTTATTTCATGAAAAGAGTCATTATTAAAATAAATTATTAGGGGTTCAGTCCCATCGCCATCAAGCTAATATTTTGAATCACCACCAAAACAAAAAATTTATCTCTCGACAGTTATATATGAGAATTAAGCTCATTTTTTCGTTTTGGGGTGAATCTGTTTTCTTAGCTTGATAGCAATGTGGCGGTACCCCTAGTGAAGACTTAAATCCCTATATAAATCAAAGGGGATTGTTTGCATATAAGCTTTGGTTTTATGTACAATAAAGGTAAAGATATAGTCTAAAACAGGAAGAGGAAAACCATGTCCAATTCATTAGTAAACTTACGTATCGATTTTGCATTTAAGCAGTTATTTGGCACAAATGGGAATGAAGATATTTTAGTTGCCTTTTTAAATGCCATATTAAAAGATTCTTTAGAATCACCTATTGTTGCCCTACAATTAGAAGATCCACATTTGCATCGCGAATATGAAGAAGATAAATTATCAATTTTAGATATTTCAGCTACATTAAATACAGGAACAAAGGTAAATGTAGAAATACAATTGAATAACAATCATGATATGATCAAACGAAGTTTGTATTATTGGGGAAGGTTATACACCTCTCAATTGCAAAAAGGAATGCCTTATAGCTCCCTTCATAAAACGATTACCATAAACTTGTTAAACTTTGTGATGTTTCCAGAATATGAAGCATTTCATACAACAGGAATCCTTTGGAATCAGCAGCAGCAAAAGTTATTAAGTGACGATATAGAAGTTCATATTGTAGAGATTCCAAAGTTACTACAGCAATGGCGTGAAGAGAAAGTTAATCCGTGGGAAGACTCGTTTGTTCGTTGGTTATTATTATTACCAGCGAATGAAGATGAGCACCTCACACAAACATTGGAGGACATTGCCATGAATCAAGATCCGATTTTACAAAAAGCAATGAATAATTGGGAACGTATGAGCCAAGATTCTTCTTTCCGTCAAGCATATGAAGCAAGAGAAAAAGCCTTAATGGATGAGGCTGCAAAGTTTGCTCATGCTCGTAATGAGGGAAAAAAAGAAGGAATTCAGCAAGGGAAAATACAGATGATCAAAGGTATGCATGAACTTGGTGTCCCACTTGAAACAATTGCTAAAGCCAGCAAATTAGACATTGATGAGGTTAAACGTATTTTAGAAAAAAAATAATAAGCAACAAAAAAAGAACCTATTAATTTTAAAGATATACAACTACAATTAAGTATTATAATTAAAAACCTCTATCGAAAATTACTAAGTAACTTTCGATAGAGGCACCTTTTATCTAGGTCGCTCTATATTCATCAAAAAAAATTGATTAATTAGTTGCATAATGAAATACGGAGGGTATATACTATGAATATCAAAAAAATTGATGAAGTGAGTGAAAAGCGATGGCACAAGATTTTCAGTTGTTTGAGAAAAAGTTTAAAGCACTAGCTGATCAGAAACGTTTAGAAATTATGTATGAACTTTGTCAACGAGGACAGACTTGTGTGTGTGATTTAACAGAGGTTTTTGAAATGACGCAATCTAAGTTATCTTATCATTTGAAAATCCTATTGGATGCAGGATTAATTGTAAAAGAAACAAAAGGTACATGGAGTTATTATGATTTAAATGATGCTGAAGTAAACAATTTATTATCAGAAGAATTATGCTGTATTTTTAGAAAAACAGGAAAAGGCAGCTGTTGTTAAATTTTGTGCTATTAATCAAAAAAAATTGATTAATAGCATATAAAAAGGAGGAATTATCTATGAAATATGTTCATGTTGGTATCAATGTTACGAATTTAGAAAAGTCTATTGAGTTTTATGAAAAGGTATTTGGTGCATCGCCAGTTAAAGTAAAAGTTGATTATGCAAAATTCTTATTAGAAAATCCACGTCTTAATTTCACACTTAATGTACGAGATGAGGTAAATGGGAATCAGGTCAATCATTTTGGTTTCCAAGTGGATACAGCGGAAGAAATTACATTTCATAAAGAAAGATTAGAAAAAGAAGGTTTCTTTGCACGTGATGAGATGGATACTACTTGTTGCTATGCGGTACAAGATAAGTTTTGGGTAACTGATCCCGATGGTAACGAGTGGGAATTCTTTTATACAAAAGCAGATAGTGCTGTTCACAAAATAGAAGCTCCAACTTGTTGTACCACTTCTAACGAAGTAGACAAAAATTCTTGTTGTTAATAGGAGAAAGGGGATAAAATGAAGCGTTTATCTTTTCTAGATCGATATTTAACACTATGGATTTTTCTAGCGATGGCTGTTGGAATTGGTTTAGGGTTTGTGTTTCCTGGCGTAGTAGATGGGCTTAATAAATTGCAAGTAGGAACAACTTCTGTTCCACTTGCTGTTGGTTTAATTTAATGATGTATCCGCCATTAGCGAAGGTGCGCTATGAGGAAATGGGTCGGGTATTTAAAGATGTAAAGGTTTTGGTTCTATCTTTAGTACAAAATTGGATTATTGGACCTGTACTTATGTTTGTTCTAGCAATTATTTTTCTTCCTGATAAACCAGAGTATATGGTAGGGCTTATTATGATTGGTCTAGCACGTTGCATTGCAATGGTGATTGTTTGGAATGATCTTGCTGATGGTGATAAAGAATATGCAGCTGGTTTGGTGGCTTTTAACTCGGTATTCCAAATGTTATTTTTCTCGGTTTATGCATACGTGTTTGTAACAGTAATCCCCGAATGGTTAGGAATTGAAGGAGCTATTGTTGATATCACAATGGGAGAAGTTGCTAAATCAGTATTTATCTATTTGGGTATTCCTTTCCTAGCGGGTATGTTAACACGCTTTGTATTAGTGAAGCTAAAAGGACGACTTTGGTATGAAAAGGTGTTTATACCTAAGATTAGTCCCATTACATTAATTGCATTGTTATTTACAATTGTCATTATGTTCTCTTTAAAAGGAGAAATGATTATTAGCGTCCCATTAGATGTAGTACGCATAGCGATTCCATTATTGATTTATTTTATTGTGATGTTTTTTGTTTCTTTCTTTATGGGGGTCACCATATCAAAAAAAGAAAATTGTACGTTTAGACACAATTTGGACACATTTTAGCCGGTTCCCTGTACGTTAAGGAACCGGCTACTTACTTTCCTACTTTTTTATATAATTTTTGTCTCGTAATGGTCTTAGATTATTAAAATTTGTTTTTTCATTTAAGTTCCAAACATAATCACCTGTCAACGTAATATGTTCCCATCCAAGTGGAGATATATGTTGTAAATATTCTTCTGGAATGCCCACGCCTTTTGCACGTAAAGCATCTACTGCACGTGATATATATACCGTATTCCACAATACAATTGCTGAAATAAGAAGTTGCAAACCACTCGCTCTATGTAATTGATCCTCATAAGAACGATCACGAATTTCCCCTAATCGATTAAAAAATACAGCTCGAGCAAGTGCGTGTTTTGCTTCACCTTTATTTAAACCAACCTGAACACGTCTTCTAAGCTCAGGACTCTGCAACCATTCTAATGTATATAAAGTTCTTTCAATCCTACCTATCTCACGCAACGTTACGGATAAGCTATTCTGCCTTGGGTAGGCTGCAAGCTTTTTAAGAATAAGAGAAGCTGTGACTGTTCCATTACGAACAGAACTAGTTAATCGTAATAAATCATCCCAATTTTCTCTTATTTTCTTTGTATGAATTGTTCCACCAATCATAAATTCTAGATGCCGTTGATTTAAGGGCTTTTCAAAAGTATAAATTTTATTCTTACTAAACGTTTTGATTCTAGGTGCAAATCGAAATCCTAACATATGACACATGGCAAAGACATGATCTACAAAGCCTGCTGCGTCCGTATAATGTTCTTCAATTTCCAAATCTGTTTCATGATATAGTAGGCCATCAATAATATGTGGCGCTTCTTCTGAAGAACTAATAACTTGTACATAAAATGGGGCGTATTGATCTGAAATATGTGTATAAAAACTTAATCCTGGATCCCTACCATGCTTTGCATTTACTTGTGCCAATGGACTAGACTGACCACCTGCTCTAAAGAATTGTCCATCAGAGGATGAAGTTGAACCATCTCCCCAGTGAGAAGTGAATGGGTATTTATGCTGAAAATCAGTGATTGTTCCAAGAGCTTTGGAGTAATTTTCATCCCTTATATACCAATCCGATATCCAAGCTAATTGTGTATAAGATATATTTGGACATGCATCTGCCATTTTTGAAAGACCAAGATTAATTCCATCAGCCAAAATAGCTGCGAATAATACGGATTTATCCTTTGGCTCAGTTTGGGTATGAAGATGAACAAAATGTTTGCTAAAATGAGTCCAGCTATCTACTTCTACCAATAGATCTGTTAATTTAATACGCGGTAATACACTATAAATAAGTCTGGTTAGATCTTCGACCTCATCCGGAATCATTTTCTTTAAAGATGCAATTTGTATTTTATCTGCATAGATTTCAACATCTGGCAATAATTGATTGTTAATTAAATGATTTACCTTAGAGAGTTGTTCTTCCATTAACTCAAATCGTTCCTGTAAATACTGATCTATATTGGTTGGGATTGTAAGTGGAACTTGGTTTTTCTCCTTTAATTCTTTCCATTTTTCTTGAGGTAAAAGATATTCTTCAAAATCCTTATATTGTCTACTTCCTACGACCCACATGTCTCCAGAACGAAGATGATTACATAATTCTGAAAAGATACCGAACTCATAGTAATGACGATCAATACCATTTTCTTTAATCACATGCTTGAACCACTTCGATTTGAGAAAATCCATCGGAGCTGTTTCAGGGATTTTTCTTTTTCCCGTTTGGTTTATTTCTTTCAACATCTCTAGGGCCTGAAATAAAGTATGGCTCGCTTTAGAGGCTTTAAATACATACGTTCTTAATAATCTAGGTGCAAACTTCCGAAAATGCCCATAATGATTATCTAATAGATCTAAATAGTCAAATTCTGCTGGTCTGGCTAATTCTTCAGCCTGTTCCACTGATTGTACAAATTGTTCCCATGAAATGATAGATTGTAAAGATTCAAATGGGTCTTGTTCTAATTCTTTTGCTTCAATTAAAGCCTTGCCAACTTTTGCGTATAAACGAACCTTTTCATTAATCGCTTTTCCGTCCTTTTGAAAATGTTCCTTATGTTTCTTTTCTCCACGATTAAACATTCTACCCATTAGTTTCTCAAGCATCTCTATTCCTTGATCTGTTAAAAAAGCATAAATGTGAATGAGAAAGGCCATAAGAGTTGCATGTCGTTTGAGTTCATGAAACCTGGATAAATGTTGATTGGAATAACGTGATCCTTCACGTGCCATCTGTAGCAGTCGATTCTGATGCACTTCTCTGCCGTTATCTAAAGGTAAACTTAATTTTTGGATAAACTCTATTCGATCCATAATCTTGTGAAAATTTTTAACAGAAACAACACCTGAAGGTTGTCGAAGCCATGATAAATACGAAAACTTGTATCCTTTTCCTACACTTAATAACTTGTCTAGTTGCTTACATTGAGAAGGAGTAAGGTCCTTTGTCAATTGTTTAAAAATCTTTCTATGTGCTCGTTCACGCACAGCCCATGCTACATGCTCAACTGCATATATGGCTGGTAGAATGATTTTTCTTTTCCTCATTTCTGTAATAAGAGCTTCTACTAAAAGATGTCCTTGATCTGTTTTCATTGCTATAGGAAGAAGCCAACGTGCTAACTCTCGATATTCTTTTAAAGTAAATGTCCGAAATCCTAATGTACTTCTGATTTTACTCAAATGTTCTCGACGAGTTGCATCACGCCCACGTGCATAGTTCTGAATAGCTGAAGGTAAAATTCTTAATTGTTTAGCAATCGTATGTACAATAAAATCTGGAACTTTTTCATTTGCAGATAATGGTCTCCCAGGAAAGCGTAAGTAAGCAATTTGTATGGCAAAACCTAATCGATTGGCAGCACCGCGTTGTTTATTTATAATTTGCAATTCTTCATCAGATATTGTGTAATAGCGTAGAATTTCTCTCTCGTCCATATGATCAGGAACTCCATAAAAGTATTCTCTTTGTTCTGCAGTAAGAAGCTCTCTCGTTTTCAACTTCCCATTTCCCTTCGTATAGTATTTATTATAGAATGCAACGATTTCCTTATAATTTAAATTTTTAAAAATTTCACTTACTTCTATAATAATAATCAAATTTAGCAATTACCATAGAAAATACAAAACTGTTTACAAAGGTATACCTTTACAAACGGGTTGGTCATATCTATGAAACATTGAATTATCAAGTTTATAAAGGTGATTTAATATAATTTATAAACGTTTATTTTTAGTTAATACCTTTATAAACGAATGTGATATAATTGCGCTAACAAATGTAAGGAGAATACAAAACGTGGCAAATATTTATGGATATATACGTGTAAGTACAAAAGATCAAAATGAACAACGTCAATTACATAAGATGATGGAACGAGGAGTGGAAGCTCGACGTATTTTTGTCGATAAAGCAAGTGGGCGACATTTTGATCGTCCTCAGTATCAATTATTACGAAAAATATTGAGTACAGGTGATATTGTTTACATAGATGCCTTAGATCGAATGGGGCGTAATTATGATGAGGTAATTGCGGAGTGGAAATACATAACAAGAGAATTACAAGCAGATATTGTTGTTTTAGAAAATGAAACGCTGTTTGATAGTCGGAAATTCCGTGAGATGGGTGACATGGGACGATTAATGGAAGATCAATTTTTATCTTTGTTGTCTTATGTTGCAGATCAAGAACGAAAAAAAATTCATCAAAGACAAGCGGAAGGGATTGCGGTAGCTAAATCTCAAGGAAAACATTTAGGCCGTCCTCAGGTGACCCTTTCGACCTTAAGCAAACAACAAATAAATATAATAGAAGAAACTCATTCAAAATGGAAGAATGGAGAAATAACTGCTGTTATGTTTATGGAAATGTTAGAGCTAAAGAAAAACACGTTTTATAAAATAATGAAGGAATATGAAGAGGCAAAGTAGCATCTCTCCTATATGGAATGCTACTTTGCCCCTAGTTGTAAGAACGCTGGTAATACATCTAAATAACAAATGGGTACAAGTTTTCCTATTTAGAACAATTCTTTTGATTTATGTGAATTAATTAAATAAATAGCGCCTTTAGAATTAAATTCAATTATTTGATCAGCCATCGATACGGGTGAGTAGGGCATATCATTCTCCAACCACCATTGAATGACACCAACATACGCTGAGGCGATATAGCTCGCAATAACCTCTTTTGATACAGGAAGTGCATTTGCGTCAAATTTGGGGTTCGAAAATTTATCTTCATAAAAAGAAGACAAGCCTTTGAATCGGTAATAAAACAAGGGATATTCAGTTTTGATTTAAACGGTGAAGTACAAGAAATTAAAGCAGGAGCTTCTTTGGTTCTGATAATCTTGATTAAGTAAACAAAAGTGTGATTCCGTATAAAAAGTATTTTTTCAGCTTTATTTGTTCAAGAAGAGTTAGACTCTTTAACAGATAGGATTATGAATTCAATCTCTAAAACCATCCTTTGGGGTGTAGGAGTTGACAGTTTCGTTCATATCAGCTTGATGGGCATGCGCCTGCATCCCAGTTTGTGTAAATAAATCGACCTATTACGTGGTTCAGCATTTCTGTTCCATTTGTTTCATATAGTTCTTACCCCACCCATCCAACATTTTTAAGAACGGCATTAAACTTATTCCTTGTTCTGTCAAGGAATACTCGACTTTGGGAGGAACAACGGGATATACCTCTCGATGAACCAGTCCATCTGCCTCTAACTCTCTTAGTTGATTGGTTAACATTCGTTGCGTAATTTTAGGGATTAAATTTTTAAGTTCAGTAAACCTTTTTGTTCCTTTCAACCCTAAATGGCATAAAATGATTAGTTTCCATTTTCCCTCTATAACAGACAATGTTAGTTCTTTTTCGCAATGAATGCCCTTATCTTTTTCTTTGATTGATTTCATATAGTTCTTGCCCCACTCATCAAACATTTCTAGGATTGGCATTAAGCTTTTCCCTTGTTCTGTCAGAGAATATTCTACTTTGGGAGGAACAACGGGATATACCTCTCGATGAACCAGTCCATCTGCCTCTAACCCCCTTAGTTGATTGGTTAACATTTGTTGCGTAATGTTAGGGATTAAATTTTTAAGTTCAGTAAACCGTCTTGTCCCTTTTGATCCTAAATAGCATAAAATGATTAGTTTCCATTTTCCCTCTATAACAGACAATGTTAATTCTTTTTCGCAATGAAGGTCCTTGAGTTTTTCGTTGATCACCATATTCATCTCCTGATGTATTAGTCTACTTTATGATACTATAACAAAAAAAAGTGCCTACTTCCACAATGGATGCTTAGTATATATTATAGATTATGTAGTTAACACCAATAGAGTAAGGATTAGAAATGAAAATTCCAGGGAAGAGTATTCAAGAACTTTTATTTTTTTTGAGGTAGAAAACATTTACCAATCATTTTTTAGAAAAGGAGATTTTGCACATGAACCGTTTTACTATTCCTAGAGACATTTACTATGGGGAAGGATCCCTAGAGGTATTGAAAACTATTCAAGGGAAAAGAGCAACGATTGTTATTGGAGGTCAATCCATTAAAAAATCGGGTTATCTCAATAAAATCGAATCTTATTTACGAGAAGCTGGCTTTGCAACCCAGCTTATTGAAGGGGTTGAACCTGATCCGTCTGTCACAACTGTGCAAAACGGCGCAAACATGATGGAAGACTTCCAACCAGACTGGATTATTGCGGTAGGTGGTGGTTCTCCTATCGACGCAGCTAAGGTGATGTGGACTTTTTATGAACATCCAGAGTTAACATTTGAAGAGATTAAAGCTCCGACTCCGGTACCAACTTTACGGAATAAAGCACGCTTTATCGCGATTTCAACTACAAGTGGAACTGGTACCGATGTGTCCCCTTTTTCCATCATCACTGATCGCGAAAAAGGGGTTAAATACCCGGTATTTGGTTTCGATATCACACCAGATATCGCCATTGTAGATCCGGAGCTAACTTATTCCATGCCACCTCAGATTGTAGCGTATACCGGAATGGATGTATTAACTCACGGAATCGAGGCATATGTGTCAACGTTGCATACCCCATTTACAGATCCTTTGGCCATGCAGTCCATTAAAATGACAGTGGAAAACATTGAAAAATCATTTGCCGGGGATAAAAAAGCTAGAGGGGAAATGCACTATGCCCAATGTATAGCTGGTATGGCTTTCTCAAACGCATTTTTAGGAATCGTACACAGTCTGGCTCATAAGAGTGGTGCCATCTTTAATATTCCACATGGTTGTGCCAATGCCATTTATTTGCCATATGTGATTGATTTTAATAAAAAGGTTGACGGTTCTCGTTATGCAGATATTGCAAGGATGCTTGGACTCACTGGAAGCACAGAGGATGAGCTAATTGATTCTTTAACGGATTTAATCCGTCGTTTAAATAAAGCGTTAGGACTTCCATTAACGCTAAAAGAATTTGGTGTCACTGAGAGTGAACTTGAAAAATATGTGGACCAGATGGCAGCAGAAGCTATCCACGATCCTTGTACATCATCCAATCCACGAGAAGTTTCTGTGGAGCAAATGAAACAACTTTACATCGCTGCATTTAAAGGGCAGAAAGTAAACTTTTAAGAGGTATTTCAATTGGATTGTAAAATTAAAGGAAACGTGCCTTTCTAGGAGGCGCGTTTTCGTGTAAGGAGGAATAACGTGAATTTTACCAATAAGGTCGTCATTGTTACAGGAGCAGGTCGAGGAATTGGCCGCGGTATTGTACTGATGTATGCACTACATGGAGCAAAGGTTATCATCGCTGATCGAAATATAAAGGAGTGTCAAGAAACGGAGCGTTTGATTCGAGAAGCTGGAAAAGAGTGTATGATCCAGTTGGTTGATGTAGGAAGCCCTGAGGATATTGTGTCCTTGATGAGTCACACGATAGAAAAATATGGCCGAATCGATATTTTGATTAATAATGCAGGGATTACAAGGTGGAAATCTCCCTATGAGTTAACTTTAGAAGAATGGGATTCACTAGTAAATATTAATTTACGTGGTGTTTTCCTTTGTTCCCGAGAGGCAGCTAATTTTATGAAGGTACAAGGAGGAGGCTCTATCGTAAATATTGCCTCTACACGAGCCTTAATGTCAGAGCCTCATACGGAAGCTTATGCTGCTTCCAAAGGTGGGGTACTGGCATTGACCCATGCCTTGGCTGTTTCTCTAGGACCTGATCGAATACGGGTTAATTCGATTAGTCCGGGATGGATTGAAACAGAAAATTATTTGCAATTAAGAGAAATTGGCCATAAGCAACACCCTGCCATGCGAGTCGGAACACCTGAGGATATTGCCAGAGCATGTTTATTCCTTACATCTGATGAGAACGATTTCATAACGGGTGAAAATCTGATCATCGACGGCGGCATGACACACAAGATGATCTATAAGCCTTGACGATGATAAAAACGAGCAATAACTAACCGAGACTACTGAAAAAGTGGACTTTTTCAGTGCCCTCTAACTAACCCAAGGTCCTTTTTCTTTAAACCCCAAGTGAATGGTAAACAGAATATGAATTTTATCATTTCGCTAGATAGTTGATAATGCGGGCGTGATTAAGCGTCTTTGAAACAGAAGTAGTAAAGGAGGAATAATTTCATGGAATCAGCAAGAAAACGGGAAATGCTTCAACATGAAGATGAAAAAAAAGGGTTTCTTACAAAGCTCAAACAAGTAAAGATAGGGGTTATCCCGTTACCACTTTATTTAGTATTAGCGGCAATTGTTTATGGTGCATCTGTTTATAATCAACTACCTCCAGACATGATCGGAGGATTTGCGGTTATTATGGTGCTTGGGATTTTACTAGGGGACCTTGGGATGAAGATTCCTATTTTAAAAAACATTGGCGGACCTGCTATATTATCTCTACTAGTTCCATCTGTTCTTGTATTTTTTAACATTTTTAATCCGGCTTCGATGGAAGCAGTGATAACATTAATGAAAACGTCTAATTTTCTTTATTTGTATATTTCTGTTTTAGTAGCTGGAAGTATCCTAGGAATGAATCGCAGAGTCTTGATTCAAGGTTTTTCAAAAATGTTTATACCGCTTGTTCTCGGAACTATAGCATCTATTGTTGCTGGTATATCCGTTGGAGCACTTTTTGGATATGAAATGAAGCATACCTTTTTCTATATCATTGTTCCTATTATTGGCGGAGGAGTTGGTGAAGGAATTCTACCATTATCACTAGCATACTCGCAAATTTTAGGTGGATCAGCTGAAACGTATGTATCTCAAATGATCCCTGCTGCAGTCATTGGAAATATCGTCGCAGTTATATGTGCAGGATTAATGAAAAATTTAGGTGAAAGAAAGCCAGAGCTTACTGGAAATGGTGTATTAGTCAAAGCAAAAGACGGCGTAAAAGAGATGAAGAACGAGAATACAAATATAAATGCGCCAGTCGATTTTTCATTAATGGGTGCAGGTTTACTGCTTGCCTGTGGTTTTTTCATCTTCGGTCAATTTGCCCATATGTTTTTAGGCATTCCGGGTCCAGTTTTAATGATTGTGGCAGCTACATTGGTTAAATGTCTTCAGCTAATGCCAGCAAAAATGGAACAGGGTGCATTTCATCTTTATAAATTTGTTTCTACCGGTTTAACTTGGCCGCTTATGGTAGGGCTGGGAATGCTGTTTATTCCATTGGAAGATGTTGTGAAAATTGTAACTCCTGCTTATGTGGTAATTTGTATGTCTGTTGTGCTTGCAATGATTGGGACAGGTTATATTGTTGGTAAATTCCTAAATATGTATCCGGTTGAATCAGCGATTGTAACTGGGTGTCATAGCGGATTAGGGGGAACAGGGGACGTAGCAATTTTGTCTGCCTCCAACAGAATGTCATTAATGCCATTTGCACAAGTAGCAACAAGACTTGGTGGTGCTGCTACAGTAATCATGGCAACACTCTTAATGAAGCTATTGAGTTAAAAAGGATAAGGGGAATCAAGGAAAGCTGGGTGTTCATTCCAGGGGTTTTTGTCAGTAATAAAAAGGATTTAAGCCTTGCCTAGTCTCCAGGTGTAGCTAAGTCCTGTTTGGACATTCATGAAGTTGAGATCAAGGCGTATGATTATATGATTAAAGGAAATCTAGTTGCAGTTCAATTAGTAATAAAAATTCATCAAAGGTAGGGAGATTCAGTTATGTCAACATTACGGGAAGAAGCATTAAAGATGCATAAAGAAAATCAAGGAAAACTTAGTGTCAATTCTAAAGTCAAAGTACGTGATGCGAATGATTTAAGTCTTGCTTATTCACCTGGTGTAGCGGAGCCATGTTTGGCTATTCATGAGACTGAAAGCAAAGTATATGATTATACAATAAAGGGTAATCTTGTTGCTGTTGTTTCAAATGGAACCGCTGTCCTTGGGCTAGGAAATATCGGTCCGAGTGCAGCTATGCCGGTCATGGAAGGGAAGGCATTGTTATTTAAAGAATTTGCAAATGTTGATGCTTTTCCTTTATGCATAAATTCGACTGATACGGATAAAATTGTCGAGTTCGTTAAAATGTTAGAGCCTACTTTTGGCGGAGTAAACTTAGAAGATATCGCTGCACCACAATGCTTTGAAATTGAAGATCGTTTACGAAAAGTGAGTGATATTCCTATTTTCCATGATGACCAGCATGGAACGGCTATTGTAACAACAGCAGGACTCATTAATGCCCTTAAACTCGCAAACAAAAACATTGAGGATATTCGTGTTGTGGTAAATGGGGCTGGAGCTGCAGGCGTAGCAATTGTCAAGTTGTTGCTAAATATGGGTGTAAAAGATGTTATTTTATGCGATACAAAAGGAATCATTTATAAAGAACGTCAAGTTGGTATGAATAAATTCAAAGAAGAAATGGCAAACATTACAAATAAAGAGCAAAAACAAGGGTCATTAGCAGATGCATTGGAAGGTGCTGATGTGTTTGTTGGGGTTTCTGCGGCAGGAGCAGTTACAAAAGAAATGGTTCGTTCGATGAATAAGAATCCAATTATTTTCGCAATGGCTAATCCGGTACCAGAAATTATGCCGGAAGAGGCAAAAGAAGCGGGAGCACTCGTAGTTGGAACAGGACGCTCTGATTTTGCGAATCAGGTTAATAATGTCCTTGCATTCCCAGGTATTTTCCGCGGTGCTTTAGATGTTCGTGCGAAGGAAATTAATGAAGAGATGAAAATTGCTGCAGTATATGCTATTTCAGGACTTATTAACTCTGAAGAGCTGCATGCTGATTATGTGATTCCGGATCCATTTGATCGAAGAGTAGTGAAGCATGTAGCAGAAGCTGTTGCATCTGCAGCAATAAAGACAGGTGTTTCGCGAAAAATTTGAATAAAAAAGAACCTAATGAGGCTTTACTAGGGGTCCTGCCAACCAATTGACATAAAACCCACGCTAAGACATTTTATGGAAGATAAAAAGCCGATTTTCCTACGTTAAGGAATTTCGGCTTTTATGCTTTATTTTTGGATAAAATTATCTAAAGGGGTGTTTTTATGTCAATCAATATTGACTATGGTAGGATAAGTATATTATTATATATTTACAGCCAAACGTTTAAGAGTTTAAACATTTGGCTGTAAAGTAGTTAAGGAAGGATATACTATGGGAAAACAAGCGTTAGATCAATTTCGTACATGTATTCCATTTTTTCAATTATTATGTGATCCACATCGTCAAGATATAATCCTTTTACTTAGTGAAAAGGGGACTTTAACAGTCAGTGATATAACAGCACATTCAAGTTTATCACGCCCTGCAATTTCACATCATTTAAAACTGTTAAGAGAAAAGGGATTGGTTAAAGTAGAAAAACGTGGTACGGAACGCTATTATTCTGTAGCATTAGATGGTGCTGTGGAATCTTTAAAAAAGCTACTATTTTTAATTGAAAAAGAATGCCTTTAGAGTATATCTAAAGGTCTTTATAGACCCCTATAAGTTTAAAGGTTTAAACTTATAAAAATACGATGGTGATTTATAAACATTTTGGACAAAATATCTAGTGAACTTACGTGAGGAGTGTAAAAAATGAATCAAATAGAGAAAAAGGACATTGACCGTATTCTTCAAGGGCACAAAAACTTTTTTCATCAAGGGGTGACAAGTACTTTAGAATTTCGCCTAGAGCAGCTAAAAAAATTAAAAGATGGGATTCAACGTTATGAAACGAGAATAACAAAAGCCTTATATCAAGATTTAGGAAAAAGTGAATTTGAAGCATATTTAACGGAAATAGGTTTTGCATTAGATAGCATTAAGAATACAATGAAAAATTTAAAAAAATGGATGAAACCACAAAAGGTGAAAACACCTGTAGCTTTATGGCCATCTAAAAGTCAGATTATGAAAGAAGCATATGGAACAGTATTAATTATAGGACCTTATAATTATCCCTTCAATTTATTAATTGAACCTCTTATTGGAGCAATTGCTGCTGGGAATTGTGCGGTACTTAAACCTTCTGAAAATACACCTAATATAACCTCTGTAGTTAATGAAATGATCAGCGAGATATTTGATAAGAGTTATATTCGGGTCATTGAAGGAGAAAAAGAAACAACGTCCTTGCTTATTAATGCTCCTTTTGATTATATCTTTTTCACAGGGAGTGTACAGGTAGGGAAGATTGTTATGGAAGCTGCTGCGAAAAACTTGGTTCCCGTAACATTAGAGCTTGGAGGGAAAAGTCCAGTAATTGTTGATCGGACAGCAAATTTAGATTTAGCAGCTAAGAGAATTGTTTGGGGGAAATTTTTAAATACAGGTCAAACATGCGTTGCACCAGACTATATTATGGTACATTCGGAAATTAAAAATGCCCTTATTTCAAAAATGAAAGAAGTAATTGTTAATTATTATGGAGAAAATCCTATGTATAGTAAGGATTATGGTCGTATTGTTAATGAACGTCAGTTCGATAGGTTGGCTTCTATAATAGAAAAAGATAAAGAAAATGTGATATTTGGTGGGAACTCAATTAAAGAGAATTTATATATAGAACCTACTATGTTAGAAGCGAAATCTTGGTCAGATGCAGTTATGCTGGATGAAATCTTTGGCCCTCTTTTACCAATTAGGGAATATAATCAGTTAGAAACGGCAATCCAGATGATTAATAAACGTCCTAAACCATTGGCTTTATATTTGTTTACAGAAGATAAAAAGTGCGAGGAAGAAGTACTGAGTAAAATTTCTTTTGGTGGGGGGTGCGTAAATGATACGATTTCACACATCGCTAATGCTCATCTACCATTTGGTGGAGTTGGTAATTCTGGAATAGGCGCTTATCATGGGAAATATAGTTTCGATCTTTTTTCACATAATAAAAGTATTGTGAAAAAGAGTACAAAAATAGATGTAAGTTTTGTATTGCCACCTTACAATAATAAGAAGATGAAATTGATTAAAAAGGTTTTAAAATAGTATTCGATATTCTTATTTCTAGAGTGTAGTCTCATTTAGGCCTAGTGACAGGGTTCCTGCTCTAGTCCGCAGTAATATTACCTAATAATGGATTTTTTGTGTTTTTAAGCTTTA
>NZ_JAEHCA010000037.1:0-34805 GCF_016483345.1 Bacillus cereus group sp. N24
TAGCCTTATCATGGCTATTACTTCTTACTTGAAACTATGTAGCCTTATCATGGCTATTACTTCTTACTTGAAACTATATAGCCTTATCACGGCTATTACTTCTTACTTGACACTATATAGCCTTATCACGGCTATTACTTCTTACTTGACACTATATAGCCTTATCATGGCTATTACTTCTTACTTATAATAATGAATAGCTATATTGTGGTTATAATTTCGTAATTTATGAAACGTTATAGCTATATGATGGCTACAACTTTAAAAAAATGAAACGAAAATATCCTGAAAATCATTCGACTAAAAAATTTTTTATTCTATGTAATTTACTAATAAACGTTGATATAAAGCCATTTCATTAAATATGAAAGAAAACACAATAAAATCATTATAGCTATATGATGGCTACAATTTTCACTTTAAAACTTCAAACAAATCTATATATAACAAGGGTTACAGCGGTTTTGTATATAATTTTATTTGTTTTAAAAACATGAAACGTTATAGCTATATGACGGCAGGAAACATGAAACGAAGTAAAATGTTTATAGCGGTATGATGGCTACAACTTTTCATTTAAAAACAGTTATAAATCCCTATATATCAGTGTTTATACGAAATCTAGAGAAATTTCTTAGTCAATCCAAAACATGAAACGTAATAGCGGTATGATGGCTACAACTATAAAACGAAATTAGCGTGAAGGCCTATAAAATCAATGGTTTATAAAGATTTATCCCACTTTATACTACGTTTCATAATCAAAGAACTGCATAGCCCTTTGGTGGCAACAAACTTTTTTTTATGAAACGTCAAACCCCTTGTCGCACAAGGGGTTGAGGCACGTTTCATATTTTTATTTTCCCTCTTAAAGGGGCAGATTTCACCAGTATTCGATTTGATATAATCAAAAATGTAATTCTATATCTAATTGTGGGAAGAACTGCAACTTAACATAAAAGGAGGTGAAAAAGATGGCAAAACCTTTCGTTATAAAGAACAAACGTAGTTTGAATGGTGAAACAACAACACCGGTAATTGTAACAATTAAATCATGGCAAAAGTTAGTAGAAGCTTTGGAAGGTAAGTATTACAGTTTTAAAGATACCTATCTAGAAGACATCGTGAATTCAATGTCCTATGAAGAACGAATTGCAGATGAAGAGGGATTTGTTGAACAAGCAAAGCCATCTTTTTCACTGAAAATGAAAAAGGTTTTAGATAAAGTAAGTGGATTTGATAAAAACGAAGGCAGAAAACATAAGCTATATGGTATTACAAATGCTGATTTAGAAGTATTTCTATTTCTTCATAAAAAATGTAATACATATGGTGAGCTTTCGCATGTATCAATCCACATGCTTTGGGAAGATTATAAAAATTATAAAGAAGCATTTGCACATATTCACCACTCACAATTTTATGTGGCTTTGAAGAAGTTAAGTTTCCATAACATCATTACAATCGAAAATGATTACAGTGGTAAATATAAAATTACCTTAACTGATTTCATGAATAAAGAAACGAATAAAGCAAACGCATATACATTTATTAGCCCGATAGTATTTACCAAAGAATTCTTTGAGTTATCCATTGCAGCTAAGAAACTATTCATGGATGTAGCAATGCAGCAAAAACGCGAAACTACCCTGAAACGTTCTTTATTCAAAGTTGATGAACAAGGAAACTCAACTCACTATGGCGGTATGTATCGTTACTTACATAAGAAATACCCACATCAGATTCGTGCTGTGCTTGAGGAACTAGAAACAAAGCTATCTGCTACTGGATCTCCTTTATTTAAAATTTGCAAGTTAGAAAAAGGGAAGAGGAATAAAAAGCAATACACAACATTGCATTTATCTGTACATCCTGATTTCTTATGCGCGAAAGAAGAAGGAGCAGAATACCGTGATCCTTTTACACCACGAGATACGTACAAGCGTAAAGTTAAATTCATTGAGAACTTGTTAGTTGAAATGAATATTGCTGAATTTGCAAAGGATATGAACCAATTCATTAACGTTTTAAAACACTCTTGTCACCGTCAAATTCGCCAAGTAGTTCGTGGCTTACGAGAAATGATTGATCGACAAGAAGGATATCCTAAAAAGCTTGTTTATACACTAAGTAAATTATTAAAGCAATCTTCTCAATATCGTGTATTAGACACAGCTGCTAAAACTGGTATTTATCCTTTAATTACACACAATGTATCTAAACATGAACAAGAAGAGGCCATTTTTAAATTTGGTACTCATTTTGCTATATACTCTTTACGCAATGTTCAAAAGCTATTCCGTAAAGCGCATGACCTGCTTCATGCGAAATATGCTGTACCTGTAACCTTAGAGGCTTACCATCGTAATTACATGCAGTATCAAGAGGAATCACTATTTAGAAAATATGCTTATGAGCAAGGAGTAAATATTAACGCATATACAGCATTAGAAATTGAAATCCGTGAACTATTAAAGTCTAGCGGGCATCAAGGAACTAACATGCCTAGTGATATTCGTGAACTGTTCATTGAAAAAGTTGATAAATTGTCGAAGGAAAAGATTCGTGTAATTGAGGTCCCTGAAGACTTTGATTTAATTCAGTTTCTACGATCCTTAGAAGCATACTACCGTTCAACAAGTGAAACACCACATTCAGTTGATCAGCTGCTTCCAGCAATGTAAAGATACAGCTCTCTATTTTTGAAAAAACAAAAGTGGAGGGCTATTCGTGTTGGAGATACCCTGTGAAATGCATTACTTCAAACAAAACAGAGAGAAAGTTTTCAATTTTAATGATCACGCCTCTCTATTTTTTATGCAATTACATACATTGCATGTAAATCAAAATGAGATATTCACAATTTCTGAGTTATTAAATCTGAATTTTCAATCCCTTTTGTCATTTCATCTACAAAAAAGCATAAATATTTTTTATAATTCTGTTGATATCTTAATAATTTTGACCTGATGTGTATAACATAAAGCCTTAAGTACTGTTCTTATCATGTTCTATCTCTAAATCTACTTAAAATCAGAAAAACTTCTGTTAGTTATGTTTAAAAAGTGAATTCTGTTCCTAACTTTGACCAATTTGTTAATAAATTGTGTGTAGTTTTTAAGAAATGTGGAAAGCTTGTTCATAAATCAGCAAAATTTGTATTTATTATTTATTCATTCACTCGCATCAAATTAACGATGATTATATGTAGTTTTTATATACATACTTTACGATATTTTGTAGTTTTTTATCATCATCCAGCTCATTAAGTACGTTCCCAGTATTTACTTTTTATGATTTTTTACGGCTAGAGTAATGATGAACCCTTAGCACAGCAATGTTTTAAGACGATTTTTTCTCTGTATAAAAGTATTATCTTTTTTCTTTATATATATTAAAGATATATATTATATTAGGTTTTTATATTGTGTAATACCTACTATAGAGAATAGACCCTGTGTAAAACCAATTTCATTTCTTAATGGAATTGGTTTTTTTATGTACTTTAATAAACATTATATTTAGGTTTAATCTTCCTAAAAAAATTTTGATATAAAACATAATTTTTTCATTTCTCTTAGATTTCCGAAAAAAGTAAATCATACTTAAAGTAGATAGTTAATTAGTGGAAATTACAATGAACCTTGTAATCTCCTAACCATTTAAAAAGAGAGGTGAAGACATGGTAAAAAAGAAATCCCAGAAAAACGCCGAAAAAAAGAAATTTACATTCTTTAAAAAGGCAAAGAATAAAACAACTGAACTATTAGATATGCAACAAGAAAATTCAGAAGCACTTAAAGAAAAGAAAACACGTAAAACAAGGGAGAAAGTTCCAGTTATAACAGGAAGAAAAGTAGGTAAGGTTACATTTTGGTGTGTAATGGGATTCGTGTTTGCAGGAAGCTCCCTTTCATTTATCCAACTTGCCGGTCCTCCTAGAGCAGTAGCTGTTCAAGAAAAGAAGGAGGAACCCGTAAAAGTTAAGATGTCGGAAGCAGAATTAATTGCATATGCCAATAGTTTTGCCGCTGATTATTTTAACTGGAAGGTTGATATGAATGTAACTGAAACACGGAAAAAACGATTAGAAAAATATTTAGTTGAAGGATCCGATGAGCAAGGAGGATTAAATAGAGATACTTTAAAAAATGCTTCTAGTACGTTAGTTAAATCAGAAGCTGTAGAGGTTCGTCAAAAAGGAAATGAGGCAGAAGTTACATTGAAAATCATTCAAAAACTAGAACCTGTAAATAATCCAGCTCCTGGAACGACTCAAGCCCCAGATACACCAAAAGAACCTAAAGAAGTGACAAGGTACTTCTCTATTCCAATCTTAATGGAGAAAGGGAAGATGGTGATTCCTGACAATCCTACAATCGTACATGGAGAGAGAGAAAAGGCATCTTATAAAGTGGCTACATTTAAACCAGAAGGACGAGAAATAAATACAGATGCAGAAATAAAAAAGGTAGAACAATTTTTGCAATCTGTATTTAAAGTGTATACAGAAGGAACACCAGAAGAAATTGCTTACTACTTTGAAAAAAGCAATATAACAAATGGACTAAAAGGTATTATGACATTTAGCAAATTAGAAAACTTGCGGATTTATGAAGATAAGGATAAAGGGTACAGAGTCTTAGTTGATGCCAAATTAAAAGACAACGATAGCAGCCTAGAGTACACATACACATATGATTTAAATCTAGTAAATAAGGATAATAAGTTTTCAATTAGCTCTATGAAAAAATTTGAAAACACATTAGAGAAAGTGGAGGGTAAATAATTATGGAGCTTTGGGGATTAGATATAGTTGCTCACCAATTACCTGCTATTACAGATGCAGCTGTAATAGGTAATATAAATTTTGGAGTAAATATTAAAAACTGGTTAGTAGCTCAATTGGGCCCGATTTTTTTAGTTGTAGCACTTATTGGAGTAATCGTCTTTGCAGTTAAACGACAAATGGCTGGTTTACTTGGTTGGATAATTGTTTGTGCACTATTATCAGTTTTTGTATTCTCACCAGACGTTTTCAAAGATCTTGGCACAAAATTATATAATTTAGTATTCAAGTAATAAATTAAAAATCTCTAAAAATATCAAAGGGGTTGGTAGAAATGACTCAAAAGCCGACTCGTAAAGAAGTTAGGACATACAACTCGATATGGGATATTCCTAAGAGTTTATACGGGATAAGGGACTTAACTCTCCCTTTCCCAGTTCCTTATAGACAGTTGGGCTTCTTTGTTGGATCTTTACTTTTAATTTTAATTCTAGATCAGTTTTTACCTTTAGGAAATAATGTGTTTTTAAAATATTTAATATTACCAGGTGGAATAGCATACTTCTTTGGCAATGTAGAATTGGATGGAAAAAACCCACATAAATTTTTATTTCGATTTTTCATGTTTATGTTCGAAAGTAAGAAGATTAGCCGCTATAAAGATACAACTGGTAATATTGGAAACTATCAATATAAAACCTTAATACGATTTAAGGATGATTCAATCAATAATAAGTAATTAATTAATCTATACGGAAGAATTATTTTAGTCTCATATTCTTCTCTAAGGAGGATAAAATGAATCAGGTTGAATTTCCAGTCAAATACTTTCACGATAATTTGATTTTTAACCAAGATGGTTCTTGCTGGGCGTATTATGAGGCATACGGAATACCATACGAGTTCCGAGGAGATGATGATAAAAATACCTTATTCATGCGTCAACTTGGCTTGTTTTGGAATTTTGATGAAGAAAAGCACCTCTTAATGATTCCTGTTTATCAGAACTTCCAAGAAAAAGCAGATGAATTCAAAGAAACAGTAAGCGGTGAATTAAAAGAACTTGCAATTGATCATACAGATGATGTCGTACATGAGCTAGAACGAAAATTTGGTAAAAATGCAGTAGAGTACCGATATTTTATTGGCGTGAAATTAAAGGTAAGACACATACAAGAAGGGTTTAAAGAAATGTTGTACACAGCATTTCATACCTTTAAAAATACAGCAGAACAGTTTGGGTTACTTGGTGATACTAAGATACTAAAAACTGATTTGGAGATGTTTAAAAGAGAAGCTAGCGCTTTTAAAAATAAAATAAGAAAACATTTGGCTGTAAGGGCTCTAGAAACTAATGAAACGCAATGGGTTATATTAAGAAACTTCTATCGCACATTAGAGGCGCCAGTAACTGCTGGATGGACACCTCCCGTACAAAATGACGACTCTGCAATCATACCAAATCAAGAAAGCTTATTACGTTTATCAGAGGCAGAATTTGATGTTAAAGGAAGACATATTGAAATGTCCCAGATTGGTACCGACGGGTTAGAATATCCAGCATATATGAGCTTTTTATCGGCTTCTAAAATTCCATATACGATGGAGTTTCCAGACCAAGAGTGGATGTATATGATTCAAAATATCGATTTTCCAATTGAACTGAGTGTTCGTACTGAAAATATTAACCATCGCAAAGCTCTATCTAAACTAAATAAAAAGAAAAAAGATTTAGAAGATCAAGAAATGCATGCAAGGGAAAATGCACAAACTGTTGGGCTAAACGTGTATGAAGGCGTTCAAGAAGCTACTGAATTACAAGCACTTATACAAAAGACACGTATGCCATTAGTTAAAACATCGGTATCTTTCTGTATATGTGCTGAAGATTTAGATACAATGCGTCGAAACACAAATTCACTTATTTCTATTTATAGGGAGATGATGATTGAACTAGTAAGGCCGTATGGAGATCAGTTCCTGCTGTTTAATGAATTTATCCCTGGTGCTAGAAGGTATGTAAATGATTATATACACTTTATGGAACCTGGAGTTCTAGCAGCCGGTATGTTTGGTGCAACACAAGATTTAGGAGATAATATCGGGTTTTATATTGGCACAACTGGTATTTTAAACAAAGCAGTTTATATGACACCCTCACTTGCAGCAACAAATACCGTTGCAAATCAAAAAACGAGCGCACTTTCAGTTGCAATAACAGGAAGTACTGGTTCTGGTAAATCATTTGGAACGAACTTAATTGTTTATCTAGCAGTACTAGGAGGAGCTCAAACACTAATAGTTGATCCCAAAGGTGAGAGGGGGAACTGGACAGAAGATTTACACGGCTTAGAAGGTAAGGTAAACGTAATTACACTTGGGACTGATAGGCGAGATGAAGGGAAATTAGACCCATTTATCATTCATAAACATAGCCGAAAAGATGCAATTGAGTTAGCAATGACAATTCTTACTTTCATTACAGGTATTAAACCTGATAACTCGGAAAAATTCCCGCGCTTGGCTTCAGCTGTAGAATTTGTAGCAGGAATGGAAGAGCCGTGCTTAACAGCTGTATCTCAATATCTTGAAGATAGTGAGGATAAAGTGGATCAACAATTAGCCGCACACATTCAAGCATTTGAAAATTTATCATTTGCACACTTAATCTTTGGTGATGGAACAAATAGAGATATTGAACTTGATACAGCAGTGAATATCATACAAATTCAGCATCTTGATATGCCAGATATTCAAAAAGATCCGAAAGATTATACCTTACAAGAAAATTTATCAGTTAGTATGCTGATGTCTCTATCTTCCTTTGCAAGAAAATTCTTTCAAAAGGACCCTACTAAATTCAAAATTGTTCTATTAGATGAAGCATGGGCGATTATGGGAACTTCTCAAGGGCGAGAGTTGGCTCGTAAGTTAGTTCGTGAAGGTCGTGCATTAAACTCTGCAGTATACTTTGCAACTCAAAGTGCAAGTGACCTTGGAGATGAGACATTTAAGAATAATATCGGTATGAAGTTCTCATTCCGTAATACCGACAGTAAAGAGATTTCTTCAATCTTAGATTTCTTTGGATTACCTGATAATGAAGAAAATCATGCGATTATTACTAATTTAGAAACAGGACAATGTTTATTCCAAGATATCCAAGGAAGAACAGGTGTTGTCACAATGGATGTAGTGTTTAAAGATTTATACGATGCATTTGATACTAGACCAAATGCAAGGAAGAATTATAGAAAGTCAAATGATGATGAAAAGCAGGAAGTTAATGCAACCTTTGTCGAAGAAGGGGGAGAAAAAATAAATGTAGGAGTGAGTTAACATGGTAAAAACTAAACTAAAAAAATTAATGCTATCTAGCCTATGTGCTGGTGCTCTAATTTTGAGCGCAGCATGTGGAAATAGCGAAACAAATGTAGGGGAAGAAAAAGATAAACAGGGGCACACTCCTAGAGAAATGATGTTGGATTTTGTAAAGGCCGACTTACAACATGACCATAAAACAATTAGAAAACTTATCGTCGATGGAGATAAAAATACAGTTTTAGATCCGAATCGAGGGCCACAAAACAATTTATCTTACAAAGACTATACAGTAAAAGAGTATGTGGTAGATAAGGATACAATTATGTATAACTTTATTTCAAAGAAGCCCCCTAAAAATATAGATAAAGCAGTGAAATGGGTAAGAGTAGTCCGTACAGAAGATGGATTCAAAGTTCGAAGTTATTCTAGCCCTTATCGAAATGAAATTGATGAAGTAGCAAATACTAAACCGACAAATGAGTTTAGTTCGAAAGATTAATAGGTTTCCCATAAAAGGGGGAGTAACATGTAATGAAAAAGTTTATCACCCTATTGTTATTAGTTTGTACTTTGCTTTTAGCATTTAATTTACTTTTTAAAGCTGCTCCAGTATATGCAGAGGAAGAACCCAGACATTCACTTATAGACGATATTATTCCAAAGAGTAAGGAAAAATTAAAATATGAAGAATACCCTCCAAGTAGCTATGGAATTGACATTTATACACCAGAAGGTGGATTTGGTGAATCTCTTAAGTTTTGGAAATGGGGAGACAAAGTAAAAGAACAAATGGTTGCTGTGTTATTTAGTCTTGTAAGTATTGGATGGACCATTAATCTTGCAGTTAGTACTTTTGTTACAAGTATGGTCGGCCAATCTATGAGTCTCAATATTGTAGCCGATGTAGGAGATAAATTAGGCGATGTAATATCTAAAGCAGCAGGGTTCAATGGTTCTTGGGGTAATGGAATATATAGTGAATTAATTGGACTCATGTTAGCTTTATTAGCCTGCTGGGTTATCTGGGTAGGTTTTATACAACGACGCCAGTCAGAGATGCTAGGAGGATTGTTAAAAGCATTAGGTATCTTAGTTTTCACTTTAGGTTTTTTCGCAAATTCAAGTTATATTATCAAAGGACTGAACACTTTCTCTGAACAAGTAAATAAAACTGTTCTTGATTCAACTCAAAGTATTAGTGGAGCGAGTGAAGGATATTCAAGCGGAGTCGATTCTATTACCGATTTAACACACACTTTATTAATCAAACAACCATATACATTATTGCAATTTGGTACAACGGATATGAAAAAAATCGGTGATGAAAGAATAAAGAAATTGTTAACAACGACTGATACAGATAAAAGGCAGGATATATTAAAAGAGGAAGTAGAAGAGAAGAAAAATACAATATTAACTTTAGATGCTACTTTTGAGCGTGGCGCTTTAGTATTACTACTTTTCTTAATCAATGGACCATTATGGGTTGTCTTAGGATTATGTAGTATGGCGATGTTGTTCTACCAATTAATGTTTATCATCGTAGCGCTAATGTCACCAGTAATGTTATTGATGGCTTTAGTACCTGCATGGACTGGAACAGCTAAGAGATTTTTATCTGAATTGTTCCGAACGCTACTTATGAAAGTTGCAATTGGCTTTCTTATCACTTTAATGTTTTGGGTTTCTTCAATCTTGTTTAGCGCAACTGATAAGTATGGTTATTTAGTAGTTGCTGCATTACAAGTACTTTCGTTCTTAGGTGTTTGGTTATATCGTAAAACAATTTTCGATGCTATTACTACAGTACCAGCAAGTGCAGGAGCTGCACGCGCATCAGATGCTATGAGTAATATTAGGCAGAAATATCGTGATGTTAGACGTGGATCTAAGACAGTTGGAAGAGGTGTAGCAGTAGCTGGAGCCGCGGGTGTAGCAACTGCTGCGGTGGCAGGGAAAATGGGTAAATCAGGCTATAGTAAATTTAAACAGTTGAAAGAAAACTATGCAGATAGAAAAGAAAAGGTAGCAGATGGTAAACGCAAGGAAAAAGAACAAATGCAAGCAGAAAAAGAACAAAATATTGATCAGATGAAAAAAGAAGAAAACTTAGGTGTTCGCGATAGAAAAGGAAAACAGGAGCAAGAAAGGGTTCAGGAAGAAGTAGCCGCAACTAAAGAAAATCCAGAATTAGCAGTAAGAGAGAAACCTCAAGATAATAATCCTGAAGTACAACAAGCAGAATTAAAGGATAAAGAAGATGTAAAAGCTCAAATCAGACCGGCTGCGACTCAAAATAATGGTGGTCTCGAGAATAAGCAAGAAGATTTAAAAGCGGAAGTAAAACCAGTAGCGGCAATTAAAACACCAACGGGTCAAACTAAGTCAACGGATGATAAACCAATTACAACACCACAGTCAGGAACGACACCAGTACCAGCTAATCCGATGGAGAGCAAATCAATTACAACACCACAGTTAGGAACAACACCAACACCAGCGAATCCGATGGAAAGTAAACCAATTACAACACCACAGTCAGGAACAACACCAACACCAGCGAATCCAATGGAAAGTAAGCCAATCACAACACCACAGTCAGGAACAACACCAACACCAGCGAATCTGATGGAAAGTAAGCCAATCACAACACCACAGTCAGGAACAGCATCATTACAATCGAATCCAATTGAGAGTAAGCCAGTCACTACTTCCCATGTGAGTACACCACAAAAACCAGTAGAGGTAAAACCAGTTAATCAACAACATGTAAAAGAAGGAGCAGATATTAAGAAAGTTAATGCAAAAGCACAAACACCACAAGAAGCCTTAAAAAATGTAAAAGTAAAAGAAACCATAAAACCAAAATAATTCAGCTGGTGAGGGAGGGTTTATACATTGAGTGCGGAACCAAATCGCGACTTTGAAAATGAAAATCATCCTGAAGCTGAACTAGGGAATGCTAAGCCTGCCTTGAAAAAGGCAGGCCATTCTTTAGGGAAGGCGGCTGGTAAAGGATCAAAAATAGCGGGTAAAGCAGTTGCGCAAGTAGGTAAGAAAGTAGCAGTAAAAGTAGCACAGAAGGCAGCTACAGTTGCTGTTGCAAAGCCGTTATTAATAGTTGCTGGTGTTATTATGGCTGTTGTTTTAGGTTTAGGTATAGTGATATTTTTATTAACTGCCACAATGAGTGAAGATGAAGTCAGTCCTGGCGGAATTGGTGGTCCTTTTGCACCGGGTACTGCAAGTGTCAGTCCTGAAGTAATGAGATGGGAGCCATTGGTAAGGAAATATGCGGCGCAACATGGCATAGAAGCAATGACCCCATTAATATTAGCTCTTATTCAACAAGAAAGTTCTGGAACACAATTGGATGTTATGCAAAGTTCAGAATCACAAGGGTATCCTCCGGGGTATTTTACTGATCCAGAGGAAAGTATAAAATATGGTTTAATGCATTTTGCTGATTGTCATAAAAAATCAAATGGTGATCAAAATACTACATTACAATGTTATAACTACGGAACCGGATACGCTAACTATGCAGTATTGAAAGGTGGATATACACACGAGAATGCAAGAGCATTTTCTGCAGAACAATCAGCTAAAAATGGTTATAGATGTGCATCATGGCGAAGTGCGGAGGCAGTAGCTAATAATTGGTGTTATGGTGATCCAGACTATGTCCCACATATTATGAGATACTATCAACCTGGTCAAACCCCTGGTGGTTCTGGTGGAATTGCTGGTGGTAGCGTTTTAGGTGATGATGTATTCCAAGCAATTATGGCAGAAGCACTAAAGTATCAAGGATGGCCATATGTGTTTGGAGGGCGAACACCAAATACGTCATTTGACTGTAGTGGAATTATTGAGTATACGTATTCAAGAGTTGGTATTAATTTATTTGGTACTGCACAAACCCAATGGGATAAAACCCAACGTATCACAGATCCTAAGCCAGGAGATTTAGTGTTTTTCCATAGTACTTATGCTACAAGTAACTACATTACGCATGTTGGCATTTATGTAGGAAATAATACAATGTATCATGCTGGCGATCCGATTGGCTATGCTGATTTAGGTAAACCATATTTTCAACAGCATTTTGCGGGATATGGTCGTGTAGTTAGATAATTATGCATGTAACATCTAGCAACTTATGAAACTGCGAAAAGGAGGTAAATCATGAAGAAAATCACCATTATACTAGCAATTTTATTAATAGCTAGTGTAGGGTTTTTAATAAAATATCAATCTGATAATGAAAAAATTAAAACTGATAATATAAAATTAACGAAAAAAATGGAAAAGGTGGGGGCACAATACAACGATACGAAAAAGGAATTGTCAGCTCTAAAGAGTAATAATCAACAACAAGTAAAGGAAGCTGCAGAACGATTTCTTAAAGCTTTCCGTACTTATGATACGGGTAAAGGCGAATCATACCTTGCTAATATCGATGCATATATAACACCAAATGCAAAGAAAGAATTAACACCACCAGGTGGACCAACTCAATCTGCCCCTGCCCCTGGTGCTGGAAATGAGAAGGAAAAGAAGAAAATTTCCTTTCAATCTGAATACACAGGTGGCGAGTTGTATTATGCATTTTTGGATACCACCAAAGCAAATGTATTAGCAAAAGTGAAAAGTAAAATTTCAGTTAATGGTGTTTCATCTGATAATATGTCATTAATGCAAATAAACCTTATATATGATGGAAATAAGAAGTTATGGCTTGTCGACAAACTTATACCTTTAGCAGATTTAAGAGATCAGATGCCGTAGGTTGGTAATCGAGTACAATAGAAAAGTCCCCCTTATCCACTGTGATATGAAGTAGGCAAGGGGGAATATTTAGTATTTCTTATGACCGGAAACATTAATATATTGAAGAATTTTTTTCATATAAACAACAAATTGTAAAGTGCCAATAAGGATCCTAAAAATAAAATAATTATTTGATTCGCAGGTTAGTGGAAAATGCTAATTTTTTGCTTAGAATATCTAAACTAAAAACTATATTGGTATATATAAATCTAGCGTTTGATGTATGTTTTATTTTCAATACCAATTAATTTCAAATCATGTACACCTAATTTCCCAGCTAAAAACATTACATCTTGATTTAGAATTTTTATATCTTTTTCAATTTTATCTATTTGTTTTTGAGTATCTTCGGACTGTTGTCCATCAACTGTAACTAGATTCTGTTTTATTTTGTAAAGTTCTTCACTAACACTGTCTAAACGTTTATCAAATTGTTTTTCTAAAGCATCAAAGCGTTTGTCTATACTTGATTTTAATTCAGTAATTGCTAAAAGAATTTCTTTATTTTCCATAATAATTCCACCTTTTTATTAGTATTAAACATTATATTTTATCACTACATTATTTATCTAGTTAATCTAGGAAGTTATTCTATTAAAGTTTGCTTGCTGTAAATACTTTATTTTCTCTTTTTCTAACTTTTTTGTAAGTTCTTCATTCTTCAATGTCAATTCTTTAATCTTATATTTATATAAATTGTGTTCTTCAGTTAATTCGTTATTTCTCAACTTCAACTCATTATTTTCCATAATCAATCGTTCTAGGTCTTCACGTGAAAGATTCATTTCGATTATAAAATAATGTGTATTTTGAATGGAATTTCTTACAACATCTAATGGTCTAACTTCAAAGTTATATATCGACTCCTTTTTGAATTTTTCTAATAATCCAACAGCTTTCGCATATTGTTCTTCAGTAAGTTTAATGCAACTAAAAGTATGGTCATACGCCATTTAATCTCTCTCCTTAAACTTATAGTTAGTAATTATAAGTTTACAATTATATTATCGATAAATAAAGGTAAATAATTAATCTTATCAAATGTGTAAGACTTTTGCAAGTTATTTTTGGGTTTTCATTAAAATTACCAATAATACAAAATTTTTTATATTGCTTTTTGAGGATTTAAGAAAATATAAAAAAGGCAAGGTGTTGAGTTCTTATCAAATAGAGAAGATCTTAAGTTATTTATGCACTTTAATAGGCTATCCCCTTTATAAGTGTTAGGAATCCAGCTTATAAACTGTTTTACTTAATAGATTGTAATGGCAGGGTTTAAACAAGTTGAATTAAAGAAATAAGTTCTATAAAACAACGTCTTAAAAATCTGTTGAATTGCAAGTACCTAACTGACAAGACAGTTTCAGGGGGTACTAACAACAATATGGGAAACAACAACTAAGAAAAAGAAACCAATAACACTTATAGTAAGAGTTTTTAACGAACCATCAAAGGAAGCTATTATAAATACAGCAAAGATATTAAAGACTTTAGGCACATCTGCTTAAAGTCTTTTTTTATATTTTATAAATTGTGCCCAAAAACTGAACAAATAGGTTTATGAAATTCCATGAGCCGAATTAGATAGCCCCAAAGCCCAACGTATTTGTGAAACCAGTCTGAAGGCAATACGAAATAAAGAGAACCTTCTTTTGTTTTTTTTAATACCCTTTTTATTAAGTGGTATACGAACCTTTCCCCCCTCACAGTCAAAAATTCTATATAACATGAATTTAATATATAAATATTTAAACGTTACTTCTTATAAATAAGGTAAGTGACCGGTCTAGTATAAAAATGATTAAAAATTTCAGGAAATATTTCTAAAAAGCTTAGTTTCCTAGTTAAAAGTAACAATAATTCAAGTAGAAGTATTATTTTTGAACTTTATAAATATTGAACAAGGGAGAGGAGATATTTTTATGGATTTAAAAACTTATGAAAAGCTACAGGCACTACGTAGATATAAAGAGCCAATTCAAGCGGTATTGAGAACGGTTAAAAGACATGACAAAGATGATACAGATACTGAATACGCTGAGTTTGCCCTTGAAAACGGTAAGATTATAGGTATTTGTAAAAAAGAAGACTTCTCTGATTACTCTTTTAGAAGTATTACTCAATTCACAGGTAATATTTTTAATGTAGTAATTACACAAATGTCTGATGAACTGGATATAAATAAAGTTCAGGTTTCAGTAAAAGAAGCAAGTAGGAGATCTGCAGATGCTTTAATTCGTGAGTTAATAGAATTGGAGCAAGATGAAAGACTGCAAGAGCCAACCCACGAAGCAGAAGTAACCGGATACAATATGAATGCTCAGGTTCCAACCATATTCTTACGCATCAATGGTGCGGAATGCTTCATGAAATTACATGAACTAAACTATGGAAGAGTGTATAAAAACGCTGTGGATCGCTATGCACCAATTGGTGAACGTATCCCAGTTAAGGTTCTACAATTTAATCCAGAACAGCGACTAATCCACGTTTCTAGAAAAGCTGCCGTGGAAAATCCGTATCAGTTATTATCTGAATTAGCTGAAGGGGATACAATTGTAGGAAGGGTTGTAAATGTTGACCCGCGTTTTGGTGTCTTTGTTGAATTGGACCAAGGCTGCACAATTAAAGGAATTGTCCCTAAAACAATCGAACAGCCAGTATTGGATGACGTAGTAAGTATGAGAATTGTAAGTGTGGATGTGGAAAAAGAGAGAGGGTCGGGGGTTATATTTAAGTTTCCATTTGGACGTAAAAAAGTTAACGATCCAACGGCGTTTTTATATAACTAATGAGTGCGCCGCAGGTTTCCGTACAAGAGAATGGAAAGGCGGTTCAATATTGGCTTAATAGGGACGAATCGTTATCACTTTGGGATGACCCCTCTTTACAGGGGGGACCAATTCTTCCAGATAAATTTAAACCACTCACAGATTTACGTAGTATATATGACAGAATTAATTCAGGTTTTATAAATGAAAAGGACAATTTAATATTAAAGCTTATTTGGGATTCATTAGCGATTACTGAAGCTCAAATTAAAAATTTTGTGGAATCTAAAATTAGTAGGTCACAGGTTTCAGAATCACTGAAAAAACTGGTACTGTATGGATTTGTTAGTAGATGGGAGATAAAATCGGGGCTATTTCCGGATCAGCCCAAAACCTCTGCTCCAATCACTTTAAATACTGCTGGTCATTTGATGATGTGGGCTTATCATAACCGTAATACAAACTATTCTTTAAAGCCAGAACAGTGGTTAAGGCTTGGAGTAGTAGGGGTACAAAGATTTGTCACTATGAATCAAATAAAATATGAGTTTGCAGTAGGCCAACAGCTATTAAAAAACTGGTGCTGGTATCCAAAGCTAAAAGGTACTGGTAGTGGTTATAATCCAATTGCTGTTGGAGAAATTAAAACTCCAATTGGAAATCAAAACTTCATATTTGAAAGGGTACAACAAGGTCAGCGATATGCACAACATTTAAAATCGCGATTGAAAATTTGGGAAGATCAGATTCAAAATGGACCAAATAATTTATTGAATTTCGAAAATACAAAGAGTTTACCAGGTATTTTTATTTTATCTATATCTAATCTCGCTTTAGCAGAACATGTTAGAAAGGAGCTCATGTTAGACTTACGAAAGATTCCTATAATGCTCGTAATAGACGAATGCATTCACAGTGAGGGATTCGCAAAATCTTTTTATATCTCAACTCAAAACGGAATTCAGCAAGCACCATTACCATTTTTGAGATAACAAGAGCTGCTTCAGGTTAATATGCTGAAGCAGCTTTTTGCCGTTAAAAGCAAAGTAGGTGACAGTCTTTATGGGATACTAAGGAAAATGGCGGTGCTTTAAATGATTAATAAGAAATGTAGAAAAAACTGATAATTAATATGTATCTATTGGTTCGATACAGTAATCCATAATAATAAAAATATTTTATTATTATGGATTAGTACTTCCTAACTTTACGTTGTATTTTTGAAAATAAGAACCGAAGTGAAAAGGGCTGATACTATGTTCTTCAAAAGACTAAGCGAATTAAAAGACTAGAAGAAAAGGTATTGCAGCTAGAGAAAGAACGAGATGAAGCACAAGAATTAGCACTAGAAACTCTTATGAAACCTCAAGCCTTAGAATGGGGGGAAGAACAAAGGTCAAAAAATACAATAATTGAAGAAGTATAAACAAAAAGATTTACTAATAGTGTCCGGTGAAAATAAAGGTGTTTAATAATAAACTCAAAAAAACTTGTTGTTATGTAGTTAAAATAAACAAATCAAAAGGTTCTGTTGCAAAGTTTTTTACCAGATAAAAAGTTGGGATGATTACAGATGGATTTTATGCAATCGTTAGTAAGTGTTGTAATTCGTTGAACTTCGTTTTTTGTTTATATAGGGCATGAATGGTTTCGATTCCTTTGATGGTACGTGAAGCATGATGAAGGCTTTGAAATCCAGAGGATCTAGTAAACCGACGTTTTACATGCCGATGAGCCTGTTCAATTGCATGATAAAGATAACACCACTCTTCTTTGACCTTGATATAAGTCTCATCTAAATGCCAAGAAAAATGTACAGATTTATTTTTCCAAATTTGGTAGATCAAATTTCTATATTTGTGAATCCATCGCATGATCGTTGTTGGGTGAACCGAAACACCACGTTCTTTCGAAATTTCAGAGACATCACGATAGCTTAAGGGAAAACGACAGTAGTAGCCGACAGCTACCAAAAAATATCTTTCTTGAACTGTTTTCCTTTAAATTATTCCATTTGTTATGCTCCCGTTCATTTTTTTCCAAAGTGTAATCGAGTTTCGAAAACTTTGCAACGGAACCCACTATGTTTAAAGAAAGATATGACGTTGTAAAAAATGGGATCTTCAATCTGTTCGAATAGGGGTTATGAAATGTTAAATTATGGTTTGGAACATAATTGTATGGTATTATTATATAGAAAATTACAAATGTTCGTGAACTTTAGAAGGGGATTTTTATGAAAACTATAAAAAACAAACTGTATTTCAGCATAGATACTATAGGAGCTATGATTTGTATTATCATGCTTATTATTAGTCTTGTTAATTTTAGAACATGGATACATCCATTTTTATTTTGTACATTCGGATTAATATTTTCACTTAATGTAGTGAATACTCTTAAGGGAAATAGACATAAATAGGGGAAAATACAGTAGTATTTATAATAACTTATTGGGTATACAAATTAAATGAAACTTTGAAATAAAGTATCGGTGTTAAAACAAAGACATCATGCCTTGCCCCTTTGGATTTTTATATCTATAGGGGCATTTTATAGTGAAAAGGGTTGTTTTGAATACTCGTTTTAATGAGTGAGTTCTTTCTAATTGAACGAAAGAAGTACGCTATTCAAAAGATTGCTTTACTTTAATATTTATACTGTATTCTAGCAAGGAACGTTTCTTATGTAAGGAAGGGGTATGAGGGATTATATGAAAAGAATGAAAAATATATGGTTGTTAGTGTTATGTTTCTTATGTTTGAGTGGATGCAATTATGAAAATGAAGATCAGGTGAAAAAATATATAAAAGAGAAATATGGGTTCGATGTTGTTGTAACAGATTGGGGCGGGATAGATGAAGGAAATATGGGACATACGTATCATACTGTTCAAGCAAAAGATAATAAAAATATTCAATTTCGAGTAGAGGTAAATGGCATCTTCTATTCCACAATACAAGGTGATGAATATGAATATGGGAAAAACACATACGAGGAATATAAGAAATTCAAACCTGTTCTTGAAGAAATGAAAAAGTTAGGTTACGAGGAATCTGAAAATAAAAATGTTGTGCAATATATAGTAGATTATAACAATGCAGCAGGAAAACCAACAGATGAGTTGTTATTAACCTTAAAAACGAGTAAGGAAATCGATTATAGTCAATTTGAAACAATAGAATTAGATCGTTTACATACACTATTCCAACTCATTCAAAAGAGTAATAGAAAGATAACAGAGCTTGAAATTGAGGATCATAATGGTACATCGATTGGTCTTCCTTTCGAAAATGTGCAAAAGGATATAACGAAAGAAGAACTTCTACTAACAATGAAAGACACAGTAAGCAGTTATTGGACATATATGATTGAAACACAAACAAAAGTCTTTGAAAGATTAAAAGAAATTCCAAATGACCGCTTTGTAATTAAAGATATTACTTGTGCACATCCGAAGGAAGGGAAATGTCCAAAATATGAAGCTACGATAGTTTTTAATGACAGTTCTATGGAGTATAAAAATGATCCCGATGTAATGGAGGATCTGACAAAGGTGGTCACGATTTTTAAAGAAGAACTACATAACGAGAAATTTGATATATTTATATCCAACAAAGATAGAACAAGTTATTCACGCTGGCTAACGTCAGAGGAAATTCAAAATAGTAATAACATCATCGAACTTATAAAATAATTGTATATCAAAAATAATATGTAATAGTTTTTTAATAACTAACATAACCATATAACTCTTAAATGATAGATGGTTATGTTAGTTCTAATTATTATATTTTCAAATGAAAGTCGTATCGTTTGAAAGAGTATAGAGTTGTGAATTAAGTTGTACTGTTTATAAAAGTTGTACCGTTTTGCATCATTGGATAAAACTCCGTAAGCTCTAATCAAAATGTATTCCAAACCAAAAATTAGAACAATATCTATTCTAAAACAAAAAAATAGGATGAATCTATATAAATTGTGATTAGATAGTATATGCAATGTTGAAAGTATTATTTGTTATAGGAGGCAGGTGTACTGAGAGTAAAGAAAGTAATAGCAACTCTATTTATATTAGGATTTAGCGGAATATTACTATATTTATTTACTGATATTTTTACAAAAATACAAATCCATAAACCAGTAGGAGATGACTTAAAAGAACAGTATGGGATAAAAGATGGGGATTTTAAAATACTCTCTGCACATGATAACCGACTTGGAGGAACAGGTATTCAAACTTATATAGAAATAAAAAAACCATATTATACCACTACGTATGTAACTGTTGACCGAAATTCTTATAAGATAGATGAAGATGATGATAAGTATGTCTTCTTAGATATATTTAAAGGCGCTTATGTCCAACAACATAGTGAAGTTATAAAACAATCAAATGAAATTATTAAAAAATATAACTTATTAAGTGAATCAAATGACGCATTTGATAAGGAGAAACAAAATTTCTATTACTATTTAAACTTTACTATCGATGAACAACAGGAAAAAGAATTGCTTGCAAAGTTTAAACAAACCCAACAATTAGATACGAAAAAATTAATTAAAACTTTAAAAATGAATGAATCTAAAATCAATTCTTATCATATGGGAGTAGTGAACTTTAATTATTATTATAGTGTAGAAAAAAACAAGGGAAATATACCAGATATCCTTAGCATTATGAATGATTTTCACAGAGGTAATGTTTTAACAGAAGGCATTTACAATATAGTATTGCAACCAAGTAGCTCTTCAGGTATGGATTTTGGCAAGGAGAGTTATGTTTTGTTTAGCGTAGATAAATCAGGTGAATTTAAGGTGATTAAAAAAAGTGAACATGGAAGATGATTCACACATGGCCCAGTACCAGGGTTGCTGTAAAGTGACAAAAAAGTTGTTTGATTTACAATAAAATCATTTAAAAAATATTAAGGTTGTTTAAAAAATATGAGTCATTCTATTCAACAGTCGGGCCATATTCTTGAATAACATATTTGAAGGAATTTATTCTAGAAGAAGCTATTGAGAAAGCTTTAACTTAAATTAACTGGTGTTTTATCCCAAGTAAAATGATACAATTTCAAAAAAACACCGAGCAAAGGGGAAGAGAAAAATGAGGTTTTGTATGGACTTTGGTGATACGAATTTTATAGGAGTAGCGAACACTAATAAATACGAATCATTTGTAGATGAAGATTGGGAGTTAGATAATCTCTTGCAACATTTTGGAGATGAGATGAAGCAAGGGCATATTTTAGTTTTTCAAATGACTGAAGAAGGAATTGAACATTCTTGGAGAGTAGAGGTTAGAAAAGGGACAGAAGAAATAACTCATAAATGCTTTAGGAAAGCGGTAGGGCATATAGAAGTAACAGAAAATCAACTATATTTAGTGGATTATGACTGTCTTACAATGGCTGCTCAGTTTCAAAATCACAAAGTACCTGATCAAAATTGTTCCAAATATAAGATTGAAATAGAAAATGGCTTCTATGAAGTTGAGGTGGTTCAATATTATAATGTAGATGAAGATGAATATGTAGGAGCAAGCGAAACGGATATTTTGTTAAATTTCATAAAGGTATCGGCCAATGAACCAATAGCTGAAAGGGTATTTTGGTGTACATATTAAGTTGATAAGAGGGGACTATACCCCTTTTTCTTGAAGTAACGGGATAGCTTTAGAAAAATAACTAGAGTGTTTATTTTTGCGGTGTTTTTCCATTATTAAGCAATCGGGTGCTATTGTGGAATAAAACTTGAATTTTCAAATGACTTTATTGTTATATTTTTTAGTGTAGTAAAATATCTTACATCAAAAATTAAACAACTATATTTTTAAACAGTCCTAAATTTAGAACAGGGTTATGCTTGTTTGGGTTTTTAAAATTAAATAGCTGTATTGTCATTTTACAGTTTCTTTAACTAAGGGTAAAGTAATGCTGGTACTGGGCCTACATATAAAGTTTAAAAAGTACGAATATCAAATAAATCCCAACTGCATAAACGGGCGTAATTGTATAGGAACATAAACAGAAAGTGAACAAACTTTTTTATAAAAACTGTTCACGCAATCCTAAGGAAAGAGTTGGTTTTAATCAATCTTTTTTTAAATCGATTTTTTTGTGAGTCATATAATGTGAGTTGGTAAGAGGTTTTTAATCAAACTTTATTTTAAAACAACATTTAAAAGGAGTGAAAAATGAATACAATTAATAAAATCTTAAGCGATTTTGCTGAAATAAATGCAGACGAATATGTAAGAAATTATTATGAGCTTAGTATTATGTCAGAAAATAAAAAGGATAATATTTTTGAACTTGCCAAAAAGGCGACATACGCTACTAGTAATGACACATTAGAACTCATACACTTGAAAGAATGAAAAAAAGAATTTCTAATTTGCCAATATCCTAATGGGGAGTCTTCTTGGTTTGGGAAAATACCGTACGGATATGATTTAAATGGATTGACTTCGAAGGAATATATAATAGAGCGGTTATTAAATGTATTCAAACAAGAACCAGATGAGGTTTATTGGATTAAATTAGATCCAGGAGGCTATTATGCATGCTGTTATGAAGAATATTTGTTTAAGACAAACAAAGGGATTTATTTTTTTAGTATGCAAGTACACGATTAAATAATCAGGATTTGAAATATAGTTTTATTAATAAAAAAGATTGATAATCTAATAATAAAGAAGAAGTCTCCATGTCAAAGGAATAAGAATTAAATGAAGAATAAAGATAGTCCAGGTGAATTTTGTATTCTGCTTAATTCCTATTATGTTTTTGAAAATAAAGTTAAAAAACCAAGCACCTAAAATTGTAACAGATATCTCAAAAATCGTAATTATCCATTCTAGTATAGTATGTTCTACATCAGGAGAAGCGCCAGCCATACCAAGAACAACTATAACTGGAAATGAGGGTATATAAACAAGTAAATAAGAAAAAAAGTAAAAAATATATTTTATCAATGTTTTTCCTTCCAAAAAATCCACTCCTAATATAGAACAAATAGTTTAAAGGTAATTATTAAACTTATTCAAAAGGTACAAATGTTATATGTTAAGTATATAAGTTATTGCTTTTATATATAAAGGAAGACCCCTAGATAATGTTATTTTAGAGGTCTTCAGTGAAAAAATATCATATAATATCAAAAAGTGATAAGGAACTATAGCAAACAATTAGTCTGCATACATATCAGAAGGTAATAAGGGACTATAGCACAATTCAATCAATATTTTAAAATATATAATACTCAAAATAGATGATAATATACTATGAAATCATATCAATAGTAATAAGGAGCTATAGCTTAACCCTTTTAAATATATCCATATTATAACAAAAAATAAAACATAAATACAAACAAAGATCTGAATCTTCTGTGAAAAATAAATTGAATATGATGCTAGTAATTTATATAATGTATGAAGACTTTCTTTTTTCTTTTTATAATCCATAAACACTACAACCCTTTCGGGGAAATGACTTTGTAAAGCAGTGTTGCTTGCAAAATTCATATACCCGAAAGGGTTTTTTGTGTTTAAAAACAATTAGGCTTATGCCGTTAATATAGATATTTCTATAAAGAAAGGATGAAGGTAGTTGTATATATTTGAAAGGGAATTTTATTATGCAGTTACTCTAAAGGATTTGTAACATGTCCACTAACTTATTAAACAAATTTCATACTAAGTAGTAGGAGGAAAAATAATGTATGTTACAACTAAAACGAATGAACTAAATGGATTTGAGCGAATAGCTAAAATTTTAGAAGAAGTTGAGATATCTGATACTCATCCCCGGATGCTAGAAGTTCTTGTAGAAGGTAAAACGTATCAGTCTGCCTTTTGCTTTGCACATGTCGTTGCTGATATAGGTCAGCGTGTTCCCTTACTACTCTGCACAATAATTGGGGGCATTGATAGTACAGTACAAAGTATAAAATCGGCGATTGATAATGGAATTTCTGGTTTGAAGTTTGGTACTGGAGAAAAAAGCTCAATAAGTTATCAATTTGAATCACAGTTTCAGTTTTATGCTGAAAAGGGGAAATATACAACATTTCCAATTACAATTAATGGCCGTAAAGCAATCATTATGGTACATGATTTAGTAAGAAAAGGATCGTATACCTTTTCATTTGAAGAATCACCAGCTACTGCAATTCGTAACGTTATAGGTGGGGAAAAGTATGGAATTGGTACTTTAAAGGAATGGGAAGAACCTATCTATCAAGGATTATTAGATAAATAGGGGATTGATACTTTGAGACTGTCCCTTGTTACTATGACAAGAAGTTATTTAAATATTTCCAGGTGTTAAAGTTCAATTTCAATGAATATGAAATGGATCATTGTATTAGTGAAATGGTAAAAGAGAAGAAAATCTTGTTTCAGAAGGCTGGTTGTGGAACCACGTTAGAAGAGGTTAATAGTTTAATTGATTACATGCTTAAATACGCAGAAATTATATTAGAGAAAGTGTCACATGAGGTGAAACCATTCTATACACCTCTAATAAATTTGTCTTTAGAACATTTTATTTCATAAAGGGAGGAAATTATAATGATAGGTGAGACTTTTAAAAATTTGTTAATAAGTCTGGCTGGTTTAATAGTGGGGTTAAGTGCTATATATTTAATAATTAAATATAGCTTCAAATTAACAGTAGAAAAAGCTATACCTAATTTAATAGCCTATGCTAGCTTATATTTACCAGGAGTTATAACATTTGGTTTAGTTGGATACGTTTCTAATTCATGGATTTTTGGAATTGTAATGGGTGTTATAGTTGAGGCAATTCGTTTCTATGGGTTTGGCAGAATACTAAATCAAATATCCTCTTTATTAAGAGCGATAAAAGTGAAAATGTCTATAGCAAAAGCAAAAAAGCAAGCAAATGCTAAAAATAAACCTTTAGAGGTAATTGAAGCTGCTACAGTTAAAATAGAAAAAGAGGGCATAGTACAAGAGCAACCAGTAATTGAACTGAAAAAAGAACAGAAGGAAATTATAAAAACAGAAGAGCCAGAAATAATTGATGATGTAGAAGACTTGGATGAAATGGAAGGCTTAGAGCGTGTAGCGGTACTGGAGCACATAGAAATGGTCGCAGAAACTAAAGAAGAAATACTAGTGGAAAATGATACTACAGTTAAACGTGAACGTAAACAAGCAGAAAGTACACCTGATACACAGGAAATCTATGAACAGTTACAATTAGTTCTAGTTAGTGGAAATTCAGATAGGAAAAATGAAGAAATTAGTTTTGATTAATAAAAAAGCTATCATCATTTAGAAATGATGATAGCTTTTTTCGTCTAGTGTAGAGTTGAAATAACGTTTAAATGTTTATAAAAAAGTACCGTGAGGATGAGGGGGCATGTGAAATGAAAAATTTCTCAATACTTTTACTGCATAAATATATATCTTTAGTTAATAATGCTTAAAGTTTAGTAAATGAAAAGGAGCTGAAAAAATGAAACAAGAACAATTTATTTAATTAGCTGGAGGAGTATTCAAAAATGATGAATACTACAATCAGTGGGGGGTATGGTAGATATTAAATTCTAAACTGATTAACAAGGAGGAAGAAAATTGTGGCACATTCAAAGAGAATAGAAGATTTTAATATTGATGAGTTGCTTCATGAAGTAAAGTTACGGGAAAATAAAGAAAAATTGGTACATGATATAGGTGAAAGAGAAATTGAATCGGTTGTCGTTCCTAACGAATCTGAAAATGAAGCGCTTGGTGTCTTTACAACAAGCGAAATTATTGAGGGGCTCAAGGAAAAACAAAAAGCCATATATGGTGTAGATGACCGAATGGATGTCAAGGATGTAGTGGATCAAGAAATTTGTAATGCTGCAGACAGTGTTGTGGCTCTTTTTGAAGCTACTAGCGTTAGCGATAATGGAGATGGAACTTCTACTCTGAAAACGAAAAAGTTTGGTACTGCTTATAGATTATGTTCTACTGAGAAATTTAGAAATCAACCAATTGGAGCATTTTGCTCTGGATTTCTTGTTGCTCCGGATATTATTGCAACTGCTGGGCACTGTATAACAGAGAATAATGTTACAGATATTCGTTTTGTTTTTGGTTTTCGTATGATAGATGATTCTAAGGCACGTACGGTCATTAGCAATTCAGAGATTTATCAAGGAGCAGAACTCATAGGCATAGGACATGAGGACGGCGAGTCTGAAGCTGATTGGGCGCTAGTTCGACTTAATCGATCTGTGACTAATCATAAGCCTCTAAAAATTAGAAGGACGGAAAAAATTGCTGATAATGAATCAGTATATGTTATAGGGCATCCAGTGGGACTTCCTACTAAGTATGCTGATGGAGCGAATGTACGGGAAAATGGACATAATACTTACTTTGTTGCAAATCTTGATACATATGGTGGGAATTCTGGGTCACCCATTTTCAATAGCGATCATATAGTGGAGGGGATTTTAGTTCGTGGGGCAACAGACTTTGTAATGAATGGAAACTGTAGTGTTTCACTTATATGTTCCGCTTCAAATTGTGTTGGGGAAGTATGTACAAGAACTACAGTGTTCGCAAATAGTGTACCTATTATTAATGATTAGTCTTGTATTTTGCCATAGTAAATCAATTCTGTACTCATTGGTGTATTAAATTTAACTCTTCAACTAACATAATATTGTTTGTAGTCGTAATTTCTCCATTTTATGCATTTCCTTAAGTTGATGTCAATGTGAGATACTGCTAAATAGAAAGTGAGAGCCACTTAAGTAGCTCTCACTTTCTATTTTTATTTTTTACTACACTGTATTAATGTAGTATTTCGTTTGATATAAAGATTATTAAATACTGCATTTACAATATGCACTTTGGTATAATGATTGTTCTGTATTCCAATCACACTTGATCTAATCCGACGTTCTGCTTCCAACGCCTTTTAACTGAATTTTTATTACTATTTTATCGATTGTAGCATGGAATATATCCTTAGCTTTTCTCTCGATATTTAATACTTTATCTCCTGCTTAGATTGGCTACTTTTTAATCATTTTCTATAATGCCGCTCTCGCCATTCTTTATTGAAGTTCAAAAGTCAGTGTACAGTAAAAAGCTAATGCAAGATAAGATAAATAGATATGAGTTATACTTCCATAGCCAAGAATGGCATAATGAATATTGGCAACCGAAAGCTTCTAAATTCTTTTTTTCAATCCTTATCATTACTGACAAACATTACGACGTTCAATCTCCTTATTTCCGTATATTCCAGGCGAGTTCTATAGAAAGTTTTATGAATAATTTAACAGTGAAATCATAAAGAAAGCCTGCATAGTGCAGTGCTTTTTTCATTATTAATACTAAACATGTTTGTTTAAATTGTGGATTCGTTTACATGTATATCAGAATTGTTTATTGGCGATATAAAAAAGAAAAAACTCATCATATCAATGTTTTCTGCGTTTTTACTTTTCTATCTTATTAGTAGGAACGCCTTTTTCATTGACTTAATAACTGACTTATTCAATGCAATATATTCTAATATGGTAGTGTGAGAAATTATTTCTTATCCTAGACTATGGTCTAGTTATCCACCACATCATCATGATCAGCCAGAGGTATATTATTATCGCTTTAACAAGCCGCAGAGACTTGGATGTGTAATGTATTTTTGTTGGATGATTCAACATCTTAAGAACAGCCCATGGAATAATCGTATCATGGTGGAAGACCACACGTGGTTATTAGAATTAAACACGAAAATTTGGCCAGAAAAGGAATAGACGAAAATAAAGGTTGTGGCGCAAAACGATGTAGCTTGCAATCATTTTTGCACCACAACGACTAATTATTTTGTGGATTTGGGCAGGTTCTTATGTGAGATAGCATAAGAGCCTGTTTGCATGTGCTACCTTTTTTTATGTACAATAGTAATAAGATATGATATAGACAGGGAGAGGAAATCCATGTCCACTAAATTAGTAAATTTACGCATTGATTTTGCTTTTAAACAGTTATTTGGAACGAAAGGAAATGAGGAAATTTTAACGGGTTTCCTAAATGCAATTTTAGAGGAATCTTTAGATGCACCTATTACTTCGCTACAATTAGATGATCCACATCTCCATAAATCTTATGAAGATGATAAGTTATCGATTTTAGACCTATTAGCCACGCTAGATAATGGAACGCAAGTGAATATTGAAATTCAGCTTCGAAATACACATGATATGGTAAAAAGATCTTTATATTACTGGAGTAAACTTTATACATCCCAAATGCAAGAAGGAATGCCATATCGTTCACTTCGGAAAACTATTACCATCAACTTACTAGATTTTATTTTATTTTCTCAGGATGATGCATTTCATACCATGGGGCAATTATGGAATACTAAAATGCAGCAACTCTTAAGTGACGATATTGAAATCCATTTTGTAGAGATACCGAAATTGGTAAAACAATGGCGTGAAGAAAAAGTAAATCCGTGGGAAAATACATTTGTTCGTTGGATGTTATTATTACCAGCGCATGAAGATGAACATTTAACTCAAACATTGGAGGAGATTGCGATGAATCAAGATCCAATTTTACAAAAGGCAATAAATAAATGGGAAAATATGAGCCATGATTCTTCTTTTAGAACAGCGTACGAAGCTCGAGAGAAATTGCTTTTAGATGAACAAGCCAAGCTAGCACATGCAGAACAAGAGGGAATGGAAAAAGGGATTGAGCAAGGCAAGATGCAGATGATCCGAGGAATGCATGAAATTGGTGTACCACTTGAAACTATTGCAAAAGCAAGTAAGTTGAGTGTGAAGGAAATAGAACGTATCTTAAATCTAAAATAATTATATGTGAGTATACAGAACTCATGAGTAGAAAAATTAGACGTTCATTATCATATACGGTTAATGGGAAAGCATTGCTGAAGATTTCAGCAGTGCTTTTTCTATATTATTTAAGGCAATTAACCTTTTGTAAAAAAATCAATTGCCTTTTTACGATTTAAAAATATTTTAACTTTGTAATAAAGGAACCTAATGTACAGAGATAATAAAGTAGTTTAAAACATAATAAAGTTCTTTAAAAGACAATAAAGTTGTTTTATTATAATTAGACTAACAGGAGGATGGTTGAAGAGGAAAAAAGAAATTTGAGTACAAAAAGAGAATAAATTTCAGATAAATTTTTTCTTTGGGGGGATTTATATGTCGTTTGAACAATGCCAGAGTATCAATTCATTAATGTCTAGCTTTGATAGAACCTGGTTTTTTGCTGGAGGATGGGCGATTGACCTTTTTATTGGTGAAGAGACAAGAGAACATACTGATATAGAGTTTGCTGTTTTTCGAAAAGATCAACAATATCTGAAAGATTATCTTAATGAATGGGAGTTCAAAAAGGTAATTAAGGGTAAGTTCCATAATTGGGAAAATGAGTTTTTAGATTTGCCAACACACGAAATACATGCTTCGAATATTTTAAACGGAGATAAAATAGAAATTCTTTTTAATGAAACAAACGGAAGTGATTGGATATTTAGAAGAGATTTTAGAATTTCTTATCCACTCAATTCCGTTTGGAGTACTACTAAAACAGGTATTCCATACCTAAATCCAGAAATTGTACTTTTATATAAGGCGAAGAATACAAGGGAAAAAGACCATAAAGACTTTATCGCTATAAAGGACTATCTTGACAATGAGAAGAAAAAATGGTTGCGATATGCTTTAGAAATACACGAACCAGAACATAAATGGCTTCAATTTTTAATCTAAGGCTTATTTAACTTACAGGTGCTTTTAGTTCAATGAAATTAAAGTACTTTATTATCACTTTTATAATTAAATTTACGTAAATTATATGTTTTTAAACAACTTTTAAAAGCTTTATTACATTTTATATGTAGTAGGGCTTTTGTTTTTTTATCTAAATTTAAACGACTTAATTATCTTTATACAATATGAGCTAACAACATCATTTCAAAAAACTACAGAAACACATGGAAATAATTAGTGTAATCAGTTTTTATCCTGTATGATAAAAATAGAGATATTCCAATATTTTCATGGAGAATAATTGACTTAATAAAAGTAGAAAAAATTATTAATAGGAACGAAAAGTATGAACAAAATGGGAAGAAAAAGGGACTGGCATGGCGTAGACCGTGTTTTTGTTAAAGATTTAAAATATGAAATAGGATCACCTGAATCTCATGAACTATCTATAAATAAAACTAACTTTGCAGATTGGGAGTTAGAGTTAAGTGTCAGTGAAGAAGAATTATATTATTTTGAAGAAGCAAAACAAATAAAGGAACCTATAGAATTTGCTATTTATATTCGATATATGAACCGTTTAACAGGAAAAGCAATAGTGAAAAGTATAGAAGAAAATACAATTGTAGTTAAGGGAATTACTGTTTTATATGGTTATAGATATGTATCACCACGTTAATAAATATTTCGATCTTTAAACAGAATATGTAAAAAATGTAGTAAAATAAAAGAGGTGATAAAATACGCCATTTTTCATAGGTAATGCAAAAGCTGGTTTCACGAAAGTAAGCGGCACAGGAGAAGACATCGGAGTATCTGCGTGGTATAAGTATATGGGGTACAGAGAAAACAATAGAGACGTCTTGCAACGTCATGAAGCATTTGTTGACAGGACTCATGTAGAAGTGATAGAGAAATACGGTAAGGTGTATTGGAACGTGATTGACAACAGATTAACATCTGCAGAAAAGGAAGCAGCTAGAGATGCATTACTGAGAGCAGATAGATGTCTGAGAGACTACGGTTACGGTTTAAATTAAACTACAAGGGGTAGAAAAAATGGGGAAATATGTGAAAGACCAAAAGGTAGTTGCATTTACACTAGAAGGATTAGCACCATGTACAGTTGTAAGAGTAGGTTGGATTTTCATTATGGTACAAGTAGAAGAAACGAAACATTTATATTCTGTTACAAAGAAGAAGCTAACTCCTATAGAGGAAGAAGCGCACTATTTAGTAGAAGAGAGTATTGATGAAGACGGTGTATTCGATATAGGTAGATTGTTTGCTAAAATAGCAGCAGAAGACATGGAAGTTGCAAAGAAATCATTTGAAGAGAATGAAGACTACCCTAAATACGAAGATTTTCATAAACCATCAGAAGGGAAACTGTATGGTGGAGAGTACTATACTACAATCAAAACAGGTAAAGAGTTACTAGAACAATACTTTAATCGAGAAGAGCTAGAACGTAATGGTACTAATTAAATTAGATGTGTAAACGGTTAAAGGTCAAATCTTATTTATGTTAGGTATATAGACTAAGAAAATTTATATTTGTTTTTTGGGAGGACAACATGATGGATTTGGTAAACAAATTTTTAAACGGCTTGAAAGCAGCATTATCAACAGCTGATCTCGAAGCACTAAATAAAGCATACGGTGCTACAAAAGAGGATATTGATATATTAAGGACGAAATATCCAAATTGTCCAGAACCATTAATCTCTTTACTTGAAAATATCGATGGTACATATTGGCGGAAATATGGAGAAAACGAAGTCTCGGTATGTATTTTAGGTTCAGATGTTGAAGAGTATCCATATTATTTGCTTTCTACACAGGAGATGATCGAAAGTTCAAAAGAAGGAGAAGACGTCTCCTATCTTTTAGAATACCAAGATGACGAGGATGCTGTTGACTCAAAGATAAATTCAGAAGGGCTTCTCCCTGGCCAGTATATTCACTTTTCAGATTGTATGAACAATGGTGGAACATCAAAGCTGTATATTGATTTTAACCCTTCTGATGAAGGTGTATGTGGTCAAATAATTCGTTTTTTACACGACCCGGATGAATATGAAGTGATTGCAAACAGTTTTGATGAGTATTTACAGGATCTAATTGATGGTAATTTTAATTATTTAGACGAAGAAGAATCTCAATAATTTGTGAAGAATTACACTTAAACTAACAGGTTCTTTAGTTGAACTAGATTTAAATAATTTTATTACTGATTTTTGTCTACAAACACATTTAAAAGATTAAAAATTAAACAACTTTAAAGAGCCTTACTACAATATGATTTGTAACGAGGCTCTTATATTTTTAAATAAAAGTTAAATAATCTAGTGTATGGGGTTTAAACGCAAATCCTTTGATATAAAATACGTGTTTATAAGATGTTTTTAATCAAATTTTATTTCAAAGCAACATTTTAAACAAAAGATTAATTTCTTTTTTTTATGATTTAAATGTATTTTAACTTTATTATAAAAGAGCCTAAATCATACCCTGTTTTTATTATAGCTATAGCTGAAATTATGGCTAATGGATATTTAATAAATGGTTTTTTTAAGGATTCCTGTATATTTTTCATATTGTAAACCTCCATTGCGTTGATAATCTTAGTTTATATATTATCATATATATTTATATAATTATTAATAGTTATTAATAGTTATTATGTTTAGCACTATTAAATATAATGGGAAGAAAGGTACTTAAATTTACAGAGAACAAAATGATCAAACTTTTTTATAAAAATTGTATACTAATTCACAAGGAAAGCATTCATTTTGAACAAACTTATTTCAAAGTGGATGTTTCTTATTTACCATATAATATGTGTTTGCGTAATGTTTCTGATTAAACTTTATTCTAAACCAACATTTAATTCTTATTGAACTAACGGTGCAGGATATTGGAATAGGGATGTTGATATAATTAAAGGGGAATGTACTTTATTTTATAATTTATGAGGTGGAAAATGGACTCTTTAGAATTAAACAAATCTAAATATATTGTCTCTAATATCAAAAACATTTTGCATAAAAAGCTTATACTTGAAAAACCGTTAACTAAAGATGAGGTGAAAAAATTAAACCTAGTTAATCCCCCTGTATACGAAAATGAGAAGTATCTCATTCAAGAACGATGGTTTTATAGTATTAATATCGGAGAATGGGAAGATGTGGAGATTTTTATTCAAGGGAATAATGAAAATCCCGATGTGGAGATTATCGAAATGGCAGAAAAAATATTCGATGAACTCCATCTACATATAAGCCGTGCATTAAAATATTTACAGGAATTCTTCCCTAATCAAGAAATGAAGAACTACTATCTATCCACAATATGTTTTGGAAAGATGGTTAATTTTGACGATTATATATTTTCAGGGTTTAGTTTAGCTTTTATTTTTGATGGTCACTTTGAGTTTCAGTATAAAGTAAAATTTAAAGAGGATGGATGGCCTATTGGTTTTGAAGGTGGGCCACTTTAATAATCATAGATAATTTTTTCTTATTGAACTAATGGGTGCTTTAGTTGAACAAGATTTAAACAACTTTATTATTGATTTTTGAGTGCACACACCTTTAAATGGATAGAAATTAAACAACCTTAAAGAGCTTTAATACAATACAATGTAGCAAAGCTCTTGTATTTTTTATATCTAAATTAAATAACTTTATTATCACTTTATATTTCTGTCCTATGGCCTATTTTTCCCCGTATCTCATATTCATAAAGAAAAGACACCCTAAGGTGCCTTCCCCGACTTGAACCATCAAAAACCTGAAATTTTTACATTTTTATAGAAATTATTAGGAGAATACTTCCTGTTTTTATGTTAAACTATTTGAGCTAGTATTTGTATTAATATTAGGGGGATGAATAGTATGTTGGGCGATTTCAATATGAATTCCAGTAATTATGAAAGTGGTGCTGAAATCTTAGAATTATTAGGCAGTTTAAGTCGTTTATTAATTGTACGTGAATTGACTGTAAGTGGGACTTTGACAGTTTCCCAGTTGAACGCTGCGACGCATATTTCGGAACCTATGATTTTACAACATTTACGCAAACTAACTAAAGGTAATATGGTAATTATCGAGCGCAAGGGTACAAAGCTTTATTGTAGAGTAGAAGATAAGAAGATCATTGATATTATTGATTTATTAGGATTATCATATTAGGTTCTATTCTATGTCTTTTTTGAATTCAAGCACTTTATAAATAAAACAATAACCAAAAGAAAAGACACCCATATAAGAGTGCCTTTTCCGATAGTTTTTTAGCAGAAGCAAGAAGCTCCAACAATGATTAATAAAATAAATAAAACAACTAATAAGGCAAATCCTCCGCCACAACTACCGCAACTACCACCAAAGCCCATTTTAATCTCTCCTTTGAGTAGGAGGGGAAAATTAAGGTCACTCATGTATTTTAATGGATTCACTTTACCTTATGTTTTTAAGGATTAATTGAGCAGGTCCGTTTGAAAATAAAGAAAAGACACCCTAAGGTGCCTTCCTCCGACTTGAACCACTTTAATTTTAATAATATGTATTGGACTCCCATCCAAAGATAATTCTAACATGTTTTTATATAAATGAAAGCGGATTCTTTAACTTACTTAATTACTTTGTTCATAACTTCTTTATATTTGTTAAATTGGGCATCTTCCATATCACCATTCATTTGTATAAGGAAGTTACCTTTTGCGTAAGTATGAGAGAATAGCATCTGATTACCATTACCTAAATCGTCATAGTATTTCTTAGCTTTTTCAAGGTCTTCTTTGTTTTTAAACTCAAATATTCTACCACCACTATCTTCACCTAATGCTGGAACAAGAATGCGTTTTGCTTCTTTTCTAGTATTTCCAAATTCTTTTTCTGGTAGGTCACTAGGATTGTCAGCTTCTAATCCTGCAGCTTTAAATTCTTCAATTACCTTACCAACCGTGACATTACTTGTCATTGATTTAACGCTGTCACAAGCGGATAAACCAAATAATAATAGAGCTCCAATAAGTAATACTGCTAATCTTTTAAACATAGTTGTTCATTCCTCCTAATGTAAATAAATCCGTAAATATAATAACAAATTATTTATCTTTATATTGTTATATATTGTCGAATGGAAATAAAAAAGTTGTGCCGTAGCCCCCTTTTTTTTAAAAATTACTATATCTGTAATGATCCGACTAAGTTTATCATTTTAGCCAAGAAGACTCCTTCCTCAAGGAACGCGAAGTGAGTAGGTGGGAGATGAATTGGCTTCGAACA
>NZ_JAEHCA010000038.1:0-33747 GCF_016483345.1 Bacillus cereus group sp. N24
TCGTCGGCAGCGTCAGATGTGTATAAGAGACAGGAATTACCTCATTTAGGAAAAATAAATTTTTTATGTTACCAAAAAGTAAAAAAAGTCTGGAAGAAACCGATTATATCAGTTTCTTTCAGACTTCACAATTCTGTTATATAACATACAAATACGACATTACCAAGGTTAAGTTGACACATAGTTGCTGAACCTAAAAAAACACCGTAAATAATATGGTTTGATTTATATGGTTAATGCACATAAATCATTTAATTTTAGACATATCTCCCTACTAATTTAAACTAAACCTTAATTATCCATAAAATAACTTAAAATATTCATTTTAACATATTTCCTTGTGATTAATACATTAAATAGCCATTTGCTATCAAATACTAATAATTTATTATATTATTTTTATCTAATAAGGTACAGAAACAAAGGGTAAACTTCAGTGTGCTTGAAATATAAAAAACATAAACGTTTTTAGGGTGAAACGTTTAAAGGGTACTTTAGTACTGAGTTTTTATTAAATGTTCCTGTACCTAATATTTAAATTAACGTATGTCAAAATATTTTACAATAAAAGTGTTAAACGTTACATATTTCTATATAAAATGATACATTTCATCAACACGTCTCTCCTAATCTATATGATAAATATAGAAAATTCAGCTCGTTAGGATTTAATTTTAGAATTCTCATAAAAGCATATGATAGATTAGGCACATAATTGTCACAAATTAATAGTCTATCTACCTTTTGATTACCTATGAAAACTTTATTACCACTTCATTATTTACTCCTAAACTAAAGCATATCAATACCTACAATTTCTTAAAACGCTTTTAAATAATCTTTCAAAAGAGTCGGTAGTTTTATATTTTATATTTTTTTATTGTACATTTGTACATTTGATGTTAGGATTATGCCTATTAAAATTGAATCCTAACGATTCTTCTTTATAATTTCCATATTTTAATTGTTAAATAAAAATATAGATTCTGATATATAAATTCAAAATCAGAACTAAAATTTCGTTATTTTACAATGATGTCGTGGAATACCTTTAGAATGGAAAGATATATGCGACAACGTGTTAAGGGATTACAGGAGGAACAAAAATGAGAGACTTTTTTGATGATAAGTATAAAAATATTGAATTAAAAAGGAGGTTAATAAATTTAATAAGTGAAATTAGCGAATTCAAAGGAAAATTAGCTGCTTATCAGGAACAAAACCCTGACATATTTAATAGTTTAGAAAAAACTATACCACTACATTACATAAAAAACTTCACAACTATTTATGAGGATATAAAAGTTCCTAATAAAAGATTAAAAGAACTTATTTTAGATGATATAGTACCTCAAAATATTTCAGAAGATGCTATTTTTTGTTATTATCAAACACTTTCTTTTGTACATAAAAACTCCTGTACCTTATTAATCAATCCAGCAACTATACAGGAATTGCATTTTCAACTAATACATTACATTACCTCTGACAGTGCCAAATGGCGTGAAAAACCTTTTATTATTCCAGGAATTCCAGAACATGGAATGCACTTGAATAGTTACCGCATTCTTCCGCATGAACTTATTCCACAGTTTATGGAGCAATTATGTGATCAATACAACTCATTAAATACTAGTAAGGGGCTACATTCACTTTTATTAATAGCTCGTTTTATATTAAATTTTTATTGCATAGTCCCTTTCAATCAAGGTAATAACAGACTGGCATTTATGTTAATGCAATTGCTGTTAATTAAGAGTGGACATACATTTGTAAAATATGTATGTTTGGATAAATATATTAAGAAAAATGAATCTGATTATTACAATTCGATTTATAAATCTTCGGTGAATTGGTACTGCGAGGAACATAATAGTAGTTTTTGGTTAAAAACGTTTTTAACAATTATATTAGAGGCTTACAAAGATCTTCATAACACAGTTCTAGATTCTATATGTAAACATACTAAAGTTGAGAGAATCCAAGATTTTATACTTAAACAAAAGCAACCCTTTACTAAGGAAAGTATTCGTAACACTTATCCAGACATTGCAGAGAGTACAATTAGTAAGGCTTTAAATTCCTTGCAATTATTTGGCCATATTAAGCTGGTTACAAAAGGAAGAAACGCAAAATGGATTAAAATTTAAAACACTTGGGATCCAAAAATAAAAATTATAACTTTATCACTGAATTTCATTTTAATTTTAAGCTCTTATTACTACTTTTGTTATTTCTAATTCCAACAAGATATTTTATAGGAAAAGGTCCGCTTTCCTCCGCCTTTTCCTATAATAAAATTAGATATAAACATAAAATAATTGTCGAAAAAAGTCACATTTTAATATTTTTTCTTTATTTTCTGGTTGTAAACGTTTCAATTTCATGTTACCATCTTAATCAAACAATAGATGGTAATAAAAATGAAAATATTTCTTTCCCTTAGAAACATATAAACGTACGGTACTATCAAGAAAATAAGGCCAAAGAAATATTTGATACTTACCAAAATAACCAATAAGAATTTTGTTGCGCTAATTTTTCTGATAATTAAGAAAATGCATTTTGTCCCTAAACAAAATTTGTTAGTGCGCAAAATTCAAATACACTAAAACACCCAAACAAATGAAATATCCTTTTTCATTGAGTATTAAGGTATGAAAAAAGAATTCTTCCTACAAAATTCAGCTGATTAACTAAAAGGCATCTAAATTAATACCTTAATTGCCATCTATTGTTGATAATGTATTTACCAACTATGAAAAAGAGCCTATCAAGGCTTCTTTTTTATTATAATCATTCAAATTTCAATTCTTATCTTGATACTTAGATTTCCACAAATTACCTCTATTTTTTGCTCTCAATTATTAATTTCCGTTCCCAATTTGTTTAAATTTGTGAATAAAATTCCATCTTATAAAAATAATAAATACAACTAATCGTTATATATTAAAGAGGTGTCAATTTTGTCCTTAAATGAAGAGACCTTAGAAACTAAGACAGATAAAACCATTGAAAAGATCCAAACAAGTAACTTAAAAGAACTTAAAAATACATTAGATAACATCTTTGATATTAGTGCAGATTTAATTGAACACCCTTTGCAATTAAAAACAAATACGAATATTCTACTATATTACTTTGAAGGCCTTACTGATGGTGTTACTTTAAAAGGCAATGTTGTTACACCATTATTACAAGAAGTAAATGAAGACAGTCAAATATTTAATTCTAATATTATCGCTACTCATACCAAAATAGTATATACATGGAATGAAATTAAAGAAGGATTACTTGAAGGTCAATGTGTACTATTTATGGAAGGAGAAAATCGTTCACTTCTAATAAATACAAAAGGCTGGGCAGAGAGAGCAATTCAAGAACCAATTTCAGAAGTTACTATTAAAGGATCGCATGATGGATTTATTGAGAATGCCACAAAAAATATAGGCTTAATTCGTCGATATCTTCCTTCTGCAGAGTTAAAAATCAAAAAGCTGACGATTGGAGAAAGAGCAACTTCTGTTGTTTATTTAATTTATTTAGGTGATGTTGCGAATGCAGATGTAGTTCAAGAAATAGAAAACAGAATCTGTAGAATTAAAACGGATGCGATATTAAGCATTGGTGAACTATCTAATTTTACAAAGGATCAAAATTGGTCTCCTTTTCCACAGGCTTATTTAAGTGAACGCCCAGATGCTATTTCAAATCATATACTTGATGGAAAAGTAGCGGTGTTAATGGATAGATCCCCTGGCGCAATGATTGTTCCAATGAATTTAATTGGATTCTTTCAAACTCCAGATGATTATAATATTCATTGGCTCATTGCATCATTTTTTCGCTTATTACGATTTGCAGGATTTATTATAGCTATTTTTTTACCAGCATTTTATATAGCTATAGTCTCTTTTCACTTTGAAATCATTCCTATAGATTTATACACTTCTATTGCAACGTCAAGAGTCAAAGTTCCTTTCTCTCCCCTGCTGGAAGCATTTATAATGGAAATTACACTAGAAATGCTACGTGAAGCTGGTATTCGCTTACCACAACCAATTGGACAAACCATTGGAATAGTTGGAGGCATTGTAATTGGACAGGCGGCTGTTCAAGCTGGTCTTGTTAGTAACGTTATGGTTATTATCGTATCTATTACAGCCATTGCTTCATTTATTGTTTCTAATTATGATTTATCAAGTTCTATACGCCTTATTCGTTTTCCAATGATGTTATTGGCTTACTTTTATGGGATTGTAGGTATTGTTAGTGGATTAATGCTCTTATTTGCTCATTTTGTTTCACTAACTTCATATGGTTCACCATATGGATTGCCAATCGCGCCATTTCGTCTCCAAGAGTTAAAAGATTCTTTTGTAAGATTTCCTATTTCTATGCTTACCAGCCGTTCGAGTACTGGGCAGCCGAAACAAAGAAAGAAAAAAGAAGGTGGTTAACATGGGGAATCTTAAATTCAAAAATATAACTTTATTCGAATTTATTATTTTCATCCATTCGCTGCAACTTGCATCTGGTATGTTAATTATGCCAAGCCCACTTGCTACTACTGCTGGCACAGATGGCTGGATTTCAATCATTCTTGGATGGATGGTTACTTCTATAATCGGTGTATTTATTATATTAATGTTACAAAAAAATCCCAACAAAAATTTCTCACAAATCTTAAAAACATACTTTGGTAAATGGCTAGGGACGATTCTTTTTCTTTTATATGCCTGTTATCTATTTTTTGCTGGCTTTAATACTTTACTAAAGGCAACTGATATTGTAAAAGTTTGGATATTCCCTTCCACTCCTGCTTATCAAATCACCATATTATTACTATTACCTTTTATTATTTTAGCTCTGAGTGGGTTAAGGGCTCTTACTAGTTATTCTATGCTTGTTTTCTTCTTCACTACTTGGATGCCACTATTTCTTCTTTTTTCACTAAAGAGTAACTACAACCCTTTACACCTACTACCTATTTTTAAAGAGGGATTATACCCTATTTTAAAGGCAACAAAAGAAACTATTACTCCTTATGCTGGCTTAGAAATTGCATATTATATATATCCGTTCTTACAAAAAAAACAAAAGGCCATAAAAGGACTACTAATAGCTAATACTGGAACCATGATTTTCTATCTATATGTGACCATTCTTTCTTATATATACTTTAGCCCCGAGGGGATAAAAGACGTAATTTGGCCCGTATTTCATTTGTTACAAGGGGTTCGTTTTTCTTTCATGGAACGATTAGAAATTATTTATATCGCTTACTATTTAATTGTATTCTCCACTACTTTATATCCGTATTTATTTTTCAGTTTTGAATCTATGACCATATCACTTCAAAAAAACGCCCGAAATTGGGCGCTGCTTGCTTTTATGTTATTTATAGTTGGTCTATTTATTTTCCTAAATCCCGATGTGGATCAATATTTGTTTATATATTCTCTTATGGATATCTTAAATGTCATTTTCTTTATTCTATTACCAATCTTATTTTTCACTTACAGTATTCTTTTTACTTGGGTTACTAGGAGGAAACAACTTTGATTCGAAAATGGATATGGATTGTAATTTGTTGTGTGTATATAATTGGTTGTAGTCAGAGAGTTCCTCTTGAGAAGGTTTCATTAATCCTTTTAATTGGCTTGGATAGAACCTCTAATGGGGACATAAAAGTTGGAACAAGCATACCACTCTTTCATCATAAGCAGCAAAAAAGTACTATAGAGCATTGGACACAAGCAGCAACTGTATATAATGGATTCAGTAAGATAGATACGAAGTTAACGGGATATCTGACAGCTTCCAAAGCTGAAATCATTTTAATTGGGAAAAAATTAGCGCAAGAAGCAAATTGGTTGCAGGAGCTTGATTCTTCTTACCGTGATCCTTACGCTACCATTAATGCTAAAGTAGTACTTGTAGATGGGCCTGCAGAAGAAATTTTTAAAATTTATAAGCCTAGTAAACCATCACTATCATCTTATATAAATGGTGTAATCGAATCCTCAATTCAAAATAACCAATCCGTCTCTTCTACAATTCAGCAATTAATGAGAGAACAAAATGAAGATGGAATGACGCAAACTGTTCCAATTATCAAAAAAACAAAGAATGAAATCGACACAGTAGGAATTGCATTTTTAGATCGAAAAGGGAAATATTTAACTTATATCCCTAAAAAAGATGTTAAATTTTTCAATCTTATAAATAAGCCAAAAAGCAACGGGCGAATGATATTACACCTTGCACTTCCTCCTAAAAATTCCAACAAAAAAACAAATACTTCTATCTTCGTACAGAACGCGACAAGGAAGGTAGATGTTACTTTTCAAAACGGAAAGTTTGTATTTAATCTCGATATATATGCTAATGTAGCTTTAATAGAAAAAACCAATCCGAATTTAATTAAGGGGTACTATGATAATAAAAAAAATATAAATAATTTAAAAAGTGCTATTCAAAAAGAAATTAATAATAATTTACAAAATATGTTGTATGAAATACAGCAGAATAAAATTGATCCAATCGGATTATCCCTATATGCTAGAGCATTTCAATATAAAGAGTGGAAAAAAGTAAAAGGAGATTGGTCGCAAGCGTTAGCAGAGGCTAAAATAAATGTAAAGACACACGTCAAAATAAAAGATACTGGGACCATTAGAAATTAAAATAGACTAGTCTATTTTTCTGCTTAAAAGTCTTTCTAAGTGGGTTTTCCCTCTTCAATATTTATCATGTAAAAGGTACTAACTCGAAAAAACTCTTTCCGTTCTTTTAAAAGGCAATAATTTAACTACGCTAATCAAGTACCAGTTTCTAATTTAAAGGGCTGAAGAAATTATAACTCTGGTGCAGTAGATATGCCAGATGCCATTCCAATTGCAATTCCATGACATAACGTCAAAGCCAAAATTCCTAAGTTAAGGAATTTTGGCTTTTTGAGTTCACAAGAATATCTTATTTTTAGTTCTATGTACCTAGCTACAATAAATACATAGTAAGTCTTTTTTTAATATGCAAAAAGGACTGCTAATTACCTGCAGCCCTTTACACTTTAATATACACTTGTATTAAATACTTAATACTTTATTGTATTAGGCATTCATACATACTAGCCATTATCATTTAGACATATAACACTTCAAAGTTTAGAAGTATACAATAACAAATCTTTCCCAGCTTCCAGCTACATAACTAGTAGCTGTTAATTATATACCACCATTTGCTGATATATACCTACCATTACTGAGTGCTTGTAATACATATATCCTATTGTCTCCACCATTATATAAGATAAACTTTTCCCATGCCCCAATTGATGTACGATCTGCTACTACTCTACCATTTGGCTCAAACGAAACATACTTCCCATTACTTTTGGCTTTTAAAGCGTACGTATACAATTCTCCAGTCGGAATTAATTCGAATTTCTCCCATTCATTAACTACATTACGATTCGCTGTTACATTTCCCAAAGGCTCAGCAGAAACATATTGTAAATTTGCTGCCTGTATAGCAACTATCCAACTTCCATTAAATAAATTCACGCCTTTTAGTGAACCCGCTTTTGATAGATTGGCTGCCGATACATCATTCGATGGTGTAATCATCAATATCATTAAAACCATCGGCAACATCATTAAAACTAACTTTTTTGAGATTGTATTACCACTTGCACGTGTTATGAACCTCTTCATTCCCATTCCTCCCTTAATATACATAGTACTCATATACATCATACTAAATATGTAAAATACTGTAATAATCGAGAGAGTTTATCAATAAATACCTTACTATTCTGTTTCTTCTCAAATCTATAGCACTTAAACATTTATCAATTCTCAAGCACATTTTTAAATTTTTTCCCCCTAATAAACAAATGTAGCAGTTGATGGCAACGAGAGTATATACAAAAGAGAGAGTGTTTTCATTTCACTTTTCTTTAAATAAAAGCCAAATAGCCGTTCATAATGAACGACTATTAGCATCTAACTAATAATTAGAATGTTATTCATGTTAATCTATTTTGTTTAATCCCGTTGTAGTAACTTGATAGGTTCTTTTTTTGCCTATATATTCTTGCTTATTATTCTCAAGGTTAATAAGTGTAGCGCGTGTCTTTTCCTTTACTGCTTCCCCTTCTATATGGGTAAACTCAATGTAATCTCCCACTTTTACGGGCACGGTTTGGCTTTCAGCAGTTTGCTGTCTATTTCCCACTATTTCCTTATTGTACAAAATACTACCGGTTGAATTCTTTACTGTAATACTTGCATACGTATTATTAAAGTAAGAATGTGGTACGCCCGCTTCTAAATTCACCTGCATTTTCTCTGTTGTCTTATTATAATCTACTTTTGCGATTTCTCTATCACTATATCCTTTTATAGACCACCAAAAATGATTTCCATCTAAAACCGTTGTTTCTGGCATTTTTTCTACTTTCTTCAAGCCTTCTTTTGTAACTTCGTACATGACTTTTTTTCCAAAGCTTTCTTGTTTACTGCTGTCTACATTTATTAAAGTAGCTCTATGCACACCTTCTAGATGTGTCAGCTCAATATAATCTCCTATTTTGACTGGGACTTTTTGCGATTCAGCATTTTGTTGTTTGTTTCCATAAATGTCTTTATTGTATACTACTTTCCCTGATGCATTTTGTACTTTAATACTCGCGTATGTTTCATTAAAATAATGATGTGGTATGCCTGCCTTTAAATCAACTTGTACTTCTTCTGTCGACTTATTGAGATTGATTTTAGCAAACTCGAAATCGCTAATTCCTTTTAGTGACCATGCAAACTGCTTTCCTTCTAAAATATTAGAAGAGTTCGGTATATCTGGATTAAAACCTAAGTTATCTAATATAGATTTTAGATCAGGTAAAACACCTATTCTATCATTCCATGGATCTTGAGATTTTGTTCCTGTATTTGGATTACTTAAGATATTTCTTAATTCGGCTGGTGTATAAGGAGAACCTCGGTGTTCTTTAGCAATACCTTGAATCGAAGTTGCTGCCCCAGCAATAATTGGTGAAGCACTTGATGTTCCACTAAATGTTGATGTATATAAATTTGTATTATTTTGACTTGGATTTGCAGATGTTGTATCAACATTTTCTCCCCATCCATATACATCTAATCGGCTTCCATAATTTGAAAACCATAAACGTTTATGTGGAACAGTTGATGATCCCGCCCCAACCATAATAGCACCTGAATCCTTAAAGTCTGGACTATTTCGATTTAAGATTTTTTTTCCATTACGATCTTTAAAATTATCTAAGTCGTTTGAACCATTTGCGCCAGCTTCTATAATCATAATCCCTTTATCTGTACCAACACGAATCGCATCAAAAATATCTGGATGTACTTCTACAGGTAAATATTTCTCCCCATACCCATCATACGAAGCTTGTGCCTCTAACAAAAGAATATCCCCTGCTTGTAAATTATGTACAGCACTTAAAATGGCATCCGCTGTATTATAAATTCCATTATCCCTGATTTGGGATATTACTTTTACATTTGCTCTTGGTGCAATTCCAATATTTCCAATTTGATTATCTTCGGATGAAACAATTCCTAATACAGAAGTACCATGAGCTCTATGCTGACTTATATTTTGTCCAGACATAAGCTTTATATTTTTATTGACTAAATCCTCATGGTTCAATAACCATCCATATTCCATATCCACAAAAGTAGTACCCTTTCCGTCACCACCTTTAATGCTCCAAGCATGCGAGGCATTAATTCCCTTTGGTGCCGCTTCAAGATATCCTTGATTTTTAAATCTAGGATCATCGTACGGATTAACAGATAAATCGGGTAACTGTTGTATTTCAGGGGGTGTCAAAATTTGTTTTTCTTGTATATAAGCTTCCTCTACAAGAGGTGATGTTTCAAATTTTTTCAGTAATAATTCTATTTCTATGTTATTAGGAGCTTGTACAATATAATAATTTAATAAATTGTTAGCTGATTGATTAGCAAATGATTTAGAGTGTAATGATAACTTTTCAATCTCTATCGGATTTACAGATGAGAACAGGCGATTCAAAGTAAGTTCCGTATTTTCGGAAAATAACTTCTTTAAATTGTTATCATAATTCCCATTTTTTATTCGTTTCTCAATACCATCTTCATAAGGTAAGTCAATTTCATTTTTAAACTTTACAATTAATTGTTCTTCCTGTGAATCTCTTTTATTAGAATCTATTTCTTTGTATGTTACATTATAAGATTCCGCGTAAATTTTATTATGAATTCTATCATTTTGTAGTATTAGATCTGTTCCTACAAATGTTGTCATTGCAATTGATGAAATTAGAAAACCTTTGAATATGTTCATACTATACCCGCCAATCTATTTTTTCTTGAGCATTTTTTAATGCGTATAATGGTTAAGATTTTTATATAATATATAAATCTATAATTTAACTTTTGTAGTGAAATCTATGACTTTATTAATAATCCCATAGAGGTAACCTGATATATTCTTTTCTTTCCTATATATTCCTTTTTACTATTCTCAAGATTAGTAAGTGTGGCACGTGTCTTTTCCTTTTGTGCTTCTCCCTCAGTATGAGTAAACTCAATATAATCTCCTACTTTGACTGGAACAGTTTGGCTTTCAGCAGCTTGTTGGCTATTTCCTACAATTGCTTTATTGTACAAAATATTTCCCGATGAGTTTTGAACTTTAATGCTTGCATACGTATCACTAAAATAGGAATGGGGTACTCCCGCTTCTAATTTAATCTGCATTTTTTCTGTTGCTTTGTTATACTCTACTTTTGCGATTTCTCGATCATTTATCCCTTTAATGACCATGCAAATTGATTTCCATCTAAAACTGTTGTTTCTGGCATTTTCTCTACTTTCTTCAGGCCTTCTTTTGTAACTTGATACCTTGCTGTCTTTCCAATGGTTTCATTTTTTTTATTTTCAAGGTTAGTTAAAGTTGCTCGCGTTTTCTCCTTTGTTGCTTCTCCTTCTATATGGGTAAATTCAATGTAATCCCCTACCTTGACTGGCACAGTTTGGCTTTCAGCATTTTGTTGTTTATTTCCCACGATTTCCTTATTGTACAGAACATTTCCAGAAGATTTCTGGACCTTAATACTCGCATACGTACTAGCAAAGTAGGAATGTGGTACACCTGCTTCTAGTTTTATCTTCATCTCTTCTGCCGTTTTATCGTAATCTACTTTTGCAGTTTCTCTATCACTATATCCTTTTAATGACCATGCAAATTGATTTCCATCTAAGATTGTTGCTTCTGGCATTTTTTCTACTTTCTTCAGACCCTCTTTTGCAACTTCGTATATGGCTTTTTTTCCAAAGCTCTCTTGCTTACTAATATCGACATTTGTGAAAGTAGCTCTATGCACACCTTCTAAATGTGTTAACTCGATATAATCTCCTACTTTGACTGGTACTTTTTGTGATTCAGCATTTTGCTGTACGTTTCCATAAATCTCTTTGTTATAGATCACTTTACCTGATGTATTTTGCACTTTAATACTTGCATATGTACTATTAAAGTAGTCATGTGGTACACCTGCTTTTAGATTAATTTGCATTTCTTCTGTTGATTTATTTAAATTTACTTTCGCAAATTCAAAGTCTCCAATCCCTTTCAGCGACCATGCAAATTCGTTACCTTCAAAAATGTTTGGAGATTCATTTTTGATTTGTACCTTTTTCTCAACAGTTTGATCAAATAAATCCGTTAATACAATTTTTGCATAAGCATTTGTTGATAATGATATAGATTGACTGATTCCATTTTGATAAGATTTAATATCATCAATTACGTTAATAGGTTGGCCCGTCATATTTTCATTGTTATAAATTTCAATTTTCCCCTTAAATTGCGGTGTACTATTTTCTTTTAGTTTCCAAGATACATTTAATTTTTCATTTTCATAATATATAGATTGGATATCAAAATCTAGTTTTCCTATTTCAGGTTGAGTAGGTTGATTTAGCGTGAATATTTTTCCTGATCCAATGGTAGACTGCGTATTACCTCCTGCTTTGACCCATACATATTCTGAAGTGGCTCCTCCATCATATTGATAAGTATTATCATGCGTCCCTGAAATGTTTTGATTATTCCAAGAATTCCATCGTTTATCTACTAACTTTCGGCTATAACCATTTTTCAGGCGCGCTTCTCGAACATTCTGTCCACTATCAGCCCAGTCTTCTTGAAACATTCCTAATCCATGATTAAATGCAACATTAGCAACAGGAAAATCCATAATTGCAATTTGATGCCATTTATTATTTGTTACATCTTTCAGCCATTGTCCAAATTTAGTATGACCATTTTCTTGCCATGAACGCATTGTCATTCTGTACCAATTGTAGTCTTTCCAACCATAAGTTGTTTGAACCTTCATTCCTGTTCCTTCTCCTCCAAAGGGTCCAGCTTGCGAATTCGGAGATAAGTATTCAGCCTTTATTGCTTCTTTAGAGGAAATTGGATCCCATAAAGCAAAATGTAAAGTACGTTTTCCATTTTCATCAAACCCAATTTGTTGTTGAAAACCAGCATATCCTCCAGCTTCACCACCTGCATTCCAGTTGTGTACAGCCCAGTACGTATAAGGGGGAGTCTGAACTGGTGACCAGTCTATACTAATAATATCTGAGGCAGGTATATTTTGGGGACTGACATAAACTGCTGGAGCAGCTGAATGTGTTGCAGCTTTAGTGTGCGAAATAGACGTTCCAAACATAGAAAACATGCTACATGCTGCGGTAATTATAATAACTTTATTAAACCTTTTGTTTTCTTTCTGAATAATCACTAATCTTCTTCCTTTTCTAATTTTAATTTTTGAATACTAACTTAATAGAGAAATCTATCAAAATTCAAGCAACATCCAATAATTCTTTAAAATACTGCCCCCCATTTATGTTGTTCTATCTTCACATCTGATTCTTACATATTACTTGATTGTAAGTGGTTTCCATAACGATACTGCAAATATCCAATTCGGGTCACCATTTCCTTGATGATTTTGAACAGCTTCATACACTTTCCCTTGATGTTCTACTTTGTATCCCTTTGTATACGCCTTCTTTGGATTCCATTTCTCATAAGATGCATGTTGATCTTTTGTTTTTACCGAAAGAATGTTACTTTGAATTGATGTATTTCCAGCTGCATCTACGGCCTTCACTGCATATTTATATTCCTTATTAACTGTTAAGTTTTGATCAGTAAACGTCGTTCCTTGTACTGTTTGAATTAATTGTCCATCGCGTAATACCTGATATTCTTTTACACCTACATTATCTGTAGAAGGATTCCATTTTAGCTCTACACTGTTAGAAGTAAGGTTGCTTGCATATAATTCTTGTGGCTGTGTCGGAGCCTCTGTATCTGGTTTCGGATTAACAATTTGATTTACTTTTTTCAGGCCATCCTTTGTAACTTCGTATATGGCTTTTTTTCCAAAGCTCTCTTGTTTACTATTATCGACATTCATAAAAGTTGCTCTATGCACACCTTCTAGATGTGTTAAATCAATATAATCTCCTACTTTGACTGGAACTTTTTGCAGTTCAGCATTTTGTTGTTTGTTTCCATAAATGTCTTTCTTATATACTACTTTTCCTGATGCATTTTGTACTTTAATACTCGCATATGTTTCATTAAAATAATGATGCGGTATGCCTTCTTTTAAGTCGATTTGCATTTCTTCTGTCGACTTATTGAGATTGATTTTAGCAAACTCGAAATCGCTAATTCCTTTTAGTGACCATGCAAACTGTTTTCCTTCTAAAATATTATTTCCATTAGGCATATCTGGTTTAATTGGATTAGAATCCGTACCCTTCCAAATTTCTGCTGTTAAAATTGGATATCCTAATGCAGCCACTTTTTGAATGGTATCGTTATTTGGACGTAATCCCCACTTCTCAAAGAAAGGAATCAAATTTTGTTTGGCTACTTTTGATGCTGAAATCATAAATAATTGTTTTTTATTTTCATCAGTTTGTGGAATTTCATTTGAAGGCATGTCTCTATACAATTGATGCAATTTAGGATAGAAATCCTCTCCATACGCTAACTGTAGTTGCCAAAGCATAACAAGCTTAACAAAAGCATCACTAATTTCATCATAATTTTTATTAGATTGTTCTAAGTATTGAAATGCCTTAGTATAAGCACCCTCTTGTTGCAATCTAAAAGGTTGATTAGATGTAAATGCTTTTTCTACAGAAAGGCTGTATATATTATTTTGTACTTCTGTCATATTATAAAACTTCCAGGGCGATTGTTGTCTCAAATGTCCTGCCTCGTGCCATGGACCCCAGCCATCTTTTACAAATTTATCAATATCTAACACGTATTGGATTGCATCTCCTACATATGCAGTTCTATAAGAAGTTGCATACATATAATAATCAGGAGAATGATTTTCCTCTACGTAATGAACATAATGTTTATCTACTTGTTCTTCGGATAATCCAGCTACTTTGTCCTGAATTCGAGTAGCTTCATCCATCTTTTTTAAGAGTTGTACAGGATCTGTATTAGAACCCAACAAATATTTCTTAACACGTGCAGGGCTGGCCGTAATTAATACACGTTCTCCTTTTAACTCCACTGCATGTGCATTTGGATATTGGTCCAGCATGTTTATTAAATCTTGTTTCGTATGCTTGCCTAGTTCAAAGAAAGGAATAGTCGTTCCACCTGTTGTGACTGTTGTTCGAATAGTGCCACCTTGTTGTTTATTATAAAAATAAATCATCCCCCCATTTGGAGATTGGATTGTGTTTATACCAGGTTTCAATGTAAATGATTTTATTTTAGAATCTTCTCTCCAAGAAGCATCATACGAATACGTTCCAATGTATGCTTGAATATTTTGATTTTCTTCTACATTTATCGTTATTTGTTCATTTGGCTTTGCATATAAACCAGTTGGTTCATATGGACTAAATGCCATACTTTTTCTTTCCTGTTGTTTTAGTACCTCAACATCCCCTTTTCCTGGGACTGTATATGTTCTATTTTCTAATTTAACTGACTTTTCTTCTTGCAGTGATGTCGATAAATTTTTTTGCTGCTGCCTTTCCTCTGCAAAGACATCCGATGAAGAAATCATTCCAGTCGCAAGCATAGTTACTGTAGCAGTAGTTGCAAGTATTTTTCTAGTTTTATATTTTGAATTATTCCCCATATTATCTCCCTCATTTTTCCTTAGTGCATGTAAGGATTATTATTTTATTTATTATGTTTTTAAACCAAAATTTTTTACGCTATTTATGTTGTATCTAATACTCTATTTTTTCTCATAATAGTCTCCTTTTCTTTATTTCTAGTTGTTTATAAATGTTATTTGATGACACATAAAATAACAACTTTGCGATAAACTCCTCAATAACAACCTAATATGTTTTGATTCAGTGTTATTAACTTCCATCTAATTGTATAAAAGTATTCAATTAATAAAATAAGAATATAAAGCTCACTAATCAAAGATTATTATTTATGGAAAAATTCACAAAAAATCATTCACCTTAAAAATTTAAACTTGTATAACTACTTTCTACATATAGGATAGGATGGAGTTATACATATATTTATTTACTCTTAATGTAAGAGACTTCACTACACTAAAAATTATTTCAATAAAAATAGAAGACAGAGGCCTTATTACACCTCTGTCTTTTCAATTTATAAAGAACAAAAAATCATTTTATGACTGTTTAAATGCCATTGTAACAAAAACCATATCCCTCTATTTTTTTGAAGAAACAGGATTCATTTTTAATGTTTTTATTCCTTCTTTTAATGTAAACGCATCTGCTCTTAACGTTTTCCAACTGTCTTTCGCTGCATTCAGGTTAGGTTTTAAGAATTTAAATTTATTTTGATCTGCTTTTTGGGACGCTTTATCAATATGACTAAGCACTCCTGAATATTGAGAATCTAAATCATGCCATTGTGCAGACATATAGGTAAGAGCATTGATAGCTGATCCAATTGCATCGTGCATTTCACTAATATTATTATACGCAACACCAACTACACGGTTTAACGTTACTTTATAATCTATAGTCTGACGTAATTGTGCTAATAACGGCTCTAACGTACCTAAATTATCTCTTGCTACCCCTATCATAATACCGCCAGCAATCCATGTAGGGATTGAGGGAACTGATACAGTTATTATTCCATCCGATTCTACTTGTTTAAAATGTCTTACTTGCTCTAAAACATCATTTAGGCGTTTTTCATCTTCATCTATTCCAGATGCTTGGTTTTTTAAAATTGATTGCAAGATATCTTTATGACCTCCAAATGCCCGGACATCTTCTCCAATACTATCTCTTAACTTAGCTAGTTCTTGTATTAAATTCTGTGTATATGCTTGATTTTGTTTAATCTCACCTTGCAAATCTGTAATGCCTTCTTTTAATGTATCTGCATCTCCTTCATTAATCGTTTCTACTAATGTGTCGTAATAATTGTCGAATTTAGTATCATACTCTACAATCCCCGTCAGTGTATCTAAAAGTTGTTTTTTTATGTGTGAATCCCATTTTGAAGCATGTTCTCTAGCATTCTTTTGATCTTGTAGAATTTGTCTAGGTAGATTTGTATATCCTTTAATATCAATTCCTTCAAAGTTAACATCTGGATTATTAATTAACAAATAAGAGTAATCATTCATGGATTTTGCAAATACCCCAGCATCTTGCAAAGCCTTTTTCATCTTTTCGCTGTTTACAGAAAGAGATATATCTTGAGTACTCGTTTGTTCTATTTTACTTTCACTTGCAAAAGCTGCTACTGGAGAAACTACAGTAGTTGTTGTCAGAGTTATAAACGTCGATACAGCAAGTAGTTTATATGGAAAATTATTATTCACTTTAATTCCTCCTATAAATATATATAAATTTTTAGTTTGTTTTTTCTTGTTTAAATGCAATGTCTTTTGAAATGAATTCTGCATCCTTATGAATATCATTCCAACTTTGTTTTGCAGCCTTTAAATCGTCAGGTATTAACGAAAGTTTATGATCTTGCATTTGATCGATATTATCATATAAATCTTTATAACTTGCTCCCATTGTATTCCATTGTTGCTGAATACTTGTTAGAGACATAATTGCTTGATCAACTGTTTGATACAAATATGTTAAAGTGTCTTTTGTATTAGTAAGTGAAATAACTGCTTGGTTAGCTAGATCAGCTTTCATACTTAATTCTCCAATTTTATTCGAAATTTCATTATAGGAGTTCATATGATTAGATACCTCAACACCAGCTGCTGTTCCTAAACCAATACCAGCTGCCCCTAGAGCTACTAGACCACCAACAACAGCTGGTGTCGCTGTGCCACCAGTCACAACAATTACTACCGCTCCTGCAATCGTTCCAATAACTAAAATAGCTGTTCCTAATCCACCACCAATTGACCAGGCTAATACATTATCAAAATGTGCTTTCTGCGTAGAACGTAAATTCTCAATTTCGGCCTGAAGTTGTGGGACTAGTGCTTGTTTTCCCGCTAATATAGCCGCTAATCCCCCCTGTCCATCTGGACCTCCAACATTATTTTTAAAATCTACAGTATTTGTATACAACTTTGTTTTGAAAGCTTCTAACATCTTAATAACTTCCGTAACTTCATTTGAATTTGTATGAATTGTACCGATTAAATCCCCTATTCCTTCTTTGAGGCCTGCCTTATCTTTCTTTTTTACAGTATCTACTAGTGTGTCGTAATAATTTTGAAATTGTTCATCATAATTTACAATATTACGTGCTGTCTTTTGAATGTTTGGCTTCGCTGTATCTAACCAGTAATTTGCATTGATTCGTGACAGTTCCTGATTCAGGTGAATGTTTTTGATTAATTCTCCCCCTCCGGAACCTAATTCAATGTTGGATAAATTTACATTCGGTTGCTTAATCATTGTTTTTGCGTACAAATCCATTACAAGAATATGAGAGCCTGTTTCAGCCAACACTTTCTTTAACCCTTCAGGTCCTAACGCATAATTTTCTATTTTCTGTTCTTGTGCTGTCTGTTCTTGTGCAAGTGCATGAATAGTACTACCATTCGTAGCAGTTATAACCGTTGCTAACGTGGCCAAAGTTATGACCTTAAATAGAAATTTCATCATTTAATTCTCCTCCTTATTTTCAGTTGAGTTATTACCCTTTTATTAAACCTAATTTCTTAATATTAAAATTTATTAACCTGTCCTTCGAGTTGAATTGTTACATTTTTTAGTCGTCTTAATGTATCTTTTTGAGACTGAGTGTTATTAGTATCAACTTCAGTCGTTAATTTTGTAATACTATTATTTATTAAATTTAAATCCTCTTTATAACGTTTCATTAGCTCAATTTCTCCATCTACTTGATTAGCAAATGTATGCAAATCATTTTGCATGAAAAGAATCATTGATTTTTGTAAATCTGCTACTGTTAATTTAGTTGTTAAGTCATATAATGTCTGATTTTGTTTCTCTAAATCATTTAAATATGCTTTTTGCTCTGCTGTTAGTTTATTAATTTCGGCAAAGGTACTATATGTTTTTTTAATTTTTTCAGGATCAATCACTTTCATAAGATCATACTCTTTCGTTTTTGTAACCGCAGCTGCAGCAATTTCACCTTTTTTACTTTTCTCTATCGCTTCACGTGCTTCTTTTTTGGCAGCTTCAATTTCTATAACTGATTTTCCCTTTTCTGTTGCTTCTTGCTCTGCTTTCTTCTCTGCTTCTACAATAGCATTGTTTATTTCTTTTCCTTTGTTATACGCCACTACTGCGGTTTGAGCAGCCGGTTCAATGATATCTTTTGATAGACTATAAATTTCTTGGAATACCTTTAGCCCTTGTTCATTTAAAGCTCCTGGTAATAATGCTATTTGCTGTAAATCATTTTGAATTGATTTTTTTGTATTTAGCATTTCATTTTTTAATTTGTCTATTTTTCCTGTTCCCTCTAAACTAAGTACACTTTGTGCTTTTACCACATCTGTATCAAGATTTTTCAGTTTCTTATCTACCTGTAGTTTAAGATCTGTTAACTCATTAATCTGACGTTGCACGTTTTCTTGGTTTGTTATAGTCATATCTTGAAGAACTTCCAGTCTATCTAAAAACCCTTCTTTATCTTCCTTATTATCTACAAATCCTTTTAATGTTGGATAATAGCTATTAAATTTGGTTGCAAATCCTTTACTTTTTGAATTTAGTAGAATTAATTTTGGATATAGTTCTGATGACCACTCTTTCATATCTTGTTTAATTAGAAATTGAGTTGTATTTAAAGATGGAACTTCTTCAAGTTGCACATTCGGATTTGCTAAGGCTCCATCTATAAAGGTTTGTGTTAATTTGGAGTGTGCACCTATTTTTCGTAATGCTGAGGATATATCTATATTTTCTTGTTTCGTTTCTGCCTGAACGGTTGGCGTTGCGAGAGTATTCATAGGAATAGTCGCTCCAGTAACGATTGATGTTATTAAAAATCCTGTCATAATTTTATTCTTCATTCCGTACACCTCTTCACTATTGTTTTTTTACAGTTTTAATCGTAAATGTTGTACAACATAACGTTAGGATTTCTTCACACATACTTGAGGTTAGAGATTTTTTCAAAAAAGTAATTACATCTCGTTTTTTATTTATTTTTGAAAGAATATAAGGACCTTACTTCCCCCTCATTTTAAACACTATGTTTTTCATAAGTAAACCAGAAAATCGCTTTTATTAAATTTGATTTTTCAGATATTTATTATTCAAATTATAAAATATTATATTTAAAAAAGTTAAATCAAATTTCATTTCATAAAGTGAAATAATTATACTATGATAATTAAACATAAAAATCCTTTTATTCCCTAAAGCCTAAATGAATCCCTCATCCGAAAATAATTTCAATATAATTTAATAGTGATTGACGCATATGTGTCTTTTAGATGGATATGTAAAATTACATATCCATCTAGGAGTAACTAGCATACATACGCCAAAAATATTATTATCGTATAAATAATATTTTTGTTACTACGAACATCACAGGAGAAAACTCCCCTCATGCACTTTTTAACGGATAAATTATCCATAAAATAACAATATTTGCTTATTTACTTACTATTCATTATAGGAATACAAAAAAGCGATTCTTTTCACATGAAAAGAATCGCTTTCTAGGTTCATATTTTCAATTACGTTACATAAAGAATTGAGGAATTATCATTTAAGAGACTTAACTATCACTTCAGTTGCCTCTGCAATTAGTTGATTATCATAGGTAGCCTCTTTCTCATCTTTACTAGATAAAATTGCGATGATAATAGGTGCTCTATTTGGCGGCCATACGATAGCAATATCATTTCGTGTACCATAACTTCCAGCTCCTGATTTATCTCCAACTATCCAGTCAGTTGGTACGCCTGCACGAATAAGTTTGTCTCCTGTAGCATTTCCTTTCATCCACTCTGTAAGAATTTTACGTTTTTCAGCCGGAAGTGCATTTCCGACCGTAAAAGCTTTAAGATTCGAAGCAATTGCTTTCGCTGTACTAGTGTCACGAATGTCTCCTGGAATAGCTTCGTTTAATTCTGTTTCAAAGCGATCAGACATAGTAACCCGATCCCCGATCTGTCTAAGCGCTTTTTCATATCCTTTAGGTCCGCCTATTTTATGAAATAAAATGTTCCCTGCAGTATTATCACTTGAACGAACAGCAGCCTCAGCAATTTCTCCTAGTTTCATTCCAGTATCTACATGTTTCTCTGTAACAGGTGAATAATCCACTAAGTCTTCTTTCGTAAATTTTATGACTTCATTTAATGTATCAATTGAGTTTTGCTGTAGTAATACTCCTGCCGCTAAAGCCTTGTAGGTTGATGCGAAGGCAAATCTTTCGTTATGTCGATAAGAGATTGTTTGATTTGTACCAGTATCAATCGCATATACACCTAATCGAGCATCAAATTTTTTCTCAAGTTGAGAGAACTCTTTATGCGTCGCCTGATTTTTATGTTTCACTTGTCCAGCCTTTTCCTTCGCTTCAACTTGCAATGCCCCTCCTGTAAAAGTTTCTAGACTTGTAACACTTAAACCTAATATACCAACGCACATTCCTATTTTTAGCATCCTCTTGTTTTTCAAAATCATCATTCCTTTCAAATTTTCAGCACCTTTTTATACGTACACATAATAGACAATCACGGAACCAAATTTGTTCCATAAACCGAAAAAAATTTATAGCTAGTATGAGAGTTATTAACAAATAAGAGATAGTAGCTATGATCGCCGCTATCTCTTATTTCACATTTCATTTTTTTACTTATAAATGGCTTTATATAAACAGGGTCTCTTCCCTGAGAAAAGTACTCTAATTTTGCTTAGAACTATCTGTATTAGTAGCTTCACCATGTATACGTTGCTTTTTCAAATCAAAGTATACATCTAAAACTTCCTTTCCAATTATAGAATTAATTCCACTTTTATCATCATGAAGCCATGGGACTACTATAGAAAATGCTACTTCTGGATTATCATATGGAGCATATCCAACTAATGTTAAATTGTAACATTCCATACGTTCTCCTTTTGCATTTCTACCAATTGGATCATCTCCTCCATATACAGTTTGAGCTGTCCCTGTCTTTCCTGCTGGTTTATATGGAGCATTTTTGAAATGTTTCACGCCAGTTCCATCACCTTCTTGGAATACCCATCTAAACCCCTCTTTTATCCGATCAATATGTTCTGTCTTCATATCAACTCGATTTAATACGACAGGCTCTATAGAGCGTATAACTTTTCCAACCTCTTCTTCTTTTATTGATTGTTCTCGTATTTCTTGTACAATTTGAGGTTGCATTCTATAACCACCATTCGCAATTGTTGAAATATATTGTGCCAATTGCAATGGCGTATACGTATCATACTGACCGATAGAAAAATCTAGTAAAAACCCAGGTTGACTATCTACCGTTCTCGTTTGTCCGGTTATTTCATTCGGTAAATCAATACCTGTTGGGACACCTAAACCAAATTGTTTAAAATAAAAGCGCATCGTATCAAATGCTTCTTGTTTAATATCCAACGTACCATTTGGTACGTAATTAACCCCTGCGATTTGTAAGGCCGTTTGGAACATGTATACATTCGAAGATACTTGTAAAGCTCTTAAATCATTAATATTACCAAATCCAGATACATTCCATGATTTCTTAGCTTGTGTACCTTTAAATTTCATAGGCGCGTCATAAAATTGATCTCCTGGATGTATTGCCCCTGTCTCATATCCAGTTAATAAAGTAGCACCTTTTACAGCTGACCCTAGCTCATACGAAGTTGTCATGTTACCTAAAGCCAAATCCTCAATCTCTATTTTCCCTTCTTTTTCTACAATCTTTTTGCCTGCCATAGATAAAATCTGTCCATTATTTGGATTCGTCATGACGACAAAAGCTCGGTCCAACAGTGGCTCTGAACTCTTAAAAGCTCTCAAGTTTTTCTCTATACTTTCTTCCACTTTTTTTTGTAATTCCATATCAATCGTTAATGTTAAACTATTACCACTTTTTCCTTTAGAGATTATTTCTGTGCTAACAATATTTCCGGATTTATCAGTAATGTTTTTCACTTCTTCTTTTGTACCGTGTAATGCATCTTCATATCGTTGTTCAATATAGCTTTTTCCTACACGATCATTACGGTTATATCCACGTACCAAATAAGAATCTAAGTTTTCTTTCGGTAATCCTTCTTCACTGCTTGTAATATTACCTAACACGGAACGAAATAAATTACCATTTACATAATTACGTTCCCAATCAACCGTTGCATCTACTCCCGGAAACTCCTCAAGCTTTTCACTTATCCGCGCATACTCTTCATCTGTTACGTCTTTTTTGATAATTTGTGGTGTCAATTGATAACCTGCATTCATTTTGCTTTTAATAGCTAACACCTTTAAATCTTGTGCTGTTAATTCTGCCAATTCTACTTCTGTAACGCGACTTCGTCTTAAGTCATCAATTTTTTTATCTAACTCTTTTCCCTCTATTCCCTTTTCTTTAAACTTTTCTATATCTTTTTTAGTAACCTTTGTCTCCGCGCGTTTCTTATTCAACTGCATCCAGAAATCTTTTTTATCGATTTCGGTTAACTTATTTATATCTTGTTCGGACATTTCAAGTACTTTCGCCAAGTCTTTTGCTGTTTTTAAAATATCTTCACTCGTAATCCCCTTCACCCTTGTATACGTAATTGTGCGAAGAGATTTATTATTAACGACTGCTTTTCCTTCTCGATCTAGGATTTGTCCACGTGGAACTGGTATACTAGTTGTTTCATTTTGACTGCTTTCCACTTGGTTTTTATAAGCCTCTCCCTCAACGATTTGTACTTTTCCTAGCTGCATAATAATAGCTGAAAACAGTATAAATATGCAAAGGAACATTATATTTAATCGAATAGATATATATGTCTGCTGCTTCTTTTCTTTTTGTTTTTTCATAAATCCTCCATATAATTCTTCCGGAACTCCTCACTTATACTTAGTAAATAAATACGTTCCCTATATATTAGAAACCACCATTCAGTTATAAATAGTGTCTTATCTTTTTTTCTACATCCTTGTAAGCGTTAATTTCTTTTCGTTTAGCCGCGTAACTGATACATCTCCTTTCCTGTTTTTCTCTCTATTTTTTTGTTGCTTGCATTAGAAATGCTAAACTGTATAATGACTCATATTAAACTTACACATAGACTTGCTAGTAACTTTTTATACTAATTATTCCTTTCTTCATGCTGTAATACTTAATAGACAACCTAAGTAATAAAGTTGTTCCACATTTACAAAAAAAATAATTAACTATAAGATGAAATAGACTACATAAGGGAGGGTTATATGTTACATATAAAAAGATGGAGATTTTTTGCGGTTCTTTCTATTGTAGGTTTGATTTTACTACTTTTAGTAAAAATCAACTTCATTTCAATTACTATCGCAACTTCTTCAACTGAAAGAGGAAAAATTTTCGATCAAAATGGTGTAATACTAGCTACAAATAAGAAAGTTAAGTCTATATATTGCACTTTAAATGATGAAAAGCTATCGAATCAAGATACATCAAACACATTAGCTTTTTTCAATCAATTTTCAAACGAGTTTCAACATGACATTTCTGCAGAGGACATAAAATCACAATTACAACAATCTTGTAAAAAGCAGACTATGAATGATATACCGTTATACTCTGACATAAATGAGAGTGAACTTACATTCATAAACAAGAACAAACCCAATAATGTAATAATTAAAGATGAATGGATTCGATATTATCCAAAACACGAAATTGGTTCACAGCTAATTGGATATGTAGAAAATGACCTTAATTCTAAGTATGGACCTGTCGGAAAAAGTGGGGTTGAGCTTCAATATGAAGATGATTTAAAAGGAAAACCCGGAAAAACTCTGATTTTTAAAATGAATAATAAAAAATTCTCATGGAACATTCAAAAAGTACAAAGAGGAAAAGATGTCCGGCTAGTTTTAGACTCGAAATTGCAGCAAAAAACTGAGGAAGCATTACGATCTCAAATTAAGAAAACACATGATGCTAAAGCTGGTTATGCTGTAGTAACTGATGTAAAAACTGGCGCAATTTTAACTATGGCCAACTCGGCAGTTTTTAATCCAAATACATTATATACACATGTATCATTTAGAAATGAAAACATTAAATCACTTTCGCAAAATAAAGCAATTCAAAAATTAAAGTATGGTGAATATTATGTAAATATGGCCTCTACTATAAAGCCACTTACTATTTTAATTGGATTAAACGAAAAGCTTTTTCAACCTGAAGATACTTATTTAGATAAGGGTACTTTTCAGTATGATAATCAAAATAACATTACGAATGCACCTGGAACGCCAACAGGTGAGATTACACCGAGGCAGGCTATCATTAATTCATCTAATACATTTATGACTGCAAAAGTAGCTCTGCCCTTATTCAACAAAAATAATGGGAATATAGAAAAAGTGGCACATATATGGACAGATTATTTAATGCAATTCGGCCTACGTTCTAAAACCGGGATTGATTTACCCTTTGAAGAAGACGGACAATATGAATTCCATCCATCTAATAAGTTTGAAAATGGAATCTCTGCTTTATTAAATGCCTCTTGGGGAGGAAATGAAGTGCATACCCCTCTTCAACTCGCTCAATATGCAGCTACTTTGGCAAGTAAAGGTGATAAATATAAACCTCAAATCGTAAGTGCTATTATGGATCAGGACGGTAAGGAAACAAAAAAGTTTAAACCAATTTTAGAAAGTTCAAATCGTTATCCTATGAAATTTTGGAGTGTCGTGCAAGGCGGAATGAGTCAAAATATAGAGGAAATTAAAAACTTGCCCTTTCATGTCGCAGGTAAAACAGGTATAACAGGCTCTCCCAACGAGCAAGAAAGAATGATAAATCATTCTCTTTTCATTGCATATGCTCCTACCGAGGATCCACAAATCGCCATTTCTGTCGTTATTCCTGGTAGTAATTCAGAAAAAAACATTGCTGCTCTCGTTACATCAGAAATTTTAGAGTCTTGGCATACACTTCAAAAAGAAAATAATAATAAAGAGGAAGGTTCATTAAAGTGAACCTTCCTCTTTTACCATATAGAATCTATATTTATTATTTTCCATTCACCATTATCATTTTTTTCGAACATGAATGAATACTTAATATCAGTTAAAACATACTCTTTTTGTACATATCCAGTATTACCGTTAATTGTCGATATTTTTATATATCCATCATTTTGCACTTTTTCTGGAATCCAAGCTTTTACCATTTCATTAGATACTTCATATAAAACTTGTGATTCTCGTTTTGGTTCAGCTAAAATTTTCGTTTTATTTCCAGTAACCGTTGCATATATAAAATGCGCTTGCTTTGGTTGGTTACTTTCTGTCAATCCACTTGGTACTTTGTATACTTTTTTTGTATCATTTGCAAATTCTCCCCCCATTGTAAGAGCGACTTGCAACTCATGAAAAATGTCTTCATCAAACTTCAATTCATCCTTTTTATAACTCTTCCCTTTAAATAGAACTTCATCATTTAATGCTCTATACAAATCATTTTCATTTTTTGAATTTGTACTTTGATATAAATCATTCATAAATTGTTTTAATGATGGATCTTGAGCAGACTCATCTTTTGTTTTCGGCTTAATTTGAGTACTACTTTGTACCGGTGATTTATTGTCATCAAGCCAAGGTTGTTGAACAATAAAAAATAACATAGTACAAACCAAAACAATTGCAACAGGCAATGCTTTTTTACGAAATGGTCTCTTATTTGTTACAGAATCTACTTCACTATTTTGATATACCGATTGCTTTATTTTATAAATAAATTCTTCTTCATCTTTCCGATGCTCCATTGGGCCTTTTTTCAATTTACTATACCAGTCAGGACTTTTTTTACTGTTCATCACTACTACCCTCCCCTATTAGTTTTGAAACTTTACTTCTCGCTCGACTTAATCTAGATTTGACTGTTCCAATTGATACACCTAATGTTTCAGCCATTTCTTCATATGATAATTCATATTTCGCGTCCAATATTAGTATTTCACGGTGTTTTTTAGGTAGTTTTAATACAACTTCCCACACTTCATTTAGTTCCTCCTGCTTAAAAAACTCTTGTTCTGCCGAGGCAGACTGCTTATCGTCACTAAAAAACCCCACTAAAGATATCCTTTTAAAATAAGAGGATTTCAAATAGTTTATTGCTGTATTTCTTGTAATTTTTAATATCCACGTTTTAATAGATGACTCCTTTCGAAATGAATGCCAATGTTTAAAAACCTTTATAAAGACATCTTGTGTGATGTCATCTGATAAGTGTGGATCTTTCGTAATAATAAATGAATAATTCCATACATCTTGCCAATAGTCTTTAATAACATAGTCAAGCTCATCATGATTACATTTTTCAATAAACTTCTGTTCCATTTCCACACCTCAAACTTATTTGAATAAACATAAAACTTCCCTCACTTTTAATATGGTTTCAATATATAGACATGATACAAGTTTCATTTGTTCCATTGTTTATCTTTTTTTGATAGAAGAATTCTCCTGAAAAATGTAAAGGTATGCAATACATTTCTTTACTTAATCACCTTTACATTCTTTTTTATGACAGGCTCTAAAAAACAAGTAATGCATACAATGTTAAAAATTTACTCGTAAAAATCTGATTATGATTTTTTAAATTTCACGCAACACTCGATTTGTATCACCTATTTTTTCTTAGAGCATACTTATTGGTGTGCTCTATTTATTTTTTTTCTAAATAACTCTTTTATTAAAGTTTAAAATCACCCTCCTTTGTCTATTTCAATTTGTTCTTCTCTTATATTTACTATTAACAACACCAAGATTTCAAATATGAAAATAAAAATGAATAAGTTTTTTATCACCAGCTGTATTAGTACCTGTCCCAATCAGACTTGCACTTCCGACTGAATCCTCTAGTTTTAAATCAGTATTTAGGGCAAACTACCAATCAGCCCGTACTTGCAAACAATGAAAATGATGCGCTATCAACTTTCTAGAGCCACATTAACATAGAAAAAGCATTCTCAATTAGGGAGAATGCTTTTTTTGAAACTTAATTGTTCTTTATTTTTCCTAATTTATACCTTTGAGTTAGGCATACATATAATAAATTTAGTAATAGATTTCACCTTATACTTAAGTGTTATTTCTGAAAAATATGTTTTATTTTTTCGCCTGGAACGTTACTCCCCCCTCTTCCTTTTACATCTTCAATCATCATGGTAACAATCATGTCTGGTGCATTTGCATCAAAAGCTGCAAACCATCCAAGTTCTTTTCCGTCTGCTTCTTTCGACTCCTTTAGTTCCGCTGTACCGGTTTTACCAGCAAGAGTTACACCATCAACCTTAGCAATTCTCCCAGCGCCATCAGGGTCATTAATGACTTTTATTAACGCACTCTTTACTATCTCTTGATTCTTTTTAGAAAGCACATTCTCTTTCCAATTCCCCGCTACTTTTGCTTCTTTTAACAGATGAGGTGACGGAATATTCCCTTCATTCACAATCGGTGCATATGTTAATGCTAAATGAAGTGGCGTCATTAATACTTGTCCTTGTCCATATCCCGTGTCTGCTAGTTGAATATCATTTTTTATCCCATCTTTTGCAATTGTTGAAATAGGAAATTCGTATTCAATTGGTAATTTTTCATGAAATCCGTACTTCTTAAATTCATTTACATACTGTTCTTTCCCCATTTTCAAAGCTTGTTGAGCAAAATAAATATTATCAGAGTACTTCATTGCCTTTTCAAAATCAATTGGACTAGCTTCCTTCACACGTGTTACATAATAATTTCCCCACGATGAATCTTTTGTCCACTTTAATCCTTGAATTTTAAATTCTTCTTTAGGATTTAATGTTTTCGTTTCCAAACCAATTGCACCTGTAATCGTTTTAAATACAGAACCTGGTACAAATGCTTTTGTGAAGCGATTCATCATTGGCAGTTTCGAGTCGTTATTCCATGCTTCTCTTTGGGCTTTTGACGCTCCTCTAACTATTATATTTGGATTATAAGCAGGGCTACTTACAAGTGCGATTGTTTCACCCGTTTTAGGATTGACCGCTGCACTAGATCCTGCTTCATTTTTCATCTCATTAAAGATTTTTTCTTGAATTGCAGCATCAATTGTTAACGTAACATTTTCCCCTTCTTTTGCTTCTTTTTTTGCTACGTTTTTAATCTCTTTACCGTTCTCATCTTCCATAAATACGCGTCCACCCTTTTCACCACGCAATTTATTCTCTAATACTTTTTCTAAACCTGTCTTACCCACTAAATCATCTGCTTGATAACCTTTTTTTTGAAGCGATTTTAACTCCTCTGCATTCACCTTTCCTATATATCCTGTTAAGTGTGCCGCTGCTTCTCCTAATGGATACGTACGAATATTTACTGGACGAGATGAAACTCCTTCTAATTCAATATAATCATTCTGCCTGGTTCCCTCTTTTAAAATACCAATTGGTACAAAGGAATCTGGTTTTATCCATTTCGCTGCGAGCTTCTGATCGACCTCTTCTATAGACATATCAAGTAATTGTGCTACTATTTCTTTCGTTTGCGCTGCCGTTTCACCTAGTTTCTCTGGAATTATTCCAACCTCAGACGCTTTACCGTTCGTTGCGAGCCCTTTTCCATTTCGATCATATATTTCTCCGCGTTTTCCTTGTTCTATTTGCATACGTACTTTGTAATCTTTTTTCATTCCTGGGAAAATGAAGTCTGGCGTCCAATCTACTTTCCAAGATTCCTTTTCTTTCACAAGTTTTGCTTCATGGATGAATGAAACTGCTCCTCCATCCGTATCCATTTTAACTTCAAATAGAAAACGTTCTTTATCTTTCGTATTCTCTCCTTTCGTTTTAATTTTTAAATTCTCAACTCCAATACCTTCATAGATTTTTTCATATTTCTCGGTAAAATCTTTTTTCGAAATCGTTTTTTTTGCATGTTCCGATAAATGATCATACATATTTGTAAATTTTTTATCATTCCATAAATTAATATATTCTTCAAGTGCCTGTTTTGGCGGTTCGTTTTTATTACATCCTACCAACATAACTCCAAAACAAAAGAAAAGCAGCATACATATTTTTTTCAATTTAATCTACTCCTTTAGTTATAAATGATTGTTCCTTTCTTAAAATATTAAATAAAAATGTTTTAACGCTTAATAGACAGTGTAAGTAATGAAATAGTTCCACATTTGCAAAAAGAATTAACTTTATTGTTAAACTGCATTCAAAAAAGGAATCCTTATAGCAAGGATTCCTTAGCAAAGAATTACAAAAACATGAACAATACGTATAATTTATATGTGCCCTATATCCTTCTTTTTCTCATTAAAACCCCCTGTACTTTATGCGACAGGGGGTTCTGACGGTATCATCATAGTTCAATTCTACAGTTTATTTAGAAGAGTCATGTACAGGCAAACTATTAAAAATCAATTCAGCAACTTTTACATATCCTTTTGAGTTTGGATGAATGAAATCCGTAGACCAAAGCGTATTGTCATTAACTAAATGATGATTCCAAAAGTCAACATGATGAAGCTTATACTCTCTACTCAATGAAAGTATAACTTCATTTGCCTCTAATAATTGTTCTTTTAATACTTGTTTTTTTTCAGAAGGGAATGGAAGCCTAACAGTAAAATCTGGAAGGTTTGCTATCATAATATCAGCACCTGTTTTACTTAATGTATCTATCATAAATTCCATATCGTTCTTATATGCATGATGATTCCAACGTCCTTTTAGAACATCATTTGCACCTGCAATTAGACTAACCAAATCTGGATTAAAAGTTAATGCCTTTTCCAATTGCTGTGAGCGAATTTCTTTAGTTACTAACCCACGCTTTGCAAAATTAGCATATTCTATATCGTTTACACACAGTTGAACAAAATGATCTACCCAGCTTTTTAATGCTATTCCCTCAACTTCATCCCCTATCCCCTCTGTAAAACTATCACCAATCGCTACAAATCGCTTCCACATATATAGTCCCCCTTTTTTGTTATTCATATCTACACTATACAATAGTCCACAGTGTAATTGTTTTTCATTTTCAATTAAATTCCATCGGAGATTTTTTAAATGAGCAAGACAACTGGATTAAACTATTTCATATGAACAAAAATATGAAAATCTACTTTATTTTCTCGCAGAAATAGGTTGAGACCAACTATCTTTGTCATTATCATTTATTCGTACTTGAAAAACATAAATAGGTTGAGAGAAGCCTTTTGTATCAGCGTAGTAATCTATATTATAATCTGTAATGACTAATGTATCACCTGCTTTGAAAGAAATTATAGGATCAAAGTCTCCTTGTTTTAGTTTTTGAAATGCTTCTTTAGGAGACAGAATTTCAACATCTCGAATATTTGTTTTTTTTGTAACTGGCTCATTGTCATCAGGCATGTTTGGAATTTCCTCTTTGTAAACAGGCATATTTTTACCTTCGTCTTTTAACTCTATTGTTGTTTTTATAGTGACATCAGTCATGTCTGTTTTTGTAATGGGATCTAAGGGCGTATTCCCAAATTCCTTCATTTGATACGAAATCATTATTCCAAGTGCAACAAAACTTACTGTAATTGGAAGAAATAAATATTTGGACATTTGTGTATCCGTTTCTTTTTTCTTCAACAATATAAGAACTATATTTAACATAGAATATCCTAGCATCATTCCTAAAGTATTATGAAGTAAATCGGCTAGTTCCATACTTCCACGTTGCATTATAAATTCAAGGATTTCAATCCATAAACTTGCTATAATTGAGCTGATTAACATCCATTTTGTTTTTTGAAAAACATTACTAAATAAAGGTAATAAAACTCCTAACGGAAAAAGCATACCTATATTCACAATGATATGGAAAAAAGAAGAAAATGAAAAGGTATTCCATGCTTTTTTATAAATACTAAGTACATCAAAGTCAATTGTTCTTGCAAAGGTTATATCATCTGAACGACCAAATGAAGTAGCTGATAATGCAAGAGAATAATATCCCGTTATTAATATAAATAATATAATTTGTTGTCCGGTAATTTTTTTTCCTCCATTACATACCTTTTTGTATACTACAAAGTAGCTAAAAGAAAAGATGAGTAGTAACAAGAATGTGAGTTGTATTGTAGGAATTGCAACGGGAACAAGTAGTTCGGAAATAAAATTCATTTTACACCTCTGTTTTTTCGAATAAAATATTCAATAGTTTTATATAACATTCTAGATTTAGATAGCAATGTGTTGTTACCTCTAATCATTATTAATATAGAATTAAACCTGTACTCTTGAACTTGCTTTATATGACCAAGCGGCTACAAAGAAACTAGCGTTTTACTAATTGTATTTTCGGCAATGTTTGGATAAACGTTACGAAGATTCTCTTTAATAAGAGGATTTTTGAAGTTATATATAATTGACCGATTCCTAATACACTTAGGAATCGGTAATATAGGTATATTTACTAAAGAAAGAAGATTCCTTCAAGCATTACACTTTTTTCCGAAAATTAGTTGTTCTTTGTTTTGCCCAGTTAATACATTTCTTTTCGATTAAATGATACGATATTATAGAACAAAGTAGTGTCATTGTAATACATAAAGTAAGAAGGAAGAAGATAGGTATCTTTGTATACAAAAGTTTAAATAGTACCATCATGATTGGAAAATGACACAAATAGATACTATATGAAATTTCCCCTACGTATACAAATACACTCTTATTTAAAAATGCTTTTACTTTTAGGTTACTCATGGCCATGATAATAAATATGCTAACACCAATTACGACACCCCAATCTTTTAATAAGAAAGTAGTATCATTACGGGAAAGACCATAAATTAAAATGGAATATAAATATAGAATAATCCCTAATGCAATAAGAAATCCTTTTTTAAATTTTTTCATATTCCTATATGAGTAGATAAGTTTTTCCTGATACTTAAAAAGTAACATTCCAACCATAAACATAGATGTAAAATGCAGTGTGTCAGCATAACCATTATAAAATCCTTCAGCTTTCCCAATATGCAACATATTAAGAAACACACTAATTAAAGAAAAACTCAAAGCCATTAGTATCGTTTTCTTCCAACTCAGTTTATAAAAAAGAAGGAATAACAAAGGAAATACAATAGATATACGCATTTCTTGAGCCAATGACCAAATAACTGGATTATAATTTTCCGTAAAAAAGTTATTAAGAAGCACAATGTGGTTTATAATATCTATGTTTGTTATAGAACCTTGCCACCTATCATAGAACCAATCCCGTAGTCCTGCCACTTCATACGGTGAAAACAAAATAAATAAAGTAAAGGTAATGATTATCCAAAAATAGTAAGGAATATAGATCCTTACAAATCTCTTAATTAAATATCCCCAATAATTTGTTTTTGAATGATAAAGTGCCATAGATAACACAAAACCACTTAGCACATAAAAAACGATTACAGCTTCTCCACCCGCCCATAAAAACCTAAGCGGGGAAAATTTAATAGAGTTAGGCAACGATGGTAGCATTAAACAAAAATGTCCAAATACCACTGTAAGTGCCGCTAACCCTCGTATGGAATCTAATTCTTTTATTCTCTTACTCATAAAATATTCTCCTTGTAAAATGTAAATTTTGCTGTTAATAAAGGCCACTATACTAGTGTAGTGGGAGAATCGTACATATTGTTTATTTAAATTCCTAATATAAGCGGTATAAACTCAATCTATGCATCTATTTTCTAGCCTCCATTTCTTTATATAATTAATTTAAAATAAAATATTTAATACAAAGAAAAGATTTTATTAAATTTTTATAAAACTTATTAACAGAAATAAGTTACCAAATATTTTTTATTGTCACATGATGGAATAATAAATGTTTTTTCATCATGTAACTTTATTAAACGAATCCTGCACCAAAATCCTTTGAATCGAAATATCCATAATAAACGCCATCCTTTCTGTATGGAGTGAACCCTGAGAATGAGACGATAAAAAACACCTCTCTAAATCGTAAGTATCAGTTATGATTTTAGTGGAG
>NZ_JAEHCA010000039.1:0-33129 GCF_016483345.1 Bacillus cereus group sp. N24
ATGGTAAAACAGATTGAAATGATGAAGAAGTCCTATTTTACCAATATCATAGACACATCAATTAAAGAACGTTGCTTTATTATAGTCGATGAAGGTGCAAACCTATGTCCTACACAGGGATTACCTAAAAAACAACGTGATGTATTATTTTTGTGCCAGGAGATGTTGTCCGAAGTCGCAAGAATCGGAGGTGGTTTAGGGTTTCGACTCATATTTTGCACTCAATATCCTACTTCTGATACCTTACCAAGACAAATTAAACAAAACTCTGATGCGAAGCTAGGTTTTCGATTATCAACACTCGTTGCTTCACAAGTTGCATTAGATGAACCAGGCCTGGAGGATCTGCCATCTCTGCCAGGAAGAGCATTATTTAAGACGGATCGTACGGAAGAAATCCAGGTACCTTTTTTAAAGGATACAGATATGTGGGAGTTACTAAAGCAATTCAAGGTGGTGAAGCAAAATGAGGCACCAGAAGCTCAAACAGAGAGCGAGACAAATAGAGATTTTATCGAGTTTAAGTAAGTTGGAATTTGCAACCAGAAGGCAATTGCAAGCAATCCACTGTCTAGGGAGTATTCGAAATGCCAATCGTGTATTAAAGGATCTACGGCAATATTGCCATGTTACCTCGCACAACCGGGAGTATGTTTATTATCTAAACAAGAAAGGTCTTGCTTTATTAGGGTTAAATCCAGATGAACGAAAAAAGAAATACCAACTTGAACATATACTTTTAAGAAATGAAGCTTGGATGTGGCTTGGATTTCCTGACTGGAAAACAGAGCAAGTTATAAAATTTAGATACAAAAATCAAGAAAAAATAATTGTACCAGATGCTTATTATTTAATAGATCAAGTACCACACTTCGTTGAAATTGATAGGCTGCAACACATGAAGAATAATGAAGAAAAAATACAGTATTATAGTCTAATTACAAAACTATATAAAAAACAAAATGATGTCATACCAAATATTTTATTTTTTACAATATCAGACTATCGTGAACAAAAGTTAGAGAGTTATGGAATGAAATATAATGTGTATGTTCGTACATTTCTATTAAAAGAAGTTTTATAAAGTTAAAAAGCACAAGGTGAACTCTACTCCTTGTGCTTTTTACATGTCCCAAAAATCAGTTATTTTGGCACTCCTGTCAACTTTTTTAATTGCTCGAAAGATTTTTTGGATGACTGGGAAGCTTGGAGTGTGAGATTTATTATTACATAACCTCGAAATTGTATTACGACTAACACCGGTTGCTTCTTCTAATTCCTGCTGCTCTATTCCATTTTGATCTAACCATTTTCCTAGATTTGTACGATTTTTCTTGTTTCCTTTCATGAAAGTGCCTTCCTTTCTTTAATCCTATGTAACTGTTATTTTTGACACTTTCAATGAAGTTTATACGTATTCACCATGGATGGTGCATATGTATTTCCGGTGGTGCATACAATAAAAATAGATGAAAAGAATTATAGATTTTTTGTAATTATTTTGTGGAATATAGCATACATAATAATAGCTACAAGATGCGGATACACTAAAATATAATTGCATCTTGTTGCAAAGGATATTCCTAAAAAAAAAGAAGCTCGTACCCCTTCATTTAAAAGGGGTGAGAGCTTTTTTATAGTTTAATTGAATGGCTATAAAAATTAAGTGGGAAAATTTTGACTATCGAAATTTAGTATTGATTGTCGTTTGTTATTTCTTATAAGGTTTCACGACAGTTATCACATACATTTTTAGAATCAGCATGACGACTTTGATGATATTTTTCACATTCATCTTCATATTTTTTTTTACATTCATCCAAATATTCTTTATCAGTTACAACTTCAATTATTTCATCAATTGTCTTTGATAGTTCCAAAGAATATCTGATTTCTATACCATGTTTTTGAGCCATGTTAAGTAAGTCAGGGTGCATTTTAAAAGGTGCTCTATCTTTATCTTCGCTAAAGTCTGCTTTATTATCTGTCACAAAATATAAAATTGCATCTTTTTCTTCTTTTAATTTATCAATTAAGCTTTGAAATAAGAGAGCATCCCCCATACTGTTTTTGTTTTTATGAAATGGAGCCATGCTTTGTAAAGCCATATCAGTGGCTGCTAATTTTATTTCATCATTGGTATTTATTGGTGCGCCCAAATCTAAAATTTGATCAATTAGTGAAATAGTTCCCTCGTTTACGTATTCAATTTGCTCCGTTATAACCGACTCAGCTTCTGTAATTAATGTATCTAGTTGCATTTTCTTCTCATTGTCTGTAATCATAATATCTCTGAATTTTTTTGTCTTTTTAAACATGTCGTTAAATTCGTTTCTTTTATTAATTATAAGTTTCTCTCTTTTATTTTTATCCCATTCTTTTCTTAACTGCTCTGGAATTAATAAAATAGCATCTTTTTGTTCATTAAGATCAGCCAATTTAGCGAAAAGATCAAAACTACCTTTATCAGCATTATTAATCCAAACACAAGTATCTAAGAACATATATATGTTTTTGTCCCTAAGTACTACATGTCCACTAAGTAATGAATGCTCACTCTCTATAGGCTCCATTCTTTTTTTGTTCCTTTTCGAAAAGTCATTAGGTTGAAACGACCTATAATTTGCATTATCTAGTGTCAGATCTACTAATATATCGATGATATCCATAACTTTCTTTTTGTTCATTTTACCTACCCCCTTTGTGTAGTATATATAGTTTTATTGTACAGTTAACTATTACTTTAGTGAAATTTTAGTAAATATTAACACTATATATAATTTCACGTACCATATAAATATTTTTTATAAAAGGATTGTATAAACCTAAAAAAAGGGTTTATAATAAGAACAAACGTTCTGTTTTTGGAGGGAAAACGATGTTTGATTACTCAAAATGCATGAATCGAATGATTTTCTGCATAGATCTTTGTTCATTTTTTGCTAGTTGTGCGTGTGTCATGAGGGGGTTAGATCCATTGAGAGTAAAATTGGCTGTTGTTGGGGATGTAAACAGAAAAGGGTCAATTGTGCTTGCTGCCACTCCCGAACTGAAAAAAATGGGCATTACTACAGCAACAAGATTATATGAAATCCAAAAAGATCCGAACATTATTATTGTGAATGCAACAATGAAAAGATTCGTTGAAATTTCAAATCAAATTACTGAAATCTATACAAAATATGTAGCGCTTGAAGATCTACACGTTTACTCAATAGATGAGTGCTTTCTAGACATGCAACAAACAGCGCATCTTTTCGGACGTGATCCAATTGTAATTGCTAAAAGAATTCAAAAAGAGATATATGATACAACGGGTATAACTGCATCTATTGGAATTGCACCTAACTTATTTCTTTCAAAGGTGGCTCTAGATGTAGAAAGTAAATATTCAAATTCTAGAATTGCCATGTGGTCATACGAAGATGTTTCAAAAAAGTTATGGGAAGTTAAGCCTCTTCGCAAAGTATGGGGAATTGGAAAGGCTACGGAAGAGGCATTGCACAGCATGGGGCTATTTTCCTTGAAGGATGTTGCAAAAACACCTAAAGAGCATCTAATAAAGCGGTTTGGAAAAGTTAAAGGTGAAGAGTTATATCGCTTTTCTTATGGTATAGATGAGAGCCGGATTGCAAATAAATATATTCCTAAAAGTACCTCTATAACAAAAGGACAAATCTTATTAGAGGATTGCTTCAGCCCAAATAAATTAAAATTACTTCTTCTAGAACAAATTGAAGAAACTTGTTTTCGTTTAAGATCTATGGATAAATGCTGTCGTACGATTGAGCTTTCTATAGGCTATAGTAAATACATCGGTGGAGGTTTTAAACGAGCGATTACCTTAGATCAGCCGACATGTTTAACGGAAGATGTCTATGCTGCTTGTTTAAGCTTATTAAAAAAGTTTCACTCGGGTCATCCAGTGCGTCAAATACACATCACACTAAAGAATTTGACCAGGGACGATGCAATTCAAATGTCATTGTTCGAAGATACTTCCCAAAAAGATACTAAAAGGAAATTAGCAAAGACAATGGACGGAATCCGGCATAGATATGGTAAAAATTCAATTATGCGTGGAATTAGCTATATTAAAGGGGCTACACAAAGAGAAAGAAACGGAAAAATAGGTGGACATAAAGCATAAGGAGGAATATAGATCATGATTGATAGAGGTATGATGCGATGGGTTCCATTTTCAGCCATAAAAGAACAATTTGAAGGATTAAATGAAATGTATGAAAAACAAAACGAAGTACCGATGCCTATTTTAGATGAACAAAAACTAGATCTTATAAATGATATTGTGTGTTGTGCAATGGCTGAAAATAAGCAAGTAAGTATTTCATACCAAAAAGAGAACAAGGTATATTCCGAAGTGGGTTATATTCATTACTACGATATGGTCTGTAATGAATTAAGATTTAGGAACCAATATGATAATGTATTATATATAAAAATTAATCATGTTACAGATATCAAATATACATAACGCTTAAAAAATTATGGGATGGGGGAATTATGATGAAAAGTCAAAAAGAGCTTATCTATCATTTTAGAGAGTTTGGGGATTTTGAGTATATCTGTTTGGAGAAAAAAGGCTTGGGGTTCCCAGAATTAGAAAAAGTAATGTTGAAATATCACATGTATAAGTCTGATGAGAATTTAGAATTTAAAGAGTGTTGGATACATCGTGAATTTGTGGATGGAGAAGAATTAAGAACAGTTCAAATTATATATGAAGATAGTAAAATTAATAGGGTTGTTCGTTTATGGGGATCTAAGAGAAATAAAGATGGAAAAGTTCTTGCAATGACCATGGATTTTTTAAATATAGATACAAAAGAACTTGAATGTGAGATAGATATATTAAATAAAGTTGGAGATAATTAAATATTCATACGCACATTTAGGGGTACAGCCGAGATACGTGTAAAAATAGTTCATATCCTTACTTTTATTTCCAGATGTAATTTATGGAGCTTATAAATTATCGTTTCATCTATTACGACTTAAAATGAACGAATATATTATATTTTTAACGAAATTCACTTATTATAGAAGTGTTACTGCGGACTAGATGTCACTAGGCCTTTGACAAATGAATCGTACTGTTTAAAATCTTACATAACAAACACAAAGACCCGAAGGCCGCTGTGTTTGTTTATTTTCTAGATTCGATGTCTATCTCTACTTTACCTTCAACGTATTCGGGGCCCCCACCGATATTTTTAGGATCGGTCTCTACAACGCCTTTAACGTGTTCGGAGTTTTTATTGACAGATGTTTTCTTTTCCATGTTCATCAATCTCCTTTATATATAGTACGTGCATAATATATAGTATATGCAAAAAGGGTATATAACTATCCTAGCAGAAAGAACTAGGGCACCAGGATTAAATTACCCTTGCTAAAAAAGAGGGTAAAATATTTTTTGGTAAAAAATGTATCACTATAACCTATTTTTACCCGTATCTCGGCTGTATCCCTAGGTGAAAGCAATGGAGAATAAAGAACCTAAACAAAAATACGATCTTAGTAAAATATGCGCATACAAAGAATTCCCTGATAAAATTTATCAGGACCTAAATTATAAAAATCCTTATAAATAAAGAAGAGCACATATTATACATGACTAATATGTGCTCTTCTTTTATTCCATTAAAGCGCCCGATTGCTGAAGAACGAATATTAAACCTTTGTACCAAATAGCCTTGATATATATTTATGATACGGCTTTCCGTAACTACTTCAACTGAGGTTTTCTCAAGGCGATAAATTTCAACCATCTATACAAATAGAGTTTTATGTCTTCCACTAAACATAAAATTATATAGATAAAAAGATTTATTACTGAATAATAAAAGTAAATTCACTTAAGCAAAATAATCATTTATTTATATAAAGATTTGTCATTTTAGTCTTAGGTAATTTGAGTTTAATCTAATTATAAAACTTGACTCATCTTCCTCATGTTCACTTAGTACAGTTAAATCAAAGGAGAATCCATATAATTGATTAAAAATAGTGCTTATCTTATCCAAATCAATTAAAAGTCTACTAGAAAAATCTTTGTATATTAGCAATAAATCTATATCATTTGGATTTCTTTTCTCATTGATTATTGATCCAAATAAATACACATTTTCAAATGACTCAAACAATTCTATATGATATATGATTTTCTGAATGACACTATCTTTTTTGTTTAATGCTATTAATGTATCCATAAAATTCATCCATTGTTAGTAACGTAACTTTCATTTCTTTTGCTAGTTCGTATGCTTCTGCTGAAATACAACTCTCACCATTCCAATTATGTAAGTTTAAAACCACACATTTTTCCTCTGGGGATAGTTGTAGTAATTTAACTTTACTTAAGCAATACTCATAAATAAAAACTATCTTTACACCATTTACTGTAATTTCTTTTAGATTGTTTATATTCAAAAAATTAAAATTTAACCCTCTTGACTTTATAGCTTTTAGAGCATAATTTAAGCTTTCAAATCGAACATTCACTTTCCTAAAACAATTGTTATCATAATACATTTGTCTTAACCTAGGGGTATCGTTAAGATAAATTTTTTCAGAAGTACTGTCTTTTTTAACCTGTATATATGGATTATCGACACCTAAGACAATAGATTCAAATTCTCCCTTATTCTGCAATACTGCTATTAAACTCTCAATAGACTCTACAGATGGTATAAAGTCTTCCTTTAAAGGTTCTATTCCAAACAAGGAGTTAATCTCAGCCGGAAATAATACATGTCTTATTTTTTCTTTACTTAATCGAGTAGCTTCGAACTCATCAATATGAAGCATAAATTTTTGTACTATTGCTAAATTTGAGTAGCTTTCATTAAAATGATTTTGAATCAACTTAGTATTATGTTTTAAAATACTTCTTAGTATTCTATTGTTTGATAAAATCTTTCCCTCAGAAATATCCCATAATTCCCTTTTAGTCTCTAAATAATAGTTTTCAAAAATTGCTTGATTATGTAATAACAATGGAACTACTTCACTTTTTAAATCCTCAAATGTATCATACTCTTTACTAAAAAAATGCTCAAACTCATCCTTACGTATTCGCTTCCATTTTTTAACATCATCTACACTGAATGCACCGTTTTTATCAAAGTTTGTATGACAATTTGGACATAAAATAATTAAATTTTCATACGAGTTGTCTTTAGTATCACAATACGGAATTATATGTGCTTTTTCCATTATGTCGCCACTTTCTTTGAACAATTCTACTTTACATTCTGGATTCATACATCTCCCCATAGATTCAGCATATATCCTTCTTTCAACGTTAGTATTTATATTTCTGCCCATCCCTTTCATCTCCTTCAAAATCATCACTTTAGTCCCTCTTACTATGACTGTATTAAAGAGGCACGTTACTCTAACTAAGCGTTCTATACTTAATAATTTCTGAAAGCTTTAAAATATTAACTAATATATAATTTAAGATTTGCATATCTACTATTATAAGCACATGCAATAAAGCCTCACTTACTTATGATACGGTTCAGTATGATTAATATTAAACTGTTTATAAAATAAGTACAATTAATTCTTCAATAATCTGGCTCTTTAGTTGAATAAAGGAGGGAACAGTGTTCCCTCAGATTTTTTTATAAACGTCTGCATAAGCCACTTTCAATTGTTCTCTTAGTTGCTTGTTTTCACCCTCCAGCTTCTTAATGCGGCGCTGTAAGGAGGCGATGATGGCATCTTTGTTGCTGTCATTTATCTCACGCTTGATTTGTTTCTCTTATGATTGCTCATGTATTCTATTCTTTTATGAAATCTATACTTCTATTAGTGATTATTTTAGATTTTAGGAAGCCTGTTTTTTACAAGAACGAATTTTTTTATAGCGACCATGTTTTACAACATGACGAACGTCTAATTCTTTATAACCCTTATTTTGGATAGTTTCTAAAACATCTTTATATGCTCTGATTCCTTTGATTGATTCTGTGTTATAATGGAGTTACAATTGGTAACTTTAGATAAGGTATTTGTCAATAGAATCACCTTGCTATAGTTAATGATGTAGGAGAAAAAGTCCTGACTATCTGGCGGTGGTAAGGGCTTTTTCTTGTTTACTATTTACGGGTTAGTCTGTTCATACCATTACGTGTTACTAACCAAACTTTCCCGCTTTTTCTTGCTTCATTCTCATAGAACTTTCCTCGGTTGCACCACTTATTAACAGTGTTTTCCGCAAGTCCCCAAATTTTTTCAGCTTCTCTTGTTGTATAAACGGAAAATAGAGCTTCCTCTAATTCTCCATTTTTAATTTCATCCATTATTTTCTGTAGATCCCTCCTTTGTTTTCTTATATTTATTATAATATCCATTCGTCTTGTTTTCAAGACAGGAACTGAAATATTAATCATTATTTAATCGACATGTTTTCGACATATGAAAAAGCATCTAAATTAAATTAGATGCGAATATGCTTTAAAAAGACATTTTTTTGTCTTTTTCCTAGTGAAAATTCAAAAAACTGAATCATTATCCTATTTATTAAATTCATCATGTATTTTTTTAGGATTTGATTTTTAAAGGACTATAGAAGAGCATGTATACTTTAAGTTATTTTAAATTTGATATACTAAAAGAAAAAATTAGGATGATAAGGTTATGCCAACAAAAGAGTTCCAGAACACAGTACAGCATTTTTCTTCTTTCTTATTAGATAAAGGAAGAAAACCTTCTACAATTAAACGCTATGCCTATGATATTGAAGATTTTGGTCAGTGGTTGCAAGAATCTGAAAAGTTACCACTACACAATATATGGACGAAACTTAATACAGAGGATTATGAAGAGTATTTTAATGATTTAAAGAAACAACGAAATTACTCAGATAAAACGTTACATCGTGTTTATATTGTTCTAAGTAGACTTTATCAATATTTAGACCTACCTAATCCAATAGAAGATATGAATTTTGTAATTCAGCCTAATCGTGCTTTACGTGATGAAGACTTTATTTCTAAAGCGGAAGAAAAAAGGTTAAAGTATATTTTAACCTCATTAGAAGGATTAACAGAAAAACAATGCTCTGTTCGCCCTTTACTTATGGAACGTAACATTGCTGTTGTGCATTTACTCATTAATAATGGATTGTCCTTACAAGAACTTGTAGGTTTACAGATGAAGCACGTCCATTTTGAAAAAAATACGATCTTAGTACCAGGAATAGTGGGTATAGAGAGAACGGTTCTTTTAACTGAAGATGATAAAAAGATATTATTTAACTATTATAAAACTATTCCTGAACCTGTTCGTCCCAAATATCATAGCAATGATCCTCTATTCGTTGCATTTGATTTTACTCGAAAAACTTATCATTGGTCATATGAAAACGATGCTCCAAAAGGCTTAACAGAAATTGCTGTTCAAAAAATGATTCGACTTGAAGTTGAAAGAGCGAATTTAAGAAAAGGAATTTCAGCACAACATCTACGGAATACATTCATCTTAGGGCTAATCGAAAATGAAGTCTTAGAGGGAGAAATTATAAAACAGGTAGGTTTTAAATCTAAGCTTTCGTTAAAAAGATATTATGATTACATCGATAAATAATAAAGGAGGAAGATTATTTGAAGAAGAATAAAAGACAAAATTCATATTATATAAGAGAATATACTTTGCGGGATAAAAGTATAAAATCCATTAAAGTTGAACCCTGGCGTTCGTTTAAAGAGGAAATGAAGGTGCTTGGTATTAATGACAGTAACATTTTTCAAATTCAACTGATTGAAAAGCGATTGTGAATTAAAAACCTTGATAATATCAAATAACCATAAAAAGAAGAGTCTTTGATTATTAGGACTCTTTTTTATGGTCTAATTGCAAATTTTTAGTGATTTTGAATAAATAACTTTAAATTAATATCTACACTAATTCAGATTAATATGTAGGAGTAATCAATCGAGAATAAAGAATCCGTATGAGAAAGTATTTTCCTTTCCGTTACATTCGTTTAGATATAAATCTTCTTTAACCATTTTAGTTATTCTGCATTTGTTTAGTTTAATAGATTTCGTAACAATCAATTTTTTCGTTGTCTTTGCTGGATTTTACTAATCGTTTTACAAAGTTTGTATCAGATAATGATTGAATTACATCTAATAATTCTTCTTTTACGTTATCCCCGTCTCCTAGATAGTAAAGACCATGAATTTTATTGTTTATGTTATCACATTTTTGTAAGATGTTTTTGAAGTCTTTTAATGTTACTTGTTTTAATGCTTTAGTTCTTAAATTGTTATAAACGCCTTTATCCCTTAATTGTTTTGCGTTTCCTATGTTGAATCTTCCTGTAAAGTTATATTTGATTCCTGTTATTTCATCTTTTGAATGGGATTGACCTAAATAAACAAATACGCTTTTTGGTTTTGCTCTCATTTGCGGTACATGTTCTTTAGGAAAGTTTATATGGTTAACGTGAAGTGATTCGTTAGAAACTTCTACAAAACCGTTTTTATTTAGTTTAACTTTGTTTGAAACTGATTCTATTGTGTCATTTGAGAAGAAATCAATATCTGGTAAATCCATGTTGAAACCTATTTCTTTTAAAGAATGATAAGCGATTTCGAACGTTTCGAATAACGAAAATACGTCTTTCCAGTCAAAAGGTGTTCTGTTTTTACAATAGTGAGCAAATAAATATTGAAAATCAACTTTTGTCTCGTAATTAGGCTTAAATTGTTCACCATTCAATATCTTATCAATTATAAGACTAGCGTTTAACATTTGTTCTGTTAAGTAGTTGTTTGAAGTTGTTTTTCCCATACTAATTTGTAAAATGTTAAATAATTCACCGTAAAATCTACCGTAGTTGTAATTTAAAATTATCCATGCATCTTCAAAATCCATGTTTATAGAACCTAAAAGCCTTAATGTATCAATGGGAATATTGAAGTGTTCATGAATGTAGACAACTGGGACTGATTCACCTTTATATGGAATGAAATAATTGTTTGATTTGTTGTTTGCTTGTAAGCGTGCATTTGCCCATCTACAATTTTCAGGTGAATAATCACCGTTAAAATTTATTCTATCTAATGTTAATGATTCGTCATGACCATTTTCTATTGCCCACTTGTAAAAAGGTTCGAAAGTTTGCCATTCTTTACATAATTCTATACCTCTAGCCCCATAACGTTCTGATCCAGTATCTGAAGTTCTTCTTTTAATACCATCCCATATACTATAAAGACGTTGTCTTTCTTGTTTTAATTTTTTTAATTGTAGTATTTTTTCTTCTAATTCTCTTTGTTCTTCCCATGACAATTCATTTTGATTGATAGACATTTTTTATTTCAGCCCTTTCACGAATTTTTGGTGTGAGTGTAATTTCTAAGCTTGTCTTTGTCTCCATTGATAAGGGATCGGTGATAGTTGAGTATCTTACTTAAACGGACGTATTCAGTACTATGTACAACACAAACAGCCCAGTAAGTAAATTTCATTTTCAGAAATATTCTAACTGGGCAATGACATAATTCCCAAAATTTTATTTTGCTAAATTCCCAGTAAAAACCCATCCGTTTAATTCTTCACCTAGCGAATTTGTATACATTATGAATGACCAATTTCGTTTTTTTTCAATTATAATTACAGCCTTGTTACAGGGGATAGTATCAATTGCACCAGAAATACGTTGCTGTGAACGAAAAACAGGTGTTTCTCGATTAGTAACTCGAACCTTATTTACAGTAGAAAGAGCAATACCAAAATCTTTTTCAAGAGTACTCTTTACTTGTTTTGCATTTTCTTCAGGCTTATTAGTTGTAAATTCTGAAACATGAAGAACATTTTCTTTGATTATATCTTGTATAGCGGGTTCTACACCTAAACTGAAGAAGTATACCATAACATATATAAGTAGAAGAGCAAATGGCGCTTTTTCTTTTAGTTTAGCTGGAGTATCAAAAACCTTAGTAGCCCAATCGTCTAAAATCAATCGAATGTTGTTGGGATTAGTTTGTTCTTGTAATGCTATGGCTTCATGTTCAATTTCTGTTTGTACCTCTTCTAATTCAAAGTATGGTTGAATTTCTTCAAGGTCAATTGTGGAAATTTCCTCTAAACGTGATGAAGGTATTTCCATTGTACGAAGTGTATCTAATAAAACCTCCGAGTATGAGAGTGAGTTTATGGAGTCCGAGAGTTTACTGTAATTATTGATTGCACCTTGCAATCTCTGAAGTTGATTTGAATAAGCTGGTAGGATCTTTTCCCATTTAATTGAATTGTACGTATTTAAATTAGTAAGTGTACCTGTGGTTGAAATTACTTTATTGTAATTATCAATTGTATCCTGCAACTTTTGAAATTGATTTGAATAAGCTGATAAGACTTTTCCCCATTTAATTGAATTGTAGTTATCTAAATTAACAAGTGTACCTGTGATGGATGCTGCTTTATTGTAATTATTAATTGTATCCTGCAACTTTTGAAATTGATTTGAATAAGCTGGTAGAATCTTTTCCCATTTAATTGAACTATACGTATCTAAATTAGCAAGTGTACCTGCGTTTGAAATTACTTTATTGTAATTATTGATTGCAATTTGGAATTTTTGAAAATCTGATTTTTTCACAGTTATTGTTCTCCCCATTCCATTTAATATAAATATATTATCTTATATGTAACTTAAATTAGATACGAAATGTATCAAGTACATTATCTTTTTCTTCCTTATTAATTCCGATGTACCCTAGTGTAATTTGTGGTGTACTATGATTCAATATTTCTTGTAACATAGCAATATCTTTTGTTTGCTTGTAAAACCAATATCCAAATGTTTTACGCATCGTATGAGTACCTAAGGATTCTACCCCGGCAAAATCTCCGGCTTTTTGTAACTGTCTATAGGCTTGAATTTTACTAATAGGTTTATCTCCTTTTCGAGAAGGAAATAACCAGGTACTTTTTAGATCTTCAGCGTATGGAAGTACTTCCTCAAAAATGGATGTAATATTTATGATACGCTCCTTTTTTGTCTTTCCTTCTTTCACTTTAAATTCTTTCCGTTTTTTTCGCTTCAGTTTTAAAATTTCACTCGTTTCCATTTTAAGTAAATCACTTACACGCAATCCTGTATTGATTCCAATTAGGAATAAAATGTAATCTCGATCTGAGCAATGACGTTTAAGAGACCATTTCATGTCTTCGAGCTGTTCTTTACTTCGAATTGGTTGTACATCGATTAAATGTTGTTTCTTATCCATCTGTTTTTCAATCCCTTTATTTTCAATGATTTGAATGTATACTTTTTTGTCTATTTTTATAATATCAATGAAATTAGTTCGAAGTCAATGTTTAAGCGGAAACGAAAGTAAACTTTTGGCTAAAAGTTTACATTGGAGTTTTGAATCATTTATATCTAATTTTGTAATAAATTTCTCAATATAGATATACTTGTTAATTATGGTTCTAATATTCAAAATTAACAAAAAATAAATTATAATAAAAATATGATGGTTATCCTTTTGTTTACTCCTTGTGCTAAGGATAAGATCCTGTTCCCGGATCTTATCCTTTTATTTTTGATTTTAGATACAAAAAAGGAATCCTTAATAGCTTAAGGATTCTGCAACAGGAACTAACAGGTATATAACAATAAAAAGAATTACTCTTATTATAATTTAAACATACAACAAAAACATTGTGAAAATTTAACATAAATTGGTTCTCCTAATATTCCAGGAGAATATTTACAACATATATCTCCACTTGAATGGGAACATATTACGTTGACAGGTGATTATGTTTGGAACTTAAATGAAAAAACAAATTTTAATAATCTAAGACCATTACGAGAGAAAAATTATATAAAAAGTAGTAAAATAAATAGCCTGTTCCTTAGCGTACAAGGTACAGGTTAATTTGTATCTAAAATGAGTCTAAACGTACAATTTTCTTTTTTGGATATGGTGACCCCTTGATGGCCATGTGAAACCCTCCTAAAGTGAGTTATCTTTTAATAAGTGGAAGTTTAGATTATTAAAATGTTATAATTTAACAAAATAAACTTTGGAGGAATTAATTTGAATACATCAATGTCTACAATGAAAATACGTCATATAATTGGATGGATTCTATTAAGTAGTATTAGTCTAGAACTTCTTTCACGTGCATCCCTTTTCAATAATATTGCTCCTTGGATTAAACAAGAAGTTATATTGGTTAGCGCTATTTATTTGATTCCAATCTTATGGTTTTATAACAAATGTAAAAAACAAAAGATATACTTTTATTCTAGCTTTTTTTCAAAGCCTTCTGTATTCCCTATTAAAACGATGATTGCAGCTGTCATTATGCCATTCTTTTTAGTTATAGGTATAGTATTACTTTTATTAGCAATTGCAATGAGTTTTAATATATTGGAAGGTACAGCTGAAGCAACGGTATTAGAATCGAAAAGTGGTCTTCAATTGTTGGTAAGTAGTATTATAATCGCTGTAATAGCACCAATAGCTGAAGAGATTATATTTCGTGGATATTTATTCAACAGATTAAGCTTCAGATTAGGAATTAAAAAAGCAATTATCATAAGTTCTATTGTATTTGGAATTTTACATTTACAAAACATATTTGGAGCTACTATTTTGGGTATTAGTATGTGTGTATTGTATATAAAAACGAAGAGTCTTATAGTGCCAATTATTGTCCATATGGTATCTAATATTTTTGTAGTATTTAAAGATATTTCATTATTTATGAGTCCTTCTGAATCATCTACATCTTCAACAGCAGACTTAGATTTATCTATAGGTTTTATTGGTGCATTCTTATTCATTGGAATTGGATTACTATGGTTTATTCCTTTTATAAAACGCAATTGGAAATATTGTATTGAAAAAGGGATTCCTAGTTTTACATATGAATCCAATATAAAAAATAATGAGAAAAAATCTTTATAGTTAAGAAAATAAGAAGTACCACTACCTGTCTATCGAGCTAAGCTTCTAAATTATTCATAAAGTGAAAACTACGTTATTCTCTTTATGATTGTACAGAAGAATGGCGTTTTTTTTCGTTATGGGGGGTACTTCAACATCTTAGCTTAATAGCGGTGGGGTATCGCCAGCATTTTGGAAAAAACCATGCTAAGCCAAAAATAAAATAAGCCGTCCATATGGACGGCTTATTTACATAATTCTCGAAAACGGTAGTCAATAAATCTTTAAAAATATCTTTTATTCATCTCTATTAAAAATTTTTTTGTGATGGGAAACCCAGAACTTTCTCCGATAACTGAATCAATTCCACAATGAGGGCATTCTGCTGTATCTTCTTCCTTTTCCCACCACTCTGTTATTTCTTTAGGACTAAATACTTTTAAGCAGTGGAAACAACCACATATACTATCCTTTTCTAAGAGTTTTCTATTACGAGAACAAAAACGATGTGCTTCCTCAAAATATTTTTCCATTGGTATCCCTCTTTTCGTAATTCTTTTCGGTGTTTTATCTAGATTCTCCTTTGTATATTCCATACATTGATAGTTAACATAACGTCTCATTATTGGTAGCAAGGAAAAAGGGGAGTCCTTACTCTCAGAAGGAATCCCCTTTTTTATTTTCTATAAATCTATTCGTCTTTTTATGCATTTCTATTATGACGCGGTTTTCGGGTTCTCGTTTGTTACTGGATTAGCCGAAAAACTGTATAAAATCTTGCATGTTCTTAGCGTGGTTTTTTTCCAAAATGCTGGCGATACCTCTAATAATAATATGGTTACTCCTGCAAATGTTTAGACTTCTCTGTAGCAAATTTATTATGTAAAAAGGTTTCAAGTTTACTAAAATCTGTAGAAGAATACAATAAGCTCATACCATTAATGAATTCATGTTCCACCCGTTTTTCTCCTTCATGAGGAGCACAATAATGTGAACCATTATACAATTGGAACATATTCCACGGAACTGCATCTGTAACCACGAATTTACTTCGAAGTTTTGGACAAAGTCCTATATTTTGTCCTCCCTGAACAGGAAAAGCAAAATTTTTATAAAGTTCAGCCGTTTCAGTTGAGTAGTTATCTACTTTAGTAGAGAAATAGCTTACACCATCAATAAAATCGTTTTGCCGAATAAATTGTAATAGCAGTTGCGGGATAATATATTCTGGCTTGAAGGTATCCTTAGTGTTTTTGACACGTATAGAACATGCAGCCATCAAAGGCCAAATTATAATGTAAGAAATAACTTCATTTGGTTCATTTAATTCATCAGCTAATAAACGTTTTTTCATAATTGTACCGTGATCATTAAACTTCTTAATTAACTTATCTATAAAAACTATAGGCGGTTTAGAAAGATCTAAATAATTTATTTTATTTGATACAAATAATGAAGTTTGAATGGTATTTAAATCGGGTTTGTTAAGTTCTTCCCAGCACGTTAACGGTGTACTTCCTAAATAGACACAAGGTAATCCCGGAATACTATATCTATTTGTACTAACTATTCCTCGAAGTTCTAACGGAATATGAAACATTTCTTTACTTGTAAATACGTGATCGGTGCCTACACGCATCTTATAAAATTTTTCATCCTCAGAGCTTGGAAGTTTAATCATGCTTATAAAATGATTCGGAAGGGATACGTTATTATATAAACCCTTGTGTAATTCTTTAAAAGCCTCTGATGGAAACCCTTTATAATATTCCTGTATTGAATCAATAATCTTCATACATAAATTCCTTACATGATCCAAATCCTTATTATTAATTACGTTATATTCTGAAGGAATAGAGAAATGAATCTTCTCTAACATTGAGACATAATTATTAAAAATCTCTTGAAGATATGCTTTGAAATCATCTTCGTCTGGTCTTGTTAGAGGCAATTTTCCAACTTGAGAAAATAAATCAATAATCGGTAATAATTCTAAAATCCATCTTCTTAAATAGATAATTCTTTTGGGATCTTTAAATAAATCAACCGATAATGGCTGATAATTTCCAGCAGGCATTATCGGTTGTCTAACACTTTGAGGTACCTTAATAAAATTAGGTTTTTTGTCCAATTTCATATATAGGTTATATGCTATATTTGCCTGTTTATCACTAACTATTGTACCTTCTTTTATATTTGAAAGCTGGATTGTTTCATTTATTATCTCTTTACTTAACTTTAGGATTTTAATCACATCACTTTCTCATTACAATAAGAATTTCAATCAATGTTAAAACTTCTTTTATTTTTTATTGTCCTAATGGGGTACAGCCGAGATACATGTAATTTTGAGTCATAGGCTTACTTTTATTTCCAAACATAAGCAAATCGGGGTTTTCTCTAATATTTTGAACTTATTATCATACACCCTTATCATACAATTGAAACGAAGTGTTTTCAGTAACTAACCAATGGATGATTAGGGTGTACCCATAATAGACAAATTCTTTAATAAAAATAAACGAAACGATATTTATAAGCTTAATAAATTGCATCTGGAAATAGAAGTAAGCCTGTGAACTATTTTTACACGTATCTCGGTCGAACCCCTATTATGGTTTATATGGTGAATCTTTTTTTGATAGATGACATTTTATTTTATTTATTATTATCAACTGCTAATAAGTGAAAATTAATTAACGCTTGGTCTACACTATCAATAAGTTCATATATTAATTTAGAGTTCTCTATAATTGCATGAAATACTTCAAAATCCATTACTTCTTTATATTCTGATGATAAAAAATTTTGAGTTGTAAGAAGATGAAAGTGATCCTGACGGGATTTATAAACCTTCTTAAAAGCTGAATGACTTAAAATACGATTGCATATTTTCATTGGTGGAAGACTAGTTAAAAATCCTTCATTTAAGCGCACATACTCAATGGTGCCTTCAAAAGTTTTTCTTTTTGGTTCGGCTTCGAAAAATTCTTGAATCACAATGGCTAATTTATCGTATGCAGAGTATACACGAAGTAATGAACTTAGCAAGAAGTACCTGTAATTCAGTCCTTCAAAATAAAGCCAGTATTTATCTGGATCATTATAGCGGTCTATACTAATGGTATACATATCAAGCATTTGGGCAAGACTTCGAGCAGATTCATGTAATCTGACTGTTACATCAAATAAACGAAAGTATAGTAATTCAATAGGTGGAGCTGAGTATTTAATATTCCAACTAAGTGCTTCTTTTAATCTCGCTTCGTATTTAAATAGAGAATGTATAGATTTCTCTTGGAACAGTGTCACGTCCTTAATATTTACTTTTTTCTGAACCTGAACACTTTTCTTTTTGTATAATTTTTTATTTGCTACGGGTAACTTGAACTGAAAATCATTAACGAATTTTTCTGAAACAATTCGCATACTTTTTTGAAATAAACCGATACAATCCTCAATGCATTTATATAATGAAATACAGTGATGCGATAATGCCAAAACAATGTTAGTTATGTCAGAAATGCTTTTCCCGGCTTCGTAAGATAACTTGTGATCATAACTTTTTCTAGTATCATCAATTTGTTTAAACAGGCCTTTACTCTTCAAGGGGTAGCACCAACAAAACGCGAATTTCGTACGCTAAGCAAAATTTTATAAAGAAAAAGCCGATTTCCTATACGTTAAGAAATTGACTTTTGGGATTTCTATTAAATTAGAATTCTACAATTAGCAAAATAATCATTATTTACCCAATTGTTTATTATAAATATTAATTGAATGTACCTTTTCTGCTAATAAATTACCTATTATTTGCTTTAATACCCTTGGCTCGCGTAGTTCTTTATTATCAAATTTCACTAGCTCATTTATATCAATCCACTTACTATCTAAGATTTCTTCTTCTTCAAGATACAATGAACCACCAGTAACCTCGGCATTAAAATGAAATAGGACAACTTGAGTGTTTGTACTGCTGATAAAATTATATACACCAGTTGTGCTATTAAGTTTTACATCAAAGCCTGTTTCCTCTTTTACTTCCCTGCAAGCTGAATGAAAAATGTCTTCACCATATTCAACACGTCCACTTGGAAAGTTCCACTTCTCAATGGCAGTTGGCTTATTTTCTTTTATTATTAAGACTTTTTCATCTTTAAATACTGATATACTAACTACTAAAACAATCCCATTTTGAGTCATTTTATTTCCTCCAGTATTTTAAACTTATTGAAACACTTTATTTTGAGAAGAAGTTAATTTTATGAACTCATTAACATCGTTAACACATAATTTAATCCCTTTTTCCCAAAAAGTTTCTAATGTGATATCTTCTCCTAAGTGTTTCATTACTAAATCTTCTGCTGACATACTTCCTGAATCACGAAGCAATTTTAAATAGTCTTTTTCAAATTCTTTCCCTTTTTCTTTTGCGTTTGCAAACATACTTAATGCAAATAAGTATCCAAATGTATATGGGAAATTGTAAAAAGGAGATTGTGTAATATAATAATGTGGTGTCCATATCCATGAATAAAGTGAAGCATTATCAAGGGAACCAGCATACCCTATATCTATTGCTTCTTGCATTATTTCATTTAAGCGTGATGATGAAACAATTCCCTTTTTACGTTCCTCATAAAATTTCTTTTCAAACAAAAACCTAGAATGAATATTCATGAAATTCATGACGCTACGCTTTAATTTCTCATCAAGTAAAAACAATTTTTCATTAGTAGATCCTGCTTTTTTCATTGCAGCATCTAAAATAATCATCTCAGAAAATGTTGAAGCAGTTTCGGCAATACTCATTGGATACTGTTTATTTATTCCATTAATAGGTTTCATTGCATAGTTATGAAAGGCATGACCTAACTCATGAACTAATGTTAATAGATTTGTAAACGTACCGTCATATGTCATAAAAACTCTTGATTCCTTCGAAAGTGGAAAACCAGCACAAAAAGCAACAGCTGACTTATTGGAGCGATTTTCTGATTCTATCCAACTTTTATTGAAAGCCTGTTTAGCAAATTGCTCTAGTTCTGTTCCAAACTGACTAAAATGCTCCAATATGAAATCAACAGCATCTTCGTATTCTATTTTTTGATCACTCTTTATAACAGGTGCCCAAAAGTTAAATGATTTCATTTTTTCATGGCCATTCATTTTTGCTTTTTGATTTAAGTAGTTAGAGAAGGGGGTTTTGAATTTATTAACCGCAGACCACATTGCATTTAGCGTTTCTTTTTTCATACGATTTTTCATTAAAGGTTCTTCTATTACATTATCTAAGCCACAATTTTTGTAAACTTGTAATCGAAATCCTGCAATATGATTTAATATTTCCGCAAATAATTCTTCGTTTTCTCTCCACTTATTTTCTAAAGCGGTATGAGATTCTTTACGAACTTCTTTGCTAGGGTGTGAACGTAAATTTATAGCTTGTCCCACTGATAATTCGTTTTGTTGACCATTTATTTGAACTTTAATTCTAATATTGCTCATAAACGAATTATAAAATTGTCCCCAAGCATGATACCCATCTACCATAAGGTCTGACACTAAATCTTGTTCTTCATCTGAAAGTTTCATTTTAGTATCTTTACGCCATTCATTTAGTATGAACTTGTAATTTGCTAAAACATCAGTATTAAGTAAGTCCGCCCACAAAAATTGATTCGTTTTTATTAAAGTATTTTTCACTTTTTTCAATGCAGATTCAAAACGAGTATGTATTGTTGTTATTTTTCCTTTTAATGTTATAGCATGTTGATCCTTAGGATTTTGAGCAAGAAGACAGGTTATAAAAGAATTAGCTTGTGATATATAAATTTGAATGTCTCCTATGTAATCAAGTAAATCTGCAACTTTTTCTGATTCATTTATGTTTCGCGGAGTATTAAAAAAATTCAGTTTGTCTTCAAATTTATTGACCTTAACATCTAAATCTTTTATATGTTCACTTAATTGAGATGATTCACTTCCACCTGGAAATAGATTATCTAAGTTCCAAACTTGTGAATATTTCGTTTCTTCCAATTATTTCTCCCCCTTTAAATTATAATAACCCTACAATAACCGAACGTACATTCTTGATTTTATCATATCCTAGAGTGTTATTTCATTATTTTACTTAAATGCTTTAAGTACATTTTTTTCACTCTCCCTATCAATGCACCATAAATATCCATATTGATTATGTATTAAACACTATTAATAGTCCTAAAAACGACCGTTTATGGTACTTGGTTGGTTTTTAACAAAAGCGTTAAAAACTAATCCATATCGAGTACCAAAACCCATATCCAAAAACAAAGTTCCTTATTTTAATTTAATGAGGTTTTTGGTACTATTTTAATAGATATATTTAGATAGGAAGTGAAACAATTTGATTTTTGGTTATGCTCGTGTCAGCACAGAAGAACAAAACCTCGATATGCAAATAGATGCTTTACAACAATATGGTGTAGAAAGACTATATCAGGAGAAAATGACAGGAATAAAAAAAGAGCGCCCGCAACTCGAAGAGTTGCTAAAGGTATTACGTAAAGGCGATAAGATAGTTGTTTACAAACTTGATCGAATTTCTCGCTCTACAAAACACCTAATTGAGTTAAGTGAAAAATTCAAAGAACTAGGTGTAGATTTTATTTCTATTCATGACAACATTGATACATCTAATGCTATGGGCAAATTCTTCTTTCGAATGATGGCAAGTATTGCAGAATTAGAAAGAGATATTATTAGCGAACGTACCAAAACAGGATTAAATGCAGCTAGAGCTCGTGGGAAAAAAGGCGGAAGACCACAAAAACATACAGATAAGGTAGAAATGGCTCTTAAAATGTATCAAAGTAAAGAATATAGCATTAAACAAATTACAGAGGCTACCGGTCTAAGTAAGACAACATTGTATCGATACATTAACAAATAACCTCATTACTTTTATAAATGGAGGAAATATTATGAGAGGAAAAGAACTTCTCACACCTGTACAAAGGGAAGAATTATTACATATTTCTGTTGAAACAGAACATGAGTTAGCACTGCATTATACATTTTCTATAGAGGACCTTGAAATCATTAATCAACATCGTAGAGATCACAATCGCTTAGGATTTGCTGTTCAGCTCTGTATCTTAAGATATCCTGGATGTACTGTTACGAATATGCCAGCAATTCCTGAAGGACTCTTAAAGTTTGTTGCTAAACAAATTGGTGTAGACCACACGGTCTATGAAGAATATGCAAAACGAGAACCTACTAGGCGAGAGCACTTAGAAGAAATACGTAAAGAATATGGATATCGTAATTTTACTATACTTGATTATCGAAGGATTTCTAAATTTCTACAACCATATGCATTAGAAAATGGAAATACATTGTATCTGATTCAAACTGCATTACAAGAACTACGAAAAGAGAAAATCATTTTACCTGCAATACCAACAATAGAACGAGCTGTATGGGAAGTACGTAAGCGCACAGAAGAAAAGATTTTTAAAGTACTAACCGCCTCTTTGACTTCTTCACAACAAGAAAAGTTAGATAGACTACTCCATCCAATGCCTAATACTTCAAAAACTTATTTATCGTGGCTAAGAGAAATACCAGGCCAATTTTCTCCTGATGCATTTTTAAAAGTAATTGAACGCTTAGATTACATAAGAAGATTGACATTAAAGCTTGACACCAAAGGTTTACATCCAAATCGTATACGACAATTATCTCGAATAGGAGCAAGGTATGAACCCTTCTCGTTTCGACGATTTCACAGTACCAAAAAATATGCGATCATGATTGCATATTTAATAGATTTAACACAAGACTTGGTTGATCAAGCATTTGAAATTCATGATAAACAAATCATGAATCTTCAACTAAAAGGAAGAAAACAGCAAGAAGAAATTCAAAAACAGAATGGAAAATCAGTTAATGAAAAAATCAATCATTACGCGAATTTAGGAACAGCTTTAATTAAAGCTAGACAAGAAAACTTAGATCCATTTTTATTATTAGAAACGGTGATGTCTTGGGATACATTTGTAGCCTCTGTAGAGGAAGCAAAAAAGTTATCTCGTCCTATGAATTATGATTATCTTGATTTATTAGAAAGTCGTTATAATTATTTACGTAAGTATACGCCAACACTACTCAGAACATTAGAATTTCAATCTACCAAGTATGCAAATCCCGTTTTATTAGCTTTAGATACTATCCACGAGTTAAATGAAGCTGGAAAACGAAAAGTTCCAGAAGGTGCTCCATTAAGCTTTGTTTCCAAGCGTTGGGAAAGATATGTATATGATGAAGACGGAAGTATTAATCGACATTTTTACGAATTGGCCGCATTTACTGAACTTCGAAATTATGTACGCTCAGGGGATATTTCTATTGTAGGTAGTAGACAACATAAAGATTTTGATAAATATCTTATTCCACAGCAAGAATGGACAAAGAGTAAAAATATCGGTACCAGGTTAGCGGTCCCGATTCAAGTAGAAGAATACATAAAAGAGCGCACTGAAACCCTTTTGCATCGAATTCAATCCTTTTCTAAAAATGTAAATTCTCTAGAAGGCGTAGATTTAGAAAAAGGAAGTTTGCGTATTCATCGCTTAGAAAGAGATGTCCCAGAAGACGCCAAGAAACTAAGCGCTAAGCTATACAATATGTTACCACGTATAAAACTAACAGATTTATTACTAGAAGTGTCGAATTGGACAAATTTTGAACAGCAACTGATCCACGCATCAACAAATAAACCGCCTAAAGGCGATGAAATTATTATATCTCTTGCTGCAATGATGGCGATGGGAACTAATATTGGTCTAACTAAAATGGCAGATGCAACTCCAGATATCACCTATCATCAGTTAGCTCATGCTAGCCAATGGCGAATGTATGACGATGCATTACAACGTGCTCAATCTATACTTGTAAACTTTCAGCATAAAATCCCTTTATCCTCTTATTGGGGAGATGGGACTACTTCATCATCGGATGGTATGAGAGTTCAAATTGGGGTATCTTCTCTCAGCGCTAGCTTCAATCCACACTATGGAACAGGAAAAGGAGCGACCATTTATCGATTCGTAAGTGATCAATTTTCTTCTTTTTATACAAAGGTAATTAATATAAATGCTAGAGATGCTGTACATGTTATCGATGGATTATTACATCATGAATCTGATTTGGTTATTGAAGAGCATTACACAGATACAGCGGGCTATACAGATCAAGTCTTTGGATTGGCTCATTTATTAGGTTTTCGCTTTGCGCCTAGGTTACGTGATTTAGCTACTTCTAAATTATATACGATTGGATCACCTAAAGAATTCTCAAATATAGAATCCTTAATACGGGGACAAATTAATATGAAGTTAATTTGCGATAATTATGATGACGTTTTACGGCTAGCTCATTCTATCCGAGAAGGTAAAGTATCGGGTGCATTGATTATGGGGAAATTAGGGTCTTATACCCGTCAAAATAAAGTGGCGAAGGCACTAAGAGAAATAGGAAGAATTGAGAAAACAATTTTCATCTTAGATTATCTTTCAGATAAAACAATGCGTAGACGTATTCAACGAGGATTGAATAAAGGAGAAGCTATGAATGCACTTGCTCGAGCTATTTTCTTTGGAAAACATGGTGAATTACGAGAAAGAGCGCTACAAGATCAACTTCAAAGAAGTAGTGCACTAAACCTCTTAATTAATGCAATTAGTGTGTGGAATACTGTTTATTTAAGTGAAGCAATAAACGTTTTGAAGAAAAAAGAAAAATTTGATGAAGAACTATTAAAACACATTTCTCCATTAGGATGGGAACACATTAACTTCCTAGGAGAATACCGATTTAGTAAAAAAGAAATCGCACCATTAGACTCTCTACGACCATTACAGATAACTTAGTAGTAAGAAGCCGATTATCTCTTAGCGTACAGGAAATCGGCTTTTTCTTTATAAAATTTTGCTTAGCGTACGAAATTCGCGTTTTGTTGGTGCTACCCCATGATATAAATATGATGGTTATCCTTTTGTTTACTCCTTGTGCTGAAGATAAGATCGTGTTTGCCGATCTTATCTTTTTTTATTTGTGATTTTTCATATAAAAAAAGAATCCTTATCATAAGGATTCTGTAACAGGAAACAACAAATATATAATAAAGAGAATTACTTATATTATAATTTAATAATCACAAATTAAATATTTGGGAGTGTGGTGAGTTATGGGGAAAGTAAAGGAATTGGAATCAATAATAAAAGAATTAGAAGAAGAGATACAATGGCGGGATAATCATATTATAGAAATTAATTCTGATAATACACGGGTATTAGAACAGTCAATGGAAGTAGCAAGACTTATTGAGTTGTATGATAAATTCATTAGGAAAATGAATTTAGAAGATGAATTAAAGGTATTCTTGAAAGAAGAGATAAACAGTTACAATTAAAGAACAACACTCAATATAAACGGTTCTGGTGCAAAAATTTTAATATACATGTAGGCCATATTCTTACCTCCTAAGGTTTAACCCATCTTTTATCAACATGTTAATTAATATAGAAGATTTGAATTAACTATGAACCAGAGAATACCGATTAAATTACATGTAGCTTGCTTTCTCAAAGTATGGGCAAAAACACCTGTAAAATAAATAACCAGTTCCTTAACGTACAAGGAACTGGTTAAAATCTGTCCAATTTTTGTCTAAACGTACAATTTTCTTTTTTTGATATGGTGAGCCCATACCCATCAACTTAAGAAAACAGGTTACCCCCAAAACGGTAAAAATATATAATAAATTTTTCAATTTAACACAAATTTATTTTAGAATTCAATAGAGTGCCTCTCAATTTAAGTGAATTTTAGGTGTTAATATTTACCTAATAATATTATAATTTACATATTAAAAATATTTAAGAAACGGAGAATTATCGTGCTGAATATAGATATTAATCGTTTAACTGATATTTGTTTAGAATATCAGCAGTCTAGATTTTATGTTACTAGAATACCTGAAGATTTCTTATCAATTGCAAAAAAACGTTTCTCTTTACCAACGGATGATCGAATTATTGCTTTTTTAAGTTGCAATTTATTTGGCTCAGGAAAATATGGTGTTTATTTTACAAGTTCGGGTTTATATTGGAAAAACTGGTTATTAGGTAAAGGAAATATGAAATGGGATAAATTAAATGAAGTGCAACAAATTGAAATTGATAAAGATGGTTTTTTATCTTTTGATGCACAAAAAAGTTTTAATATTAACGGCAGTGATTATCCGCCACAGTTATTTAAAGAATTACTTATAGCTCTTACAAATTCGTTCCACAATTCAAAGCAAAATGATATACATCCAGTTATAAAAATTGACGAGATAAAATCAATCTGCTCTTTGTTTGAGACGTACGATGAATTATTAGAACCTGATAATGGTTTATTTGTAGACAATCATATTTCAGACAAAAAGCTAAAGGTAATTTGGGCACGATATATTGTTTCAAAAGAAGAAGAAATCATTGCTTTTTTAGATACCTCTGTCCTTGGTAATTTGAGTAAAGGATCGGATGGCGTATTAATTTGTCAATCGGGAATATATTTTAGAGAAACTTTTGTACACTTGTATTTTCCATGGCATGTCTTTAGCAATATCCCTATTACATTGAATTCAAACGAGTTAGAAATTGGAAAAGGAAACATATTTCATCTCCAACATGCTAGAATGTCTAGTCAAGAGATTCTATTGTTCATCAATAATTTAAAACAGCTTGTTAATACGTTATATGAGGAAAACAACTGTTCATTCAACACATAAGTGTCTTAATATAATTTAATATTATATTTAATATAAAAAAACGCTATTCTTTCTGTATATTTCTACAAAAAGAATAGCGTTTTTAAGGTCAAATTAATATGAGATTATATTGATTTAATAAAATCCTATAAATTCTTTTATAGAGTTTAATCTTTAGGAACCGTATTATAATTTATAAGGATTATTTTTTGTTAAATTTTTTAATTCGTTTTCAAGGGAAAGCTTAAGGCTTTTCTTTTTCTTTTCAATGGATGTGATCTTATGAAAAGTTAACAAAGATAACGTAGAGAATAATTTATAATATAACTCTGTAGATTCGTTCTTATTGTTTGAAATAATTTGCTCCATAGTATAGAATCTCCTTTTTTAACACAGTCCTATTTCTAATTTCAATACCTGGTTATTATTTTACCAATTTTTATTAAAATCTTCTACTTTACTAAGTATTAATTCTTGATAACCTATATTCTAATTCTATATTTACCTTTAACAGTGCAATTTTTGATACTTCAAAATGTTAAGTTGATGAGCATGTATGGTGAGCCCTAATGGGGTATCGTCAGCATTTTGCAAAATAACCTACGCTATGCGGAAAAATAAAATAAGCTGCCCATGTGGACAGCCTATTTACATAATTATCGTTATCAGAAGTTACTCTTGGATTCTCATGATTGGATCTTGATCATGAAAACCAATACAAATTGGGATATGAATTGTTGCAATAATTTTTTTAAATGTAACAACAGTTCTAGCAATAAGATATAATGTTGTGCCTAGTGCTTTCTCATTATTATCAAATCTATTTTCATTGTAAATCTGCGCAAATTCTTTTAAGTCAGGACCTTCTACTTCACTAATCCAATCACTTGCCCAATCATCATCTTCTTCAGATAACTTTGTATACTCATCGCAAATAAAGAAAGTACTGTTCCAGTCGTTGTCCATATCATATTCAAAATAAATGGCTTCTGCTGAATTTTGATTAGCTATATGTAGGGAGGTAGAAAAGGCATCTTTCAGCTTACTCTGAAATAAATCTAAATTTATATTCTGGATTCGTTTTGCTTGTTCTTTTCCCACTAATTTGGAGCATAGTTCGTAGTATTTTTCTTCAATCTCTAGCCATGAATGTTTTAATAATTCAGCTTGCATTTGATCTAAATAGTCGTATATTTCCATATTATCCTTTCCTCTCTAAAAATAAGGCTTATATACTATTCAAGTTATCATAATTCTCGTTATTGGTAGTTACTCTTTTATATTAACATTGGTTAATTGTTGCTTTAAATCCCAATGTTTTGGTTTCTCCTTAGTATCTAGCCAAGGAGATCCTTCTTGAAGCCAATTCTCACGATATGTTTCAATAGTCCATACAATTTCTTCATCGTCATACCCTGGTTGAAAAGCACAACAAGCACATATTAAACTTACATTGGGGATTCCTTTTTCATTATAGAGTGGTCCCGGTAACTGATCATAGCCACAAACTAAACAAACATATTTTTTCTTGATAAACTTTTTAAACAACATTCTAAACAGTATATTCCCCTCCTTATATATTATTTTATTTCGTTATAGCTTTCATAAGACCCTATTTAAAAAACAGTGAATATCGTATACATATAAGGTTAACATAACGTCCTATTATCGGGATTCAATGTATTTAGAAGACTATTAAAAGTCCCCCAGTTTGTTTAACTGAGGGACTTTTGTTTTCATATAATTTTTTTATGAGTAATTTTATTATAGCCTTATTTTCTCAAATACATGAAAGTAGTACTCATATGGATTTTTATCATTTTGAATTCCTTTTTCAGTATATATCTCTTTCCACAAAGAGAAATCAATTTCTGGGAAGTAACGATCCCCTTCAAATCTAGCATGAATCTTGGTTATGTATAGTTTTTGAGTGTAAGGAAGAAATTGTTGATAGATTTCCTCTCCTCCAAGGATAAATACTTCTTCTCCTTCACATTTAGAAAGGGCATCTTCAATCGAATAAGCTATATGACAGCCCTCGGCCTTATAGTTTTTATTTTTTGTTAAGATAATATTTTTACGTCCATCTAAAGGTTTTCCTATCGATTCATAATTCTTTCTTCCTAGAATGATAGAGTGTCCCATAGTAATTCGTCTTAAGTATGCCCAATCATTAGGAAGTCTCCAGGGAATATCGTTATTTTTACCAATTACATTATTTTCTCCTACGGCAACCATTGCAGATATTATCATGTTCTCATCTCCTTCACTTTAATTTTATCAAAAAAGGAGTTTATTTTTAATGTATACCACTCCACCCTAATCGCCGAGTTTGATACCATTGAGAAAGCGTCTATATCTTAAGGATAAAGGGTTTGTCTTTGTTTATTATTATGGACAGTAATTTGGAGAAATAAACGTACTCGGTGATTAGGGGATAAGAAACTATTTAAAATATTTGAGGCTTCGGTAATTGAGTGAATAAAAAATACGTTATAATTCTTCCTGTAAGAAGGCATGGGGTGACCTGTTTTCTTAGGTTGATGGGAATGGGGTACTGCACTATAAATGAAGAAATTCATTGTTCTCCATAACGAAAATTTGATCTTTCTACAGTTATTCAAGATAAGCGGTTCTGGTACAAATATATGAAGAAGAACCTTTTATACTTTTATAATATATTTTATTCTCGAGAGTAATTTCTAGTTTTTTACATGGTATAATTTCGTATTAGGGAAGAAGGGGTATACAAAGGTTAGTTGATAAGTTAGAAGAATTGAAATTTCACTGGTATGTTCAGAACACTATAGAAAGGGTTTTTAAGAATGGGGCAATTTCAAAGTAATTTACAAACAGCAACACAAATCGCTACGCAAATGAGGAAAGCTTCGGATACAATCCAAAGTGCCTCAAATCGTTCAATCACGAAGGCGACGGGTACGACGCTAACGATTAATTCCAAAGCACAAGAAGCGAATCAACAAGCCTTAGATTTAACACAACAATTTTGGACCGCCTTTCAACGAGAGGTCGATAATATTCATTCGGTAGCCAAAGAGTTTGAGAGAATGGATCACGAGCTTCACAACACTTTTCGCTAATGTGACCACCTTCGTAAAGATAAAACGGTAGGAGGAAGAAGATGGATCGAGATATCGAAAACCAAAGCAAACAGTTAAATCAGAAGTTACGAAATGTATTTGAAAAACAGGACCGAAATCAATCCGCGATTCAAACTCAGGAACAAGCGGAAGCAGATTTTCACGAATGGAAAAATCGAAGTAATCGCTTATTTAACCGCATTTTAGAAACTTGGCACAGCGATAGAGAATTATCTCATTTTTTTATGAATATCCGCCAGGAAGCACAACACATTGAGCGAAAACTTACGTTCGAATTGGAAAACCAAAAAGAAACATTGCTTAAGGAAAGACGAGACCTTAATAATTTAGAAGACGACTTATCCTACCAGCAACAACAATTAGCAAGGGGGACTAATGCATGAGTTTAAATATGTATTTGGGAGAAGTACAGAACCAAACTCAAAGCATGAACGCTGTATGTACCGCTACCATTCAAGGTATGGAACAAGCTATTCAGTCGATTGATGCTTTTGCAATTGATACTGTTCTACAAGGACAAACATATAGCAGTGCAAAATCATTTTTTGTACAAACCTTTCGTCCTTTAGCACAAGGAATCATTTACTTATGTGAAGAATTAATCCGTCAGAATGATGCCTTTCCAAGTCAATTTCAATCACAAGTAGCTTCAACAGATGTCATCGAACAAGAAATACTAGAACAAATTCGAGGGATTGACCGAATGAAAGCAAGTATGGAAGCCATCAGTCAAACCATGCCAGTTCCGGGGATGGATGCTATGGCGAATCTTTTTACTGTCATGAGGCATAAACTTCAAGAAAAGTTAAATCACCTATATGAATTTAATCAAACATCCAGTAATAACTACAGCACGGCCCTTCAACTAGCATCTAGTATTGCTACTGGTCTTGCCGAAGTTCAAAGTGGAAAAGGATTTAGTCCTGCAAGTGGCACGTTTAGTACACAAGGATTGAATATGGAGTGGACAACTTCTATCCAAGCGATTACAGAAGAAAAAAAACATCATTCTGAAGAAACCAGTATTATAGAAGAATCGTTGTTCGATAAACTTAAAGATACTGTTGAAAATAACGTAGAAGCGATGGATCAGTTGTACGAAAAATTTATTCGCCAGATAGAAAATACTCCTATTATCGGGCAATATCATAACTACAAAAAAGGGAAAAATGAAGCGGTGTTAGATGAACTTAAAGGAATATTAAACACAATTTTACATCCAATAGATAGTGTTGAGGGCGCTGTGTATGCTCTTTCTCACATCGACGAGACATTTGCTGCTGTAGAACAAGCTATTTCTGATTCGTGGGATCAAGATGTTGTAAATGGAGATTGGAATAGCAGAGCTAAATGGGTTGGAAATGTAGAGATGCAAGTTAAATTAGCAATTGCCGAATTATTTGTAGGAACAAAAGGTGCAGATAAAATTTCAACATTAGGTAAAGTATCAAAGTCAGGCAAAACCTCAAAACTTAGTGAAAGTGTAAACTTTATACAAGGTACTAAAAACGTAATAACTTTAGATAAGTATAAGCAAAGCGTTGACATGTTGAATAATATTCTAATGCCCAAAAATCAATTTGCTCTTGCTGATACCAATGCACTTAATCTAAGATCTTTTGATTACACTACTTTTAATAAAGCCAAAGATACTTTTTCACTTGCTGAAAACATAGATAGATCCAATCAATATAGTCCACGTGTATTTGATGGTGATTTAAAGAAACACGAAGATAAAGGCGGACATTTAATAGAAAAACATGTTGCAATACCTGATGAGGCATTGGCTCAACGATTAATAGATGATCAGAAAATCACTGGGTCTTCATCTTTTAATGATTTAGAAAAAGCCCAAAAAGTTGCTGATGCAGTATTAACTAATCCTCAAAATATACGTAAAATAGAAAGGTGGCTAGCTGATCCCTACAGCCCACCAACTTTAGCGTTGAGGTATAGAGGTGATGAAATTATTGGTCGATCTATATTAAGAACATCTGAAGATGTTTTAGAGGTAACGAACGCTAAAATTGTCTTAAAAAAAGATGGAGAAGGAAGTTATATTAGAACAGGATTCCCCATAAGATAGAAATTTAGGAGGCTATTTATGAATGATAAAGATTATATTTATGAAGAATTAAGTGATTTTTTAGATGGAACATTCCATCAAGATATGGGAACACCAGAAAAAGCCTTACACGAATTTATAGAAGAAGCCCACAAGGTTTGTATAGAAAATACTATAAATTACATAACTGTATTTTTAAACAGTGATCTATCCACGGAAAAAAAAGAAGAATTCATTGAATATTATACAGACATTTATTTTCCTGCTTTAAAACTGGCTCCCCTAGAATGGCTTGAACAAACAAGTGAAACGTTAAAACAAGCATTAAAAAATACTTAGTAAAAATCGACCGCCCATAGTAGGCGGTCTTTTCTTCGTCTTAATTTACATTCACATACGCATTGCTAACTGTAATATGGAACGTACTTCCCTTCCAGTTTTGTACTTTATATTTTATATATTGAGGCGAACCGTTAATGTCAACTTGGGCGTCGATAGTAAATCCAGGGCCTACGTCAACAATGCCAGCTATACTAGGGGGACCTCTTAACGTACAGGTAATTGATTAAATGTGTCTAAACGTACAATTTTCTTTTCTGATATGGTGCCCCCATGAGGGATTAATGATTATTGAGTCTAAAATACAATACCTCTTTAAAGGGGAATGTATTTCTTGAGGTATAAATAATAAAGTTACAAGTGAGTTTTGGGAACAGAATATAATTAAATTTGGTTACATCCCAGCTAACTAAACCAGTACAACCGTTCATCATCTACCCTTTTTTCTGTTTATAAAAGCATTGAGGATGAAAAGTTTAGGCATTATATATTGAAGAATAAGGCAGATGTGTTTAATTGTTTAAAAACATTTTTTAAAGAGAATTGAATAAAAAATGTTTTGGATTAGAGAAATGATAAAATGAAACTTCTATCAGTGGGGATTAATGTTTATTGATATGGGAATGAAGCTAAGATAAATAAGTTTATTGGGGATGGGGGACCGTCCTTTTTTTATTTTCATGTATACCATACAACTTTAGCCGTTTAGAAAGAATAACGTTTTTTTATAATTGAGGGTAGTTAATATCTTAAGTTGATGGCCATGTGGCGATACCCCACATCCATCAACTTAAGGTATATTTTTATACAAAATGCGGTCTTTCCATATAGTTTTTTATTATCTTTTAT
>NZ_JAEHCA010000004.1:0-340462 GCF_016483345.1 Bacillus cereus group sp. N24
ATACGTCTAGATTGGAACAAGGGTGGAACCACGAAAACACATTCGTCCCTTTCCTAGGGATGAGTGTGTTTTTTTATGGTCTTAGAGATTGAAAATTTGAAATAATTAAAAAATGGTATTGATTTTGTTTTTTATGCGAGTATAATGAGTTAACAAATAAACATGAACGAAAAAGTAACGATAAGGACACGAAATCATTTTTACGGTTTACAGAGAGGGAAGCCAAGGGTGTGAGCTTCCTAACACGAGAAATGATTTTACCACCTTTGAACTTCAATAGTGAAAGAGTAATCTAGTAATTATTGACGGTATCAGCCGTTATCTGAACTTGAGCAATCTAGGAGGAGATACGTCTAGATTGGAACAAGGGTGGAACCACGAAAACACATTCGTCCCTTTCCTAGGGATGAGTGTGTTTTTTTATCCCGCATTAACGGTCAGTAAGACTCCCATCTCAAAATTTGGCAGATGCGAGGGAGTTAGATGGGAGATCAACTGTCCGTAAAAGCCCGATTGGTTCAACTAATAATCAGTGAGGAATGGACAAAATCTCCACTGATTAAAGTTTCACTTTATTACTTTGAAAGGAGGTGCTATAACATGAAACGATTCGTACGTACGGAAATAACCACCACCTGCATGATTAAAAAGCAGAACAAGGTGATTGATAGAGATAAAAAATAAAATTGTAGGAGGAGATTAGAAGATGCATAACGTTATTAATGTTGGGGTGTTAGGATTAGGTACAGTCGGAAGTGGTGTTGTCCACATTTTGAAAGAACATTATAAAAAAATCGCAATTGATACAGGATACGAAGTGAAAGTAAAAACAGTCGTTGTACGTGATTTGGAAAAAGAACGCGATGTTTGTATTAATGGAATTGCAGTAACAAGTCATGCAGATGAAGTTCTAAATGATTCAAATATTGATATTGTAGTAGAGGTAATGGGCGGAATTGAAGAAGCAAAACAGCATATTGTTAAGGCTTTACGAAATAAGAAGCATGTCGTAACAGCAAATAAAGATTTAATGGCTGTATACGGTGCGGAACTTCTTCAATTAGCGAACGTAAATGATTGTGATCTATGTTATGAGGCAAGTGTAGCGGGTGGTATTCCAGTGTTAAGAGGATTAACAGACGGATTAGCTTCAGATCAAATTGAAAAAATAATGGGAATTGTAAATGGAACAACAAATTACATGTTAACAAAGATGAGTCAAAATGGATGGTCGTATGAAGAGGCTTTACAGGAAGCACAAAAATTAGGATTCGCAGAATCAGATCCGACAGCAGATGTAGATGGACTAGATGCGGCGAGAAAGGTAGCGATCCTTGCGAATCTAGGGTTTTCGATGAATGTTTCATTAGATGATGTGCAAGTAAGAGGGATTCGAAAGGTTGAAAAAGAAGATTTACAAATGGCTGAAAAGTTAGGATTTACTATGAAACTAATTGGTAAAGCGGAGAAACAAGGATCAGCTATTCATTTAAGTGTAGAACCGACTCTTTTACCAAGCCGTCATCCGTTATCAAATGTAAATAATGAATTTAATGCAGTGTATGTTCACGGTCAAGCAGTAGGGGAAGTGATGTTTTACGGACCTGGAGCTGGGAAGTTACCGACTGGCTCTGCTGTAGTAAGTGATATTATTTCGATTGTTAAAAATATGAATCAAGTTCCGAAAAATAAAAGTGCGTTAAAAGAACCAGTGCCGTATGAATTACAAGGAGATGAAGAAGTTGTTTCGAAATACTTCTTACGTATTTCATTACAAGATGAGCCAGGGATGTTGCAAAAAGTAACAGAATGTTTCGTTAATTATTCTGTAAGTTTAAAAGAAGTGATTCAATTACCTTTGAATCGTGAGCTTGCAGAAGTCGTTGTTGTGACACATCAAACTTCAAAATATCAATTCGAAAAAGTTTTAGGAGCAATAGAAGCTGTCGCAAGTGAAATAAACAGTTATTACATTATTGAGGAGGAAAAACAATATGTATAAAGGACTATTAAAACAGTATGCTGCTTATTTACCAGTAAATGAAAACACACCTGATGTCAGTTTAATGGAAGGGAATACGCCTCTAATTCCATTATTAAATATATCAAAACAATTAGGGATTCACTTATATGGTAAGTATGAAGGAGCGAATCCAACAGGTTCTTTTAAAGATCGTGGTATGGTAATGGCGGTTGCTAAAGCGAAAGAAGAAGGTTCTGAGGCAATCATTTGTGCATCAACAGGTAATACATCGGCAGCGGCTGCAGCATATGCGGCACGCCTCGGAATGAAATGTATTATCGTAATCCCGGAAGGAAAGATTGCGCATGGAAAATTAGCGCAAGCAGTCGCTTATGGAGCTGAAATCATTTCAATAGAAGGAAATTTTGATGATGCACTTAAGGCTGTAAGAAACATTGCTGCGGAAGAGCCAATTACATTAGTAAACTCAGTGAACCCTTATCGAATTGAAGGGCAAAAAACAGCAGCGTTTGAAATTTGTGACCAGTTGCAAAAAGCGCCAGATGTTCTCGCTATTCCTGTTGGGAATGCAGGGAATATTACAGCATACTGGAAAGGGTTCTGTGAATATGAGAAAGAAAAAGGCTACAAAAAGCCAAGAATTCACGGCTTTGAAGCGGAAGGAGCAGCTGCAATTGTAAAAGGACATGTAATTGAAGAACCTGAAACAATTGCAACAGCTATACGTATCGGTAACCCAGCGAGTTGGCCATATGCAGTAGAGGCTGCTGAGCAGTCTCGAGGCGAGATAGATATGGTATCAGATGAGGAAATATTACATGCGTATAGATTGTTAGCAAAAACGGAAGGGGTTTTCGCTGAGCCAGGATCAAATGCTTCATTAGCTGGCGTAATGAAACATGTTCAATCTGGAAAAATCAAAAAAGGAGAAACAGTAGTTGCGGTATTAACTGGAAATGGTTTGAAAGATCCTGATATCGCAATTTCTTCTAATAAATTAGATATTGCAAGTGTTTCAAATGATATAGAACAAATTAAAGAACATATAAAAGGGGTGATTATGTCGTGATACCATTGAGAGTACGTGTGCCTGCTAGTACAGCAAATGTTGGTCCTGGATTTGATTCAGTAGGAATAGCTTTGTCATTGTATTTAGAGGTTGTTGTAAAGGGCACAGCTGATAAATGGCAAGTAATACATTCCTTTGAAGATTCAATTCCGACAGATGATAAAAATTTAATCGTTAGCACGGCATGTAAAGTATGTCCTTCTTTATCACCCCATATAATAGAAGTTACTAGTAATATTCCGCTAACAAGAGGACTAGGAAGTAGTGCCTCAGCGATTGTAGCAGGAATAGAGCTTGCGAATCAACTTGCTAATTTGAACTTAACGACTGATCAAAAGGTTCAAATTGCTACAAATTTTGAAGGGCATCCAGATAATGTTGCAGCTTCTATATTAGGTGGAACTGTAATCGGAGCACTTGATGGAAAGAATGTTTCAGTTGTAAGAATTGAAAGTAAGGAATTAGGCGTAATTTCTCTTATTCCAAATGAAGAGCTAAATACAGATGAAAGTCGATCTGTATTACCAGAAATGTTTCCGTTTCATGAAGCAGTTAAAGCTAGTGCGATAAGTAATGTATTAGTAGCAGCATTATGCCAAAAGCGGTGGGAAGTTGTAGGTGAAATGATGGAAAGAGATCATTTTCACGAGCCATATCGTTTAGAACTCGTACCGTTATTACCATCAATTCGTAAATGTGCAAAAGAATTCGGAGCATATGGAACGGCGCTTAGCGGTGCGGGGCCATCCATTTTCATATTAACGCCGTATGAGAAGCGTCAAGAAATAGCTGAGCAATTAGCGAAAGTATTTACAGCTATGAAAGTATGTGAGCTTGAAATCGATCATAAAGGGATTACTGTAAATAAGGAAGAACATATTGGATTATAAAAAGAGCTAGCATCGCTAGCTTTTTTTGTTGTACATATACTTTAAATCAGCATATAAAATGAAAATGAGTATTGTATGATTTAGTAAAGAGCGTATTAATTTTGGAGGTGATTATATGAGTTCAAAAGAGTCATCAGAAGAAAAAAGAGAACGCATAAGACAAAGCGAGTTAAAAAATAACCCTACCGGATCTTTGAATGATGGGCTCAATAGAGCGGAATCAGGTAGCCCTGTTGATATGACAGGGGGCATGAATTGGAAAGGTACAGGGATATTAATTTTAGTGCTAGTTTTAGGATATATTATATACACTTACTTTTTCAGGTAAGGAAAGCCTAGTGGAACTTTAATTTGTTTAATCACATTGTTTGTGAGAATAAAAAACAAGGATTAAAGTCCCTCTGTATTACATATTAAAAAATAAATTATAATTATGTGAGAATTTTTTATACTCATAATAGAGTTAGCGTTATGCTAGCTCTATTATTTTTTGCCATATTCCTGTAACAAAGCCCCTGTATATTCAGGGATGGAGGTGAAGGAGATGAAAAAAATGATAGCGATATGTCTTCTTACAACTATGTCATTTTCGACTTTAGTCGGGTGTGATGTAAAAGGTAATAATGCTGTACAAGAGTCTAAAATAAAGAAAGCGACGTATAAAGATTTTACTTACGATGTAAATCCAGAGACTTTCACGTTAACTGTAGAACATGATGGTGTAAAGGAACAGGCATCGCAAGCTCTGCCGAAAATGAAGGTGTCGAATGTAAAAAAAGATAAGGATCGTACGTCGTGGGAATATCCAGATCAAAAAGTAAAAGTAAACTTAGAAAAGAAAAAAGACCACTTAAATATTGAAGTAGAATCGATTGGTGCAGAAAGCTTTACATGGCCGAAAGTACAGGCTGAAAATTATACACTTCCGTTATGGGAAGGTAAACAAATTCCAAGTAATGATGAGAATTGGAAGAAGTTTTTAAAGGATGATGCATATTCATTTGCTGAATCATTTTCTATGAAGTTTTTTGCATTAAATGGTTCGAAATATTCCATTGTATATATTGCGAATAATATATTTAATAATGAAGTGAAATTTCATTCGGATCCGAAAATAGGGTTTGATTTTATACATGAATTCCCGAGTATAAATAAAAATAAAACATATGGTTTTCAATTATATGTCACAAATACTGATGCAGTAAGTATTGCTAAGCTGTATAAGGATAACATTATGGAAAAAGGTGAATTTAAAACATTACAAGAAAAGGCAAGAAGAAATAAAGAAATTGAAAAACTTTATGGAGCGGCTCATTTTTATTTTTGGAATCAAAATGGTTTATCAGCAAGTAATGTAAATTGGCCGAAGTTAAGAGAGCAAATAAATAGCCCAGTGTTTAGCCATATAAAAGAGCTTATTCAAAAAAATAGTTCAGAGCCTGGGGAATTAAATGTATTTGAGCAAGTAAGTAAACAAGATTTCATTGATAAGTATCAAAAAAATGTTATTTTGCGTTATGTAAACGAAGTGTTATCAATGAAGGAATTGTATAAAGAGGATATTTTCCCGAAAGTTGATCAGGAGGCTAGTGAGTTATTAAAAAAAGGTATAGATCACTTATCGAAAGCAGAACTGTATAGTTTAAATAAGCATTTATTAAAGTCAGTACTTGGTGATTCAGTTGAAGATATAAGTAAGTGGGGAAACGCAGATGGAACGGATATAATAAAGGAAATGAAAGAAGAAGGGATAGACAAAGCTTGGATTGGTCTACCGAACTGGGAACAAGGATTTATGCAACCTAATTTTGTTACAGAAGCTAAGAAAATGGGATATTTAGTTGGTCCGTATGATTCTTATCATTCCATTCATGAGAAAGGTGATAAAAATTGGAACACAGCGTCCTTTAATGATCCATCGTTATATGATGAGGCAACTGTAACGAAGAAAAATGGAGAAAAGGTGCAAGGGTTTTTAGGTAGAGGGCGAAAACTAAATCCAACATTATCACTTCCTAGTGTAAAAGAACGAATGAACGATATATTGCAAAATGGTCCTAAATATAATTCATGGTTTATCGATTGTGATGCAACGGGTGAAATTTATGATGACTATTCATCAAAACATGTAACGACACAGGAACAAGATTTAAAAGCAAGATTACAACGAATGGATTATATTGCCCAAGAAAAAGGTATGGTAGTTGGCTCTGAGGGCGGAAATGATTTTGCCAGTAGTACGATTGCATTTGCTCATGGAATTGAAACGCCAGTTATTAAATGGGACGATGAAGATATGCGGAAAAACAAAACAAGCCTGTATTATGTCGGTGGATATTATTCACCAAATCAAAATGTTCCAGAAAAATATGCAAAACAAGTACCATTGAAAGAAGAATATAAACAAGTATATTTAAATCCAGTATATTCGCTTCCTTTATATAAATTAGTATACAACGATTCCGTCATTACAACGCATCACTGGGAATGGGGAAGTTTGAAAGTGAAAGATGAGGTAGGAAGCCGTATGCTATATGAGTTATTGTATAATGTTCCTCCTTTGTACCATTTAGATGAAGTAGAGTGGAATCAGCATAAAAAAGAAATTACAGAGCATCTGAAAGTTTGGAATGAAGTTCATAAAAAGGCAGTAAAAGAAGAAATGACAAACTTTGCATACTTGTCAGAAGATAAGCTAGTACAATCTACTTCATATGGAAAAGATATTAAAATTATTGTGAATTTCTCAAATGAAGATGTGGAAATAGAAAAAACGAAATTAAAAGCAAAGACTGCTTTAATTTATAATAATGGGAAGAAAATCATGTATACGCCGTTGGCGAAACAATAATGTGAAATATAAATGTATGAATAGAGAGTTAATAACTAACTTGACTCACTATTTTGTTCGTTCTTTCAGTTGAAAGTCAGATTATTTGAAATGAAAAGGTTGATAAATCTGTAATTTCGAATGTTACGAAGTGCTAAATTTTTGAAGTTAGTAAATAGTGACTTGCCAAAAATAAGTACGAGAGTATAATGTGAAATGGAATACATATTGAATCCACAATGTAACCTTACAAATTTGTAAGGTAATTGAAAGGAAATTCAATATGAAGATTACTAGACATACATTATACTAGGGAAAGAGAAAGAGAGGCGAATGGGTATGAGCTCTGAATTAGAACAAAATACGAGAAGTAATAAAAAGCGTTCTAAAAGAAAGTCAATAAAGTGGTTTATAATAATTCCATTGTTCTTGCTTGTTTTTGGTGGAGTAGGATATGGGTCGTTAATATATAATAAAGCAAAAGCGGTTGTAAGTGATGCATATGCACAAATTGATAAATCATCAAAACGTGATAAAGAAGTGGAACCTTTAAAGGATAATATCTCAATTTTAATTATGGGTGTAGACGGTAGTGAAATGCGGAAAAGTCAATATGGTGAAGCGGTTCGAACAGATGCACTTTTATTAGCAACAATTAATAAAGATGATAAATCTGTTAAATTAGTTAGTATTCCGCGTGATTCACGTGTTTATATTCCATCTAGAAAAAAATTAGATAAAATTACGCATGCACATGTATTTGGTGGTGTTGAAAGTACACGAGATACTGTGGAAAGATTTTTAAATGTTCCAGTTGATTATTATGTGAAGTTTAACTTTGAGTCATTTGTTCAAATTGTAGATTCACTAGGTGGTATTGATATTGATGTACCTGTTACGTTCACAGAGCAAGATAGTAAAGACCAAGCAGGTATGATTCATTTAGAAAAAGGTTTCCAACATTTAAATGGAGAACAGGCACTTGCACTTGCAAGAACACGTAAAATTGATAGTGATGCAATGCGCGGACAGAGACAACAACTTGTAATAGAAGCAATTGCGAAAAAAGCAATGTCTGTTCAATCAATTAGCAAAATGGGCTCTCTACTTGATGCAGTTGATAAAAACATGAAAACAAACTTAACATTTGATGATATGCTTGCTATTACGAAAAACATGGCAGGATCGGATCTACAAATGGAAAAGATGCAAATTGAAGGTACTGATAAACGTATTGGTGGTATTTATTATTACATTCCAAATGAAAAAAATGTGAAAGATATTTCAAATAAACTGAATCAACATCTAGGTGTAACGCCAAAATCAGTTCTAAATGAAAAGTAAAAAAGATTGGCCTTTGCCAATCTTTTTTTATGGAAATGGATTTGTAACTTTTCTGTAACGATTTTTTATTCTAGAAAAATTATACTCATATGTATGAGATTATTGGATAAGCAAAAAGTAAAGATAAATACTGTTATAAGGAAAGATAACATATGCAAAAATGGATAAGCATTATGGGAATCGTCTTTATATTGACTGGATGTAAAATGTCTGAAGCTCCAACCAATTTAATGGGAGCTCCTGCAAATGAAAAGTGGATTAATGAACTAAAAGAGCAAATAGATAAAGATTTGCCTGTTAATTATCGGTTGCTTACTCCAAAGTCTAATAAAGATAAACAAATGATTTGGTCAATGGATTTTAAACAAGATAATAAAAAAGAAGCCATCGTATTTTATAAATTGCCGAATGAAGATCGTAGCGTATATTTAGCTGTATATGAGGAAATCGGCTATAAGTGGAAAATAAAGTCCACGCATAAATTTGATGGTGAGGATATAGATATCGTTGAAGTCGGTGATTTTACAGGGAATGGGAAGCGAGAATTATTAATTGGAATCTCTGTAAATCGTGAATCGTTAGAACATGTTATGTATGCTTTTTCAGAAGAAAATGATGATATGAAGGAGATTTATAATCGGCGTTACACGAAGTTATTTATAGAGGATCTAAATAGAAATGGTCTTAATGATATAAGCCTTGTTACTTATGAAAAAGATGAGAAGTTGACAGTTGAGCTTATTGAGCAGTTTAAGACAATATCAGAAGTTATATTTGATCCATTTATAAATAGTATTCAAAGAATACAAATGGGCCATATTTCTAAAACATTAAAGGCGATTGTAATTGATGCAGGAATTGGGGCTCATTCAGGTATAACTTATGTAGCGAAATTTGATAAGGATCATTATGAGGTACTACCTATAGATGGGAAAGAAGATTTATTCAATGAATATGTGGTGGAAAGTAAAGATGTAAATGAAGACGGTATTATTGAATTTGTTCGTACTGTACGTCCAAAAGGTTGGGAAGATAAGTCACATGGAGATAGTCCGCTCTTTGAACGTTACATACAGTGGAGTGAAGATGGAACGAAACCTATAGAAGAAAGATACATCGATATAGAAAAAGGGTATTTTGTGAAAATTCCTGAAGAGTTGATTGGGAAAATTACTATCCCAGATCAGCAGAAGGAATCAAATTCTCAAAAGTTTTTAGACGTAAATACAAATGAAATATGGCTTGAAGTCCAAATTTTTAAGCGGAAAGAATGGTTCAAAATAAAAGGATTCGAGGCAGCGGTGAAAACGGCTTCTCACGTATATGCAGTGCCGAAGCGATCAAAGTTTAAAAAAGTGAAAGCATATATAAAACCGCTAGCGGATTATCAACAAGAGTAGGGAGGTGGAAATTATGTCAACAATTTTAGTTTTAGAAGATGAAATGCCAATCCGTAGTTTTATTGTCTTAAATTTAAAGCGTGCTGGATTTTATGTATTAGAAGCTAGTACTGGAGAAGAAGCGTTACAGATTTTATGTGATCACACTGTTGATGTAGCGTTACTTGATGTCATGTTACCAGGAATTGATGGTTTTCAAGTTTGTAAAACTATTCGGGAAGAAAATAAAAAAATGGGCATTATTATGTTAACCGCACGTGTACAAGATGGAGATGTGGTGCAAGGACTAGGAATTGGTGCAGATGATTATATTACAAAACCGTTTAGTCCAGTAGAGTTAACTGCACGTATACAATCTCTATTAAGAAGAATAGAAGTGCATAAAGAAAAAACGAATACAATTACGTCTGGTCCGTTTTCGTTAAATATTATAGAAGAAAGATTATATAGAGATGGACAATTGGTTGATTTAACACCTACAGAGTATATGATTTTACAATACTTAATGAATCAATCCTCAAAGCCGGTTTCACGTGATGAAATTTTAAATATGATTTGGGGAACGAATTACGTAGGCGAGACGAAAGTCGTAGATGTAAATATGAGACGGTTACGCCAAAAGATAGAATGTAATCCATCAGAACCCGAATTTATCCTTACAGTGTGGGGAAAAGGATATGTGTGGAAGGAAAGTATAAGATGAAACGGAAAGTGACTTTATATTTTATGACGGTCATTACACTTATGCTTGTATTGTTTGAGGTAGTATTTTCGGTCTCAATTTATCGATATTATTATAATGGTATTGTGCAATATATAGAATCTCATGCGAAGACGAGTACTCGATTTTTCTCAGAATACAATTCATTATATTTTATTCGTTTGCAAGAATATAGTGGTGACATAATTAGTAGTTTTCAATTAGATGGAACGGAATTACAGTTAATTGATCGTCATGGTTCGGTTATACAATCTTCAAGTGGTGAAAAAGTAGAAGGTAAAGTGAATATCCCACAATCTTTATTGGAAGGTGAAATGTATAATCAAGTTACTACTACGAAAGATAATGAAAAACAACTAGAAGTGCTAAGCCCACTTATACATCAAGGACAAACAATCGGTGTTTTAAAATATACGACAGTATTAACACATGTGAATGCAAAGATTATTGAAATTATTATGTTTACTATTGCCGTTGGTATTGTTATTTCGTGTATTGTCTTCTCAATTAGTAGACGCTTGGCAAATTCTTTTGTTGAGCCAATTGAATCTATCATTCAAGCTTCTTCACAAATCGCAGAAGGAACGTTGAAAAATAAAATTAAAGAAGATTATCCTGGTGAATTAGGTGAATTAGCACATAGTTTAAACTATATGTCTGATAAAATAGAAAAAGCGGAACAGATGAAAAATGAATTTATCGCTTCTATTTCTCATGAAATACGAACACCTTTAACAGGAATTAAAGGTTGGAGTGAGACGCTTAAAACAGTAGAACATTTAACAGAAGAAGAAATCAAGCAAGGTATGGGGATTATTTCCGGTGAGACAGACCGATTGATTCATTTAGTAGAAGAATTGTTAGATTTTTCAAGATTACAATCAAATCATTTTAATTTATATAAACAAAAGGTGCAATTGTACGATATACTAGAGGAGACGATTTGGCAATTAACTCCTAACGCTGAAAAGAAACAAATTCAATTCATTAATACTATAGAACGAATTGAATTGTTGGGAGACCGAAATAGGCTAAAGCAAATTTTCTTGAATATTATTCAAAATGCAATTAAATATTCACATGAAAATGGTACTGTATACATTGAAGCGACTAAAAATGAAGGACAAGCAGTGATAAAGGTGAAAGATGAAGGGATTGGAATTGCTAAAGAGCATTTACCATATATAGAGCAGTCTTTTTACCAGATTAATAATCATGCTGCAGGTGCAGGCCTTGGTTTAGCTATCGTAAAAAAAATGGTGGAGCTTCATAGAGGTACACTTAGTATTGTGAGTAAAGAAGGAATAGGAACAACAATTTTGATAAAACTCCCATTATAATACATATACAGTCTATTTATCACGCTATTTGTGGGTAGTGAGATTCCCGCCTCAAAATTCGGCTAGAGCAAAGAAGGTAGGTGGGAAATTAACTGCCCGTAAACACTCGATTGGTGAAGGTTAATAATCAGTGGGGGATGAATACCCCCACTGATTAAAGTTTCACTTTATATCGTGCAATAAAATAAATAGATGTATAATTATATTGGGTGATTTATATATAAGATTAATAGGGAGAGGAATTCGATAGAATGGAAAAAGCTTTTAATATGAAACGAGTAGTAGTCGTTTTAATAGCGGTTGCAGCAGTAGCTATTGGGTATTTTATGTTTCAATCAATTACTTCACCAGCAAAGGCTGTTGCAAAACAAGAAAATGTAGTACAGCTTGCAAGTGAACAATCAAAAGTTGAATTGAATAAAACGGCACCAAGTCGTTTTAATGGAAAAGAAAGAAAAGTTGCTTATCTTACATTTGATGATGGACCAGGCAAATATACGGCTGAATTATTAAATACGTTAAAACAGCATGATGCGAAGGCGACATTCTTTTTAATTGGAGCGAATGTAAAAGAGTTTCCGGATTTAGTGAAACGTGAAAATGCAGAGGGACATTATGTAGGTATGCATAGTATGACACATAACTTTGCAAAGTTATATAAAAATGGTGAATATGTAAATGAGATGAAAGAAGACCAAAGCTTAATTGCTAATATTATTGGAAAATCACCTAAATTAACACGTCCACCATATGGTTCGATGCCTGGATTAAATGAAGGCCTTCGAAATAAAGTGGTAGAAGGCGGTTTTAAAGTTTGGGATTGGACAATTGATTCATTAGATTGGAAATATAATAAAATGCAAGTTGATGCAGCTGCAGCGCAAATTGCTCAAAACGTATTAACAAATGCAACAAAACCACAAGAAGTAATTTTAATGCATGATATTCACCCGCAATCAGTCGCTGCTGTGCCAGCAATTTTAAAGGGGTTAAAAGAAAAGGGTTATGAGTTTGAAGCTTATCATGAAGAAAGTCACTTCCCAGTGAACTTCTGGCATGATAACCGTATGTAATGGAGGAATGAATGTTGAAGTATGGAAAAGTAGCATTAGTTGGAGCGTTATCAGTAGGGGTATTAACAGGTTGTTTCGGTGAAAAGCCAGAAGAAAATTTATATACAGCTTTTGAAACAGCAGCGACACAAGAAAAGTCTTTAGTTGATGAAGCGAAAAAATTAGAGGATTTAGAGAAGCAAGGTCAAGAACTATATTCTCAAATTTTACAAGAAGGTAAAGATCATAATGACGCAGTTATGAAAAAGATAGAACAAGCGACTGCAAATGTAGCTGACCGTGAAAAAGTATTGAAAAACGAAAAAGAAATGCTAGAAAAAGCGCAGAAGGAAACGAAATCCGTTCAAAGTAATATAGAAAAACTTGAAGATAAGAAAGTGCAAAAGCAAGCAAAGGCAGTTGAAGAGTCGTATAAAAAACGTTACGATGCATTCCAAAAGATGAATGAAAACTACACGAAGGCGTTAGCGACTGAAAAAGAACTGTACGAACAATTAAAGGTAAAAGAAACGAAATTAAAAGAGATTGGTGAGAAAGTTAAAACTTTTAATGAGTTAAATGGAGAAGCACAAAAGTCGAAAGAGCAGTTTAACAATTATACAAAAGAGTATAATGACAGTAAATTAGCATTTTATAAAGATGCGCAGATTAAGATTAAAGAACAGAAATAAAGAAAGTTCTTAATCGGAATATAAAGCCGAAAAAACATGTAAAAATGTTTTTTCGGCTTTTATCGTTAAATGAATAGAAAAGACTGGAATAGATATCATAAAAGAGTTATAGTGAATTATTCGAAGGGAAACATTGTAAAGTAAGGAGAATGAAACATGTCATATGAATTTTTACTCAAATTAGGTTTAGCGCTCTTTTTAGGATTATTCATCGGGATAGATAGGCAGCTAAAGAATAAACCGCTTGGTGTGAAAACAAGTATGGTTATTTCTGTAGCAAGTTGTTTAATTACGATGGTTTCAATTGAATCAGTTCATGTATATTCTGTTCCAGGTCATACAAATATGGATCCAATGCGTCTTGCTGCTCAAATTGTGAGCGGAATCGGTTTCCTTGGGGCAGGTGTCATTTTACGAAGAAGTAATGACGTTATTTCTGGATTAACGACAGCTTCTATGGTGTGGGCTGCTTCAGCTTTAGGTATAGCAATTGGAGCAGGGTTTTATTTACAAGCGACCGTTGCCATGATTTTAATTATTTTAGCGATTAACGTACTGCCTCACCTTGTGAAAATTGCAGGCCCGTATTCATTAAGACAAAAGGACTTATCTATAAAAATTACTGTAAAAGAGCACCAAGAATTAGATGGTATATTTAAGCAAATTAAAAAATTAGGCATGCATGTAAAACGAGTGAAAATTAAAGATATTGATAGTGGTGCATTTCAGCAATTGGAGATGGTTATTTTAGCTCCAGAAGATTTATATACAACTGAGTTATATAGTTCACTAAAAGAGATTGATCGAGTTGTTTCAGTTGAAGTTGAAAGTAGATAAAAAAGGGTGATGAAAATTCACTGTTTTTTTACGCGTAAAAAAACAGTTTGCTATAATTATTCTCTAAAGGGGATGAGAATGGTGGAGATACACATTAGAAGGGCGACAAAATCGGATATTGCAGCAATAGCAAAAGTACATGTGGAAAGCTGGAAAACAACGTATACCGGGATATTCGAAAACGAAATTTTAGAAAATGTAACATTTGAACAAAGAAAAAAGCAGTGGGAGAATATTTTTCAAAAAGAAGATAATTACCAATTCAAATTTGTAGCAGAAACGTTAAATGGAAAAATAATCGGATTCATTGATGGGGGAGTTGAAAGAAGCGGTACATATAATTGTGATGGGGAATTATATGCGATTTATCTGTTACAACAGTATCAAGGAATGAAAATAGGACAAAAATTATTTCAAGTGTTACTGTCGGAATGTATAAAAAATGGTATGCAATCTCTTTTAGTTTGGGTCGTTACTAATAATCCCGCTAAAAAGTTTTATGAAAAATATAATCCTGAAAAAATTGATACGAAATTTTTAGAGAGAGTACAGGTAGAAGAAACAGCGTATTGCTGGAGGAATATAAATAATATTATTATGTAAACTTTATGTTTTTAAAAGGTATACCTTTAATTGGTATACCTTTTTGTTTAACTCTGTTCAATCGATTAATAACGAGTAATGTGAAAAATAATGAATAGTTAACTTGAGAGTAAAAATTTTTCTATTGTATCTTTAATTAGATGAAATAAATGATAGAAAAGGAAAAAAATTTAGTTAGATAAAAAAATTCTGAAATATACTCTTGAATTGATAATAACAATCAATTAGAATCATAATTGATAATGATATTCAATCATTGGTTGTTTTATAAAATTTCGATAGCGTTAATATAAAGAGGAGGACCAGTATGCAGCATGCGAAACAAATCGCAGAACATGCAACAATACAAAGTTTTTTAAACTGTTATTTAAGAGAAACAGGGAGTGGAGAATGGATTACAGAGGATGAAAGAATGGAAAGTATCTTCAGTAATACGTTGAATAGAAATGTAGTCCCCACATATTTATGTTGTCGGCTATCGGCACAGAATGTTACTTTGTATGGAGAAGTTATATATAAATCAGCAACAGATCGCCATTTGTTTGGAGAACAGTTTTATTATCAAATTGGAGAAACTAAAACTGTTATAAAAGCAGATTATGTTACAGTTATTACATTTTTAATAAAAGAGATGTCTATCAACTATGGAGAAGGAACTAATCCTGCTGAGCTTATGCTTCGAGTTATTCGCAGTTGTCAAAATATTGAAGGATTTACAAAAGAGAGAGCAGAAGATACATCTGCATTATATGGTTTCCATACAACTTTTATAGAGGCGGAGCAATCTTTATTATTTGGGCATTTAACTCATCCTACCCCAAAGAGTAGACAAGGTATATTGGATTGGAAAAGTGCAATGTATTCTCCAGAATTAAAAGGAGAATGCCAGCTTCATTATTTTCGCGCACATAAAAGTATAGTAAATGAAAAATCATTATTATTAGATTCTACAACGACGATTATAAAAGAAGAATTAAGTAAAGATGAGATGGTAAATGAGGAATTTATAGAGAAGTACTGTAAGGAAGATGAATATTCATTAATTCCAATTCATCCGCTTCAGGCTGAATGGTTATTACATCAACCTTATGTACAAGAGTGGATAAATCAAGGAGTGCTTGAATATATTGGTCCAGTAGGTAAGTGTTATATGGCAACATCATCACTTAGGACGCTATATCATCCTCATTCGAAATATATGCTTAAGTTTTCCTTTCCAGTGAAAGTAACAAATTCAATGCGCATTAATAAGTTGAAAGAACTTGAGAGTGGCCTTGAAGGGAAGGAAATGTTAAATACGGCTATTGGTGAAGTACGAGAAAGATTTCCAGGCTTTGATTTTATTTGTGATCCAGCCTTTATTACATTAAATTATGGAACACAAGAATCTGGATTTGAAGTAATTATTCGCGAGAACCCTTTCTATAGTGAACATGCAAATGATGCTACATTGATTGCTGGACTAGTTCAAGATGCTATTCCTGGAGAGCGCACTCGTTTATCGAATATAATTCATCATATAGCAGAGTTAGAAAATAGAAGCTGTGAAGAAGTAAGTTTAGAGTGGTTTAGACGGTATGTAAATATTTCTTTAAAGCCGATGGTATGGATGTATTTACAGTATGGAGTTGCATTAGAAGCTCATCAACAAAATAGTGTTGTACAGTTGAAGGATGGTTATCCAGTAAAATATTATTTCCGTGATAATCAAGGATTTTATTTCTGTAATTCAATGAAAGAGATGCTTAATAATGAGTTATCTGGTATTGGAGAACGTACTGGGAATTTATATGACGATTATATTGTAGATGAAAGGTTTCGTTACTATTTAATTTTTAATCATATGTTTGGACTTATTAACGGTTTTGGTACGGCAGGATTAATTAAGGAGGAAATTCTACTTTCTGAATTAAGGTCTGTATTGGAATCATTCCTTCCATATAACCGTGAACCTTCTACATTTTTAAGAGAATTGTTGGAAGAGGATAAGTTGGCATGTAAAGCAAATTTATTAACGAGATTTTTCGATGTCGATGAATTAACAAATCCATTAGAGCAAGCAATTTATGTGCAAGCGCATAATCCACTCGTTAGAGAAGTGGCTGTTCGTTCATAAATAGCGTTAAAATTTCACGTAATACAAATAATGGAATTTGGTATTTCGTCATAAGTGGAGGAGTTTATGAAAGTGGATATGTATCACACGAAAATATTGAAGGCACTTGAATCAGAAGAATACATTTCAGTGCGAAGAAGGGTGTTACGTCAGTTAGTAGAATCGTTAATTTATGAGGGGATAATAACGCCAGTTCGTGTAGAGAAGGAAGAACAAATTCTTTTTATTATACAAGGACTTGATGAAGAAAACAAAAATGTTTCGTACCAATGCCACGGAAGAGAAAGGATGACATTTGGACGTATTGCTGTAGACTCGTTACTAATACGAGTGCAAGATGAACAACAAGAAATACAATCTGTGTCGCAATTTTTAGAAGAAGTTTTTCGGGTTGTTAACGTAGAACGAACTAGATTAGATTCTTTTATTCACGAATTAGAACAAACAATATTTAAAGACACGATTGCACAATATGAAAGAAATAAAAGGGAGGAATATACTCGAAAATCTTACGATGAGTTTGAAAGCCATTTAATAGACGGTCACCCGTATCATCCTAGCTATAAAGCGCGCATTGGATTTCAATATCGTGACAATTTTCAATATGGATATGAATTCATGAAGCCAATAAAACTCATATGGATTGCAGCACATAAGAAATATGCGACTGTAGGTTATGAAAATGAAATGATTTATAGCAATACTTTAACAGAAGAAATTGGTGTGCAGAGAATAGAAGAATATATAAATCGTATTCAAAATATGGGATGTAATCCAAAACAGTATTTGTTTATCCCAGTCCACCCTTGGCAGTGGGAGAACTTTATTATTCCTAATTATGCTGATCATATACAGGGGAAATATGTGATTTATTTAGGGGAATCATCGGATGATTACTGCGCCCAACAGTCAATGAGAACGTTAAGAAATATGACGAATCCAAAGAAGCCGTATGTTAAGTTATCGATGAATTTACTTAATACTTCAACTATCCGTACGTTGAAACCACATTCGGTTGTGAGTGCACCAGCTATATCAAATTGGTTAAGTGATGTCGTAAGTCAGGATCCTTATTTAAGGGATGAATCGCGCTTGATTTTATTAAAGGAATTCTCGAGCGTAACGTATGATACGAATAAGAAAGCTACATATGGTTCATTAGGATGTATTTGGCGTGAAAGCGTTCACAAATATGTAGATAAACAAGAGGATGCAGTTCCCTTTAATGGCTTATATGCAAAAAAGAAAGATAGTACACCAATTATTGATGCATGGTTAAACAAATATGGAATAGAAAATTGGCTGCAAGTACTTATTCAAAAAGCGATAATACCGGTTTTACATCTTGTTGTAGAGCACGGGATCGCATTAGAATCACACGGTCAAAATATGATTTTAGTCCATAAAGAAGGGCTACCTGTCCGGGTTGCATTAAAGGACTTTCATGAAGGACTTGAGTTTTATCGTCCATACTTGAAAGAAATTGACAAATGCCCTGAGTTTACAAAAATGCATAAAACGTATGTGAACGGAAAAATGAATGATTTCTTTGAAATGGATCGCATCGAATGTTTGCAAGAGATGGTTTTAGATGCACTTTTCTTATTTAATCTAGGAGAGTTAGCTTTCATACTTGCGGATGAATATGAATGGAAAGAAGAACGTTTTTGGATGATGATTGTCGAAGAAATTGAAAATCATTTTAGAAAATATCCACATTTGAAAGAGAGATTTGAATCCATTCAATTATACACAGCTACTTTCTATGCGGAGCAATTAACGAAGCGTCGTTTATATTTGGATGTAGAATCGCTTGTTCATGAAGTTCCAAATCCATTGTATAGTGCAAAGCAACTTAACATACAAAAATCATTTGTTACAGGGGGAAATTATGCTAATCGTTAATAAACAAGAGTATAGTAAAAATGATTTTGAATCGAGATTACAAGTTTACGAGGAAATGGAACAATTTCAAGCAGCAAAAGGAAATAGATTTGCACTTTGTCTGAAAGATCCATTTGATATTATTACACTTGTGTTTTTCTTAAAAGAAAAGAAATCATCTGTACTTCTTATACATGAAGATACACCAAAAGATACGGCTATTAAAATGGCAAGGCGTGCAAATTGTACGGGACTTTTATATGGAGAATGTAGCGAATTTACAAAATTAGAAGTAGTGAATTCATTACTACAAGAGCCTTCTTTATTGCAATATAGCTCAGGAACCACGGGAGAACCGAAATTGATTTGCAGATCATGGACGGAAGTTGATACTGAAATCGTTGCTTATAATGAAGCTTTAAATTGTGAAGAAGATGAAGTACCGATTGTTATGGCTCCTGTTTCACATTCATACGGATTAATATGTGGTACGTTATCTTCTATTACAAGAGGAAGTAAGCCTATAATTATTACGAATAAAAACCCTAAATTCGCATTAAATATTATTCGCAATACAGAAAAACATATCATATATGCAGTACCATTGATGCTACATATTATGGGGAGTTTTCCACTAGGAACGTTCCAGTTTCATAAAATTATGACATCCGGATCACCTTTGCCCGAAACATTATTTTATAAACTAAATGAAATGACAACGTACATGATGCAGCAATATGGATGTTCTGAAGCTGGTTGTATTAGTATATGTCATGATATGGAGAGTCATTTAGATTTAGGAAAACCACTTCCACATGTAAGTATAAACATAGGATCAGATGAAAACGAGCCTGAAGAAATCGTAGTGAAAATTGCTGGGAAGGAAATTTATACGAAAGATTTAGGGTATGAATCTGAGCGCGGCCTTCACTTTATGGGGCGTATGGATGATGTAATCAATGTTTCAGGGTTAAAAGTGTTTCCTATAGAGGTGGAAGAAACGATGCTTCGATTAGAAGGTATTCAAGAAGCCATTGTATACCGAGGGAAACATCCAGTGATGGGAGAAATCGTAAAAGCGAAAGTAATCTCTCATATTGACCCAGTACAAATAAGAGAATGGTGTATTCAGCACTTACCGTCTTATAAAGTTCCGCATGAAATTGAAAGTGTAACTGAAATTCCGAAAAATAAAACTGGAAAAGTAAGTAGAAAGTTACTAGAGATGGGAGAGGTTACAACATGAGACGTGAAACGTTAAAGAGTGCAGTGCTGAAAATTATGACAGAAAAAATGGAACTGAAAAATGTAACGCATTTAGAAGAAACAATGCGTTTAAATCAAGATTTATATATAGATTCGGTAATGATGTTGCAGCTTATCGTATACATAGAAATGGATTTGAAGTTATGTGTCCCAGAGGATGAGGTAGATCCAAAGGCGTTTCTTACTGTAGGATCTTTACTTGATTTTATGGAAGAGTTACAGCCGTTACAAGAATCAAATGTGAATAGCTAACCTTGGAGAAAGTGGATGAGAGTATGACTTCAATTAAAGTGCACTGTTTAGTGAGCTGTTTTTGTGAAATTATAAAAAGACGTGGTGATATAGATTTTCGTCCATTTTATTTTGGACTATGGGATGGAGACTTTGATATAACAGAAGGCGGAATTATTTCGTATCACTCCGAAAACATTAACCATGATAATTATTTACTTTGGTATGAAAAACTGTATGGTATTAAAGTGAACGAATGGTATGATCATGCAAAAGATAAAGATAGAAATGTAGAAACATTTTTAGAATTAGTAGAAAATAAGCCGGAAAATCGTTATGTAATTGTAATGGTGGATATGTCTTTATTACCAGAGAGGGAAAATAAGTTTCACCAAAAACCATTTCCGCATTATTTAATGATATCGAAGACAGAGAAAGAAGAAGAATGGTTCATGTTAGATCCTGATTTTCGTTGGGAAGGGAATATGGAAAGAGAAAAAGTGATTCACTCTGTTCAAGATAATCCATTTGGTGGTGGTTATTTCATTGATGTAGAGGCGATTCAGGAGCCGACGCAAGAAATGGTAGCTAATTATTTCACTGAGACATTCAAAAAGTATGATAATGAACTGACTATGGAATTAAAAAATTTAATTATAAAAATGGCAAATGAGGAAGAGGGGTATTCGCTCTCTAAGCTTGTAGTAGCAGTAAAACAAATACCAGTACTTGCAATTCGTAAATATAGTTATGAACATGCCTTTGCATACTTCCGTGAAACGTTACAATACTCGGAAGAGGAGTTTGATTATTGGTGTGATCGGGTAGAGGATATTGTACAAGGATTTACAAATGTACAGTATCGTGCAATTAAAATGGCAATGACGAATAATAAGGGTATGCTCGTATCGATTATTGAAAAACTGGATGAAATGAATGCAATTGAACTGCAAATTAAGAAGGAATTAGAGAGACAGTTTCTATCATGGAAAGGTATGAAAACAAATCAGTCTGTCGTAACTCTTTAAAAAGCTAACTGAATTTAAGATAGGGGAGTTTAAAGTTATGAAATATTCGCTATGTACCATTTCATTTCGTCATCAATTAATTTCATTTACTGATATTGTTCAATTTGCATATGAAAACGGTTTTGAAGGAATTGAATTGTGGGGAACTCATGCACAAAATTTGTATGTGCAAGAGCGTGAAACAACAGAACGAGAGTTGAATTTTTTAAAGGATAAAAACTTAGAAATTACGATGATAAGTGATTATTTAGACATATCATTATCAGCAGATTTTGAAAAAACGATGGGGAAATGTGAACAACTCGTAATGTTAGCAAATTGGTTTAATACGAATAAAATTCGTACGTTTGCCGGACAAAAAGGGAGTGTAGACTTCTCGAAACAAGAGAGACAAGAGTATGTAAAGCGAATTCACAAGATTTGTGATTTATTTGCTCAGCATGATATGTATGTACTTTTAGAAACACATCCAAATACGTTAACGGACACGTTGCCGTCTACTTTGGAGTTATTAGAAGAAGTAGACCATCCGAATTTGAAAATAAACCTTGATTTTCTTCATATATGGGAGTCTGGTGCAGATCCAATAGACAGTTTTCATCGACTAAGACCGTGGATACAACATTACCATTTTAAGAATATATCGTCAGCGGATTATTTACATGTATTTGAACCTAATAATGTATATGCCGCAGCGGGAAGTCGTATTGGTATGGTTCCATTATTTGAAGGTATTGTAAATTATGATGATATCATTCGGGAAGTGCGAGATACGGACTATTTTGCTTCGCTAGAATGGTTTGGACACAACGCGAAAGATATATTAAAAGAAGAAATGAAAGTATTAACAGATAGAAGATTAGAGGTAGTAACTTCGTAATATAAAATGATAAAAGAGTCTCTATTTAGAGTCTCTTTTTTTATAGTTAAAAATAACCAAAAATTACCATGTATTTAAATTCGAATTTGGCACAATTTATATATATATCAAGGAGGTGATTGGTAATGGCTAGAAATCGTAATTCTAATCAATTAGCATCACATGGAGCACAAGCGGCTCTAGATCAAATGAAATATGAAATTGCACAAGAGTTTGGTGTACAACTTGGAGCTGAAACTTCTTCACGTGCAAACGGTTCTGTAGGTGGTGAAATCACGAAACGCCTTGTAGCGATGGCAGAACAACAACTTGGTGGCGGATATACTCGCTAAATGTAGAAGGTTATAGGAGAAAGGAAGGATTCTTCCTTTCTTTTTTTTTCAATTAATTGGTATGGATATATAGCGAACTGGATTCAAACAATAGGAATAATACTATATTTTACCCAATTTCTTTCGTTATGAATGGGAAGTAGTAAAGATGTAATAGCCCTGGTGGAATGAAAAATTACGTTCCACCAGGGCTATTATATGGTAAGAAATATATGATGAAAGGTTCCGAAGTCAACATGTTAAAAAAAGAAAACTGTTGTTTAATTGCGCTTGCATCAGTTCCACTTGTTATGACATTAGGGAATTCAATGCTCATTCCAATACTGCCGACTATTGAAAAGAAATTACATATTTCATCGTTTCAAGTATCCATGATTATTACAATTTACTCCATAGTTGCAATTTTACTTATACCGATTGCTGGTTATTTATCAGATAGATGGGGACGGAAGATGGTAATGGTTCCGAGTTTACTGATTGCGGCTATCGGAGGAGCGGTAACTGGTTGGGTATCATGGAAAGTTGATAATCCCTACGTTTGGATACTTATCGGTAGAGCGATTCAAGGTATTGGTGCTGCTGGTGCAATGCCAGTTGTTATACCGTGTGTTGGTGATTTATACAAAGATGAAAAACAGGTTAGCGCAGGTTTAGGAATCATTGAGACATCAAATACATTTGGAAAAGTACTCAGCCCTATTTTAGGATCTGCTCTAGCTGCCATTGTATGGTTCTTACCATTTTGGGCGATTCCAGTTTTATGTGTAGTATCGATTGTTTTATTACTGGTACTAGTAAAAGCAAAAAAACAAGAAGGAGAAGTACCACCACTAAAAGAGTTTATTCAAGCTATTATCTCTACGTTTCGAGAAAAGGGAAGATGGTTAATTGCCATTTTTGCACTAGGTGCAATTATAATGCTTATTTTATTCGGAATTCTCTTTTATTTGTCTACTATACTGGAGTCAAAGTATGACATTCATGGTATATGGAAAGGGTGTGTACTTGCTATTCCTTTGCTTGTATTATCGATTAGTTCATATATGGCTGGTAAAAAAATTGGAGATAATCAAAATGTTATGAAGAAGTGTATTTATATTGGCTTTTTACTGGCTGCGGCATCAGTCATAATCCCTTTATTTATAAAAGGGATCTATTTACTACTTCTATGTCTCGTTATTATGGGAGTAGGAATTGGTATGGCACTCCCATGTTTAGATGCCCTAATTACACAAGGGATTGAAAAGGAGCAGAGAGGCACGGTTACGTCATTTTATAGTTCGATGCGATTTATCGGTGTAGCAGCTGGACCACCCCTATATTCATTTTTTATGAAAGGGTCGGACCATGAAGTGTTTTATTTGACAAGTATTTTCGCTGTTATTGGTGCCGTTATAGCAATGATTTGGATTAAACCAGCAAAAGATGAAAAGGTAATAAAACAGAAGCCAGAACCGACTGCATAATTTGAAATAGGATTGCATGGCCTATAATTAGCGTGCAATCCTATTAATTTAGTTAGGGAAAATAACTTGTTTTAACATATAAAGTGCGACTCCCCATATGACGAGGCCTGAAATTTTGTTTAATAATACGATTGTCTTTCCAGTTGAGTCTAACCTCTTTAAAAACTTTCCAGCTAAAGCTAAGCTAATAAACCAAATCCAAGAAATGATAATCGTTGCAGATGTAAAAGCCCATTTTTCACTTCCTATATATTGAATAGAATTTGTCCCAATTACACCGATCGTATCTAAAATCGCATGTGGATTTAATAACGAAACCGATACAGCGAAAATAATTTGTTTTTTTAAAGGCATGCTTTTTTCTTGTTTTACATCTTTGGAAGGCTTACTTCTCCAAATAACGAAGCCCATATATATGAGAAAGATAAATCCAATCGTATATAATGTCGTCGTTAGCCAAGAAAAAGTAAGGAGTACAAGGGATACACCCTGTACTGCAATTAATATTAGTAACGTATCACATAGAGAAGCAGTTAATACTACAGGGGCTGCCCTCCAAATATTAGGTTGGCTCGCACCTTGGTTAAATACGAAAACATTTTGGACACCTAATGGAATGATAAGGCCAAATGCAAGGATGATACCGTGAATAATCGCTTCACTCATTATATTACCTCCTACTTTAATTCATTATGATAGTGTATATTGTATAGAAGAAATGAAAATTTGTATCCATCCATATGGTTGGGGAGGTCACCAACCAAAAAGAATGTAAGGTGATATGTATGATGGAAAGGTTAGTTTGGAAGCCTGATATGTCTTTAGCGTCTCCTTTGTATAAACAAATAGAAACGTATATAAAAGAAAGAATCGTTAATGGAGAATGGACTGTTGGAACAAAGTTACCTTCACAAAGAGATTTGGCACATACATTTGGTGTGAATCGAAGTACAATTGTAATGGCTTTCGATGAACTAGCAGTAAAAGGGTACATTGAGGGAAATGGCCGAAAGGGAACGATTGTTGTAAATAATAATGAGAACACTTCAACATATGCTCCGCCTCCTAATTGGCAGTCTTATGTAGAAACAGGGCTTCATTATCCGAACCTTCCTGCTATTCAAGATATTAATCAAGCTGAATTTTATCCGCATGTAATTCGTTTAGGAACAGGTGAACTCGCGCCGAGTCTCTTACCTGAAAAAAAGATGAAACTAATAATGAATAAGCTGTTGCAATCAAACGTGCCACTTGGGTATGAAGAGCCGAAAGGAAATCTCTATTTAAGGGAGAAAATTGCGGGCTACTTAAAAGGGCATGGTGTATATGTATCTCCTGATTCTATTTTAATTGTTTCAGGAGCAATTCAAGCGTTGCAACTTATTTCTATGGGGCTTCTTCCGAAAGGGGCATCGATTTTACTAGAAAAACCATCCTATTTATATTCGCTTAATGTTTTTCAATCAGCAGGAATGCGTTTAATTGGAATACCAATGGATGAGAATGGATTAAATGCATCATATATTGCGAAATATAAGAAGCAATTTAACGCATCTATTTTATATACAATTCCGTCTTTTCATAATCCGACGAACTTTAGTATGAATGCAGAGAAGCGGAAAGAAGTAATGGAGATATGTAATGAAATTGGATTGCCTATTATAGAGGACGCAGTGTATCAAGACTTATGGTTTGATGAGCCTGTTTCAAAGCCTTTAAAAGCATATGATAAAAACGGAATTGTACTACATATCGGGAGTATGTCTAAAGTGATTAGTCCAGGTTTAAGAATTGGATGGATTGTTGGACCTGAATCAGTAATTCAAAGGTTGGCAGATATAAAAATGCAAACAGATTATGGTTCGAGTTCTATATCCCAGCAAATTGCAGCAGAATGGTTTACAAATGGATTATATGATGAACATTTACAGTTTGTAAGAAATGAATTGAAGAAACGTAGAGATTTTATGTTACATATGTTAGAGAAATATTGTCGTGAAATAGCAACATGGTATGAACCGACAGGTGGTTTTTATATTTGGTTACATATGAATGTACCCGTTTCGAATCGTAGCTTATTTGACAAAGCTTTACAAGAAAAGATTTTATTAAATCCAGGTACTTTGTATGATAGAAGTGCAAACCAATTTTTGCGACTATCGTATTCATATGCAACGTTAGAAGAAATTGAAATAGGTATAAAAAAACTTGCACAACTAATTAAAATGTAAAAGGAGAAAGTGATGAAACAATATGTAATTTGCCAAATTATCGATGGAGATAAATATTTAGCTGCTTATGCAGAGACGAAGCAGGACGCAGTCGAAAAAGCAGAACTGCTAGGATTAAGAACGGGAAATCGTTACATAGTAATTACCGCGGAAGAAGCGAAAGGGTTAACTTATCCGTAAGCAATGTGTGGGGTACGTAGTTGGTAAATAAGCCTAGTAATATATGAAATTACTAGGCTTATTTATTATTAAAGCGTCAAGAAATCTCGTATGAAAATAATAATATTATGAGTCAAGCTGACGGAAAAATCGATTGGTTTTGCGATCTTGATTTCTATTTCTATATTCATCAACATATTGTTTGAAGTTCCAAGATTGTAAAAACTTATTTGCGGAGTTATAACCAGAATTGTAAAGCCATTCTTTTTCCTCTTTCGTTAATTCAAAATTTGTACTTGTAATCGTCCCTGTAGGAATTGTAATTGTTCTTGCTTTTGATTCTTTATCTAAATGCCGTAAATCATGAGCTTGCATCATTGTTTTAAATAGTCCTTTGAACATGGAAATGGGCTCTTTATAATGGGCGGGATCAGCTTGAATTTCATCTTTTACAAAATGAAATCCAAAAGTTGGCCAGCGAGGTGAGGTAGGGGAGTCAAAAATCCAAATGGGATAATTGCTTAAAATCCCACCATCAACCATATAACAAGGTTGTTTCCATTTTGGTGTTCTCCATTTTACTGGTTCAAAGAAGAAAGGAATGGTACTACTCATTCTTACTGCCTTAGCAATCGAGAAGCGATAATTTAAAAATCCGTAGTTTGGCAAGTCATCGGGAAAGACAACCATTTTACCGTTGCTTATATCAGAAGCAATAATTTTAAGTTTGTTTAAATCAGGTAAATCTGTAAATAAGTGAACTCCTTTTTTTCGTAGTAATTCTTCAAGCCATTCTTCTATAAATACATTGGAATAAATACCTAGAGTAGACCATGCACTTATTCCTTTACCGATAAACGGGATTCTATCAAGGAAAGTTTTCTTCATAAATTTGTTATAATCAATATCAGTTATAATTGTTTTTAATTCTGAACAAGTATAGCCAGCAGCTAAAAGAGCTGCAATAATAGCACCAGCCGATGTTCCAGCTACACGCTCCCATTCATACCCTTTTTCAGCTAACGCGCAAATTGCCCCTACATGTGCAATTCCACGCACACCGCCTCCTTCAAAAACACCATCAATTTTCATTGCACATACTTCCTTTCTAAAAATGAAAATGTAAAAAAAGCACGTAATATACGTGCTTTTTTTTACAATAGTTTTTAAGTTTACTAGCAGCCTACAAAGCCGCCCCAACAGCTAGCTCCGATGATGATTAGAAGGATAAATAAAACGATTAATAAAGCGAAACCTCCATAACCACATCCACCACAACTACCGCCGTAACCGTAACCGCCGCAACTATATCCGTAACCCATGTGGAATTCCTCCTTAAATTAAAAATGAACGAAGGGAAAATGTACTGGAAGGAATAAAGAACTATCGTGTTTGTAGGAACAATGTATACTATGCTTTTTTAAACTTGTTCGCGTATGAGGGATAAGCCCGTTTTTTGGAAGGCTTGTTGATTTTGTGATAAATGGAGTATAATCTTTGTGCTATGATACAAATAAGTATAGAGATGTAAGGAGAATATATGGATAACAAAATTGAAGTGTTAATTGATAAATATGGACTGACACATTTAAAAGAGGAACTTATTAATACTGTATTTCCTTGTGTAAAAGTTGTGCCTGAGCAGCAAGAAACGGTTGCGATTGGTAGTTCAAAAATGGGGGGAGCTCCTGATTTACCGGATACATTTGAATATCCAATGTATACAGGAAATCCGTTACATTTTATCGCGCAATTTAATCTAAATGATTTACAAAACGTTCGTATAAATCACAATCTACCTAAGACAGGAATGTTATATTTCTTTAGCATTGAAAATTACTTTGAAGAAGATGTGAATCCAATGGAAGCTGGGCGCGTACTTTATTATGATGTTCCAGTAGAGCAATTACGAAGAGCGGATGAAACGCAAGCGAAATATAATCAATGCGCAATTACTTTTGAACTGACGTATAAATTACCAGAACTTTTCATTGAAGATGAGGCCGATTCAGATCGTTTCTTGCAATTACTTGAAGAACTAATCCCAGATAACTACGATAACCATCAAATGTTTGGTGAGCCATTCTCTGTACAAGAGGAAGTACTACATGAGACAGGAGAATATATGGGGATAGATCCACAGCAAATGACGCTTTTATTCCAAATCGATTCAGATCATAAAAATTGTAATATGGTTTGGGGAGAGTTAGGAATGTTATATTTCTGTATTGGTAATGAAGATTTGAAAAATCGACGTTTTGAAAATACATGCTGTGTGTTACAAACTTGTTAATAAAAAAGGTTGCTCTTTTTAAAAGAGCAACCTTTTTTATGTGAATTAATTAATATGCATAATCTCATATGACCTATTTTGAAAAGTATTGTATACTCTGAAACTATACGATACTTTTTCGTATAGTTATAGAATATAAGGAGTGACAAGATGGGAAAGACAAGTAAGTATATGACAGCTGCCGCACTTTGTTCAACGATTGTAATGGGAGGCTTACAATCGTCAACTGTATCTTATGCAGCTACGAATCCAACTGTAGTGACGACACAATCAGATGCAAAGTTATTAGATGATTTCAGAAAAGAATTAAAAAAACAGATTGATAATCGTGAAGAAAATATTACAATCACATATAAAACAAAAGATAGAGATGCTAGAAAGATTATGGACCAATTGTACGGCGAGTTTAATAAAATCGTAGATGCTGATGAGTATGTAAAATATAATGTAGCCTCTACTAGATATTCTATTAAAGGGATGCCAGGGAACTATTCGTTTACACTACAAGTGAAATACCGTGAATCAAAAGAGCAAACACAATATGTAAAATCTCAGGCGAAAGCAATTATAAGTTCAATTGTAAAGCCAGGAATGGATGCGCATGAAAAAGTAAAAGCTATTCATGATTATGTTGTGAAACATGTATCATACGACACTTCTTATCAAGCGTATACAGCATATGAAGCGTTAGCGAACCGTTCTGCTGTTTGCCAAGGGTATACATTATTAACATATGAATTACTAAAAGAAGCAGGTATTCAAAATCATATTGTAACTGGTACAGGAAATGGACAAGCTCATGCATGGAATTTAGTGAACATTGAAAACAAATGGTACCACCTTGATACTACATTCGATGATCCAGTACCAGATAAAGCTGGACGTGTAACATATTCATATTTTAATATGTCTGACGAACAATTAAGTAAAGACCACGACTGGGATCGTAGTAAATATCCAGCGGCAACTACAAGTTACTTTGGTGAGTTAACAAACAAAATAAAAGCTGGTAGTTCAAAAACCGTCGTATATGAGCAAATGTTAAAAGAAACAAATTTACAATACTTATCTGCACAATACGGAGCGGAAAATTATAATGAATTTAAGCAAAAGTTGCAGCAACAATTTGCTAGTAAACCAGAAAAGGTAGAAGTACGATATAAGCAGTCCATGGATGGAACAATGCAAGATATAAAGAAAGTATTAAATGAAATAAATTGGCCAAAAGGTGCAAAGCGTGTATCTTATCAAGTAGCACCATATAGTGCAATGGCAGGTTATTCATTAGCGACAATTACATTTACGTATTAAGTAATGAAGAAGAGCATCTGTAAAAGGTGCTCTTTTTATTATGTATCGTTTTAAAAAACAGAATTGTGTGATAAAATAAAAAGGAAGGATGTGGAATTTGAATGGATTTGTTCGAAAGTAATATATTTATATTGATATATACTTGTTTAGTAATCGGACTTATCGTTTTGTTTTTCCTATCATTTACTTTGTTTATTAGAAGATTATTGCAAAGTAGCGCTGCAAAAAAACAACATGTTATCAATATGAATCAGAAGCTAGATCGAATTATTGAATTGCTAGAAATAAATAAGAAATAAAGTGAAGGCTTTTACGAGTAGTTGATATCCCACCTAATTTCTTTGCTTCCGCTACATTTTGAGGTGGGGATCTTACTGCCTGGCAAATAGCGAGATAACGATGGAAGACGTATGAAAAGGGGAAAGGAAATGGCCGATTATATAAAAGAATTACGTGAAAAAGTAGGACATGATTATGTTTTCTTAAACTTTGCGGGTGGTTTTGTGTTTAATAAAGAGGGAGAAGTATTACTGCAAAAAAGAGGAGACTTTAATGCTTGGGGCTTTCCAGGTGGCGCAATGGAGATAGGAGAGTCGGCTGCGGAAACTGCGATTCGAGAAATAAAAGAAGAAACTGGGTATGATGTAGAAATACATGAGCTTATTGGAGTGTATACAAAATATTTTCAAACATATCCAAATGGAGATAAAGCACAGACAATTGTGATGTGCTTTTCATGCTCAATAGTTGGAGGGAATAAAAAAATAGACGGTGATGAAACGTTAGATTTAAAATTTTTCCCATTAGACAAAATGCCTCCGTTATTTTGTAAACAACATGAAGATTGCTTGCAAGATTTATTGGAGAAAAGAGTAGGGGTATATCGCTAACATATAAAAAAGAAGCTAAAAGATTAGCTTCTTTTTTATGTTCTATTTCCACCAATCATCAAACATTGACGCTGGTACTTGTCTTTTATGTTCACTCACTGTGTAACGCTTTTCGATTTTTTCTGCAACGTCAGCTGGAACTGATTTACCTTCTAAATAATCATCTAATTGATCGTAAGTAATGCCTAATTCTGTTTCATCAGCTTGACCTGGCTTTTCATCTAATAAATCAGCTGTTGGCATTTTTAAGTAAAGTCGCTCATCTGCACCTAACTCTTGTAATAAAGCACGTCCTTGGCGCTTCGTTAACCCCGTTAATGGTAATAAATCCGCACCACCATCTCCGAATTTTGTAAAGAATCCTGTTACAGCTTCTGCAGCATGATCTGTTCCGATAACAAGTAGACCTTTTTGTCCACCAATTGCATATTGTGTAACCATACGGATACGAGCTTTCACGTTACCTTTATTGAAATCAGTTAATGATTCACCTAATAAGTTCTCGTATTGATTTGAAAAGGCATCAACGGTTGAAGCGATATCAAATGCAGTTGATTGATCAGCTTGAATAAATTGTAATGCTAATTGTGCGTCATCTTCATCCTTTTGCACTTTGTAAGGAAGACGTACAGCGATAAACGTTGCGTTACCACCTTCGTTACGAATTTCTTCAACTGCAAGCTGTGCTAAACGTCCTGCTAATGTAGAGTCTTGGCCGCCGCTAATTCCAAGTACAAATCCTTTCGCACCTGTTTTTTTTACATAATCTTTTAAGAAATCAACTCGTTTACGAATTTCTACTTTCGGATCAATTACAGGCTGAACATGTAATGCTTTCATAATCTGTTCTTGTAATGTCATTATGTTTTCCTCCTATTCATATTAAAGCGGTAAATAAAAAATTTTTATGTATATATTGGTACATACTTCTATCCTTTATTATTTCGCAAAACTAACGAATATACAATAGGATGTGTGTATGAATATGAATGTAGTCATTATAATGAAACTGTTTCGTTTAAGCAATTTTTTTACCTTTCAAAAATGTAAGGTTTTTGTCATTTGAATCGATGGAAGGTATTTCCCTACTTTACTACTATAAAAGCATAGTTAGTAGAAGGGCGGAGAAGTAATATGAACATTAGAGAACTCGCATATCGGAATGTAACGCGAAATAGACGGACATATTCAGCATATTTTTTGAGTAGTGCATTTGCAATTATGGCCTTTTTTGTATATTCGTTTTTTGCGTTTCATCCGGCATTAAGTGCAGGAGAATTAGGACAGTATGTATTTGTAAGTATGTCGTTTGCACAGTCTATTATTTACGTATTTACATTCTTCTTTATTTTATATTCAATGGGAATGTTTTTAAAAACGAGAAAGCGTGAACTAGGAATTTTAATGATGCTTGGTATGACGAAATATCAATTAAAGCGTCTTATCTTCTTTGAAAATATTATGATTGGAATAGGGGCAATTATTTTCGGGATTCTTTCAGGTATGTTGTTTTCAGGAGTATTAATTTTTGTAGCCCCAATGATATTAAAACTAGATATTTCCTTATCCTATTACATTCCAATGAAAGCAGTTGTTGTAACGAGTATTATGTTTTTCATATTATTTATGATTATTTCATTATTTAGTGCCGGAATGGTTCGTAAAAATAATATTATGAAATTGTTTAGAGGATCAGCAGAGGCGAAGCCAGAACCGAAAGCATCGAGTATTTCTTCTATATTAGCAGTAGTATTGCTTAGTACTGGTTATACAGGCGCTCTTATGTCACATGGTGCTATGGTATTTGTGATGATGATTCCGGTTACAACGGTAGTCATTATTGGTACGTATTTGCTGTACAAGCAGTTGAGTGTCTTTATTATTCGGCTATGTAAAAAAAGTAAACGTTTCTATTGGACACAGACAAATATTATTACGTTGTCAGATTTAGCGTACCGTATGAGAGATAACGCAAGAATGTTCTTTATTGTAACGATAATTTCAACTGTAGCATTTTCGGCAATAGGTACATTAGTTGGCTTTGCATCAATGACGAAAGGGATTATGGAGAGGCCAATTGCGTTTCATTACCACTCTAAGCAAGGGAATAGTAATGAATCACAGCATCTAAAGATCATCGATGAGGGACTAAAAAAACATAATATAGCAGCTTCAAAAACTAATATCTCATCGAAGAAAACGGAGGAGCAGTCATTAAGAAGCGCCATTTTTATAAAAGAATCAGAGTATAAGGAATATGCAAAGTTAACAGGAGAACCATTTAATACTGTAGCAAATAAAGAGATTTTATTTTTGTCGGCCGAAATACCAGGACCACCGATGAAAGAAAGAAAAGAAATTACTTTACCTAATATGAATGAACATTTAAAAGTGAAAAAAGTTACTTCTTCTTCATTGGGGAAAATATTAAGAGGAAATGTTTATGTAATCCCTAATAATCAATATGATTCATTACAAGGTGGATTTATAGAAACAAAAGATTATATGTATAAAACTGAAGGAATGAAAGATGAAATTGAGGTTGGTAAAGAACTTACGAGTCAGATGAAGCCTTATGAAGAACATGCAACGTTTAGTGCAGAAGAGTACGAACAAAACCAAAGTTTACAAATCGCAGGACCAATTTTATTTGTAGGTTTCTTTATTGGTATTGTATTTTTCGTATGTGCAGGAAGCTTCCTTTACTTCCGTTTATTTTCTGATTTGGAGGATGATACTCGGTTATTTGAAATGATTCGAAAAGTTGGCTTAACGAGTGGGGAATTATCGAAAGTAGTTACAATTCGATTGGCAATTTTATTCTTCGTTCCGATAGGTGTTGCAACATTACATGGGGCAGTAGCGTTAACTGCGCTAGGACAGATGTTTGAGTACTCACTGTTTAAAGAAAATACAATTGTATTAAGTATTTTCGTAGGAATTCAAGTTGTATACTTCTTAATAATACGATCTCGTTATTTAAAACAATTGAAAGAGAGATTACGTATTCGTTAACTGTGTTTTTTTAACTTGAGTACAAAATTTTCTAAAAAGATACAAGTATTGCCAAAAAGTGATAAAATGGAAAAAGCGAGGTGGAAAATTAATAGAGAGTAAGGGGGGAGTAATATGAAAGCAACAGGAGTTATTCGAAAAGTAGACGAATTAGGACGAATTGTTATTCCTAAAGAATTAAGAGATGTATTAGGTATACAAATTAAATCACCACTTGAAATTTTCGTAGATGAAGATAAAGTCATTTTACAAAAATATGAACCTTACAATGCTTGTCAAATAACAGGTGATGTTTCAGATCAGAACATATCATTAGCAAATGGAAACATTACTGTTAGTATAGATGGAGCGAAACATTTAATAAAAGAAATAGAGAAGTTTTTAAAAAAAAGTGAGATTTAGTTTTCATTTATAATATTTTAAAGATTATATATGATTCTTTAAAAAAACTATAAAAGGGCCATTTAATGGTCCTTTTATTTTTATACATTCATTGAATGATTTGAACTGTTATTGCCTGCAAAGCACGGGATAAATGTTGGTAAGTTATATTGAGAAACATTTGAAATGAAGGAAAATAGAACAGTTAAAACGAATGTTAAATGTAAACCTATTCAATAGTGGTCTGAAATGAAAATAATATATTTTCAGGAGGGATTACGATGAACAGTAGTACAGCGAATAAACAAAAAGGTATACAATTGATTCCGTTTACCGTAAATAAGGTGGTTGAACAAGTAAATGAAATTCCACCAGGTGTACAACTGATTAACGCTCCACAAGTATGGGAGAAGAGTGCGAAAGGAAAAGATGTTGTCGTTGCCGTATTAGATACAGGTTGTGATATTAATCATATAGATTTAAAAGATCGTATTATTGGTGGGAGAAATTTCACGAAAGATTATGAAGGAGATCCGAACATTTACCTTGATAATAACGGCCATGGGACTCATGTAGCGGGGACGATTGCAGCGACTGAAAATGATGTCGGTGTTTTAGGAGTCGCACCTCTTGCTAAAATGTTAGTGTTAAAGGTTTTAGCGGGAGATGGTTCTGGAAGCTATGAGCAAATTATTGAGGCGATTCATTACGCTGTAAATTGGAGAGGACCTAATAAAGAAGAAGTCAGAGTTATTTCAATGTCACTTGGTGGTCCGCAAGACGTTCCGGAATTACATGAAGCTATTCAAAATGCAGTAAATCAAGATGTTCTCGTTGTATGTGCTGCAGGAAATGATGGAGATTGTGATGATAATACGGAGGAACTAGATTTCCCAGGTGCTTATGCTGAAGTAATTGAAGTTGGTGCTGTCAATTTAGAGCGGAAAATCGCATGTTTTAGTAATTCAAATCAAGAAATTGATTTAGTAGCGCCAGGTGATGAAATATTATCTACGTATCCAGAGGGGAAATATGCTGTATTAAGTGGAACTTCAATGGCGACACCGCATGTCGCTGGTGCATTAGCACTTCTCATTAAGCAGTACGAAAGAGAATATGGCAGAAAGTTATCAGAGCCAGAAATATACGCGCAACTTATTAAAAGAACTGTACCTTTAGGATATGAGCGTACATCTGAAGGGAATGGATTAATAGATCTATTAAAAGAATAACAAATACTAAAAAACATCTCATTTGTAAGTGAGATGTTTTTTAGTATGGCTCTGTCGCATGTAATACAACTTGTAACAAACCTGGGAATCTAGCATTTAAATCTTCTACACGAATTGAAATGAAACGTTGTGTTCCTTCAAGGCGCGTGTACATAACACCTGACTCACGTAAAACTTTGAAATGGTGAGATAAAGTTGATTTCGCAATAGGAATGTTTAAAGCGCCACAAGATTGTTCGTTTTTCTCTAGTAACATATTTACAATTTGTAAACGAATTTGATCGCTAAGTGCATATAAGACAGAAGAAAATTGAATTTCTTCTCGATTTGGATGATAGAGTGTACGCATATTTCACCTGCTTGTATAAGTTAAGATATTTGCACTATAACATATAAAGTGCTATATTTCTATTGTTCGAATATATTCGAACAATAGAAATATAGGGGGAGAAAAAATGAAGTATACAAAATTGCAAAAGGCAGGACTAAATATTTCAAAGTTGGGTTTAGGTACAAATGCAGTAGGGGGACATAATTTATATGCTGATGTGAATGAAGAAGAAGGGAAGCGATTAGTAGAAGAAGCTATTCAGCAAGGGATTACATTTTTTGATACAGCAGATTCATATGGTTTCGGTAGATCAGAGGAATTAGTAGGAGAGGTATTAAAGGGAAAACGTCATGAGCTTATACTTGCTACAAAAGGTGGAATTCAACCGTTATTAAATGGAGAAACTTATATTAACAATGAACCAAGTTATTTAAGAAATGCTGTGGAGAATAGCTTAAGAAGATTACAGACTGATTATATTGATTTATATTATTTACATTTTACAAATCCTGAAACAAGTTACATAGATTCAATCGGAGAGCTTACTCGTTTAAAAGAAGAAGGGAAAATTCGTTCAATTGGAATATCGAATGTAAACATAGAACAATTAAAAGAAGCGAATCAACATGGTCATATTGATGTTGTACAATCGCCTTACAATATGTTAAATCGTACTGCCGAGGAAGAACTATTGCCGTATTGTATAAAAGAAGGTATTTCATTTATACCGTATGGGCCTCTAGCCTTTGGGATATTAGGTGGTAAATACACAGAATATTTTGACTTAGATAAAGGGGATTGGCGTCAAAGTGTAAATCTATTTGAAGAAAATATATATAAAGGTAACTTTAAAAAAGTTGAAAAGTTAAAAGACGTAGCTAAAGAAAATAATATTGAATTGCCTCATTTAGCGTTAGCATGGTTATTAAATAAAGAAGGAATTGATACTGTTATACCTGGTGGAAAGCGGGCTGAGCAAATAAGAGAAAGTGTGAAAGCGGTGGATGTATCATTGAATGAAGGGGCAATGAAAGAAATCGAGTTAATATTAGAAGAGTAGTGAGGAAGGGGAAGATCGCATGCTAAGCTCCTTTTCTTTTATGCTATATAAACAGCATATAGTATAAAAATAAAAAATCCCTATAAAGATAGGGATTTATATATCGGCATATAGTTCCTTGGAAAAGGATATACTTAGTTTAACATATAGGATTACTTATATTTGTGAAATAGATGTGAAAGTAATGTGAAAAATGCTTATGGTGAAAATCTTTGTAAATAAAAAGCACTGTTTTAGCTAATATCACTAAAACAGCGCTTTTCTCTTTGATTGAACAGTTGCTGCATTTTCATCATGTATGCCTGCATCTTTAATAATTCGTTGTTTTGCTTTATTTAGTAGATGGTTTACTTCTTCACCAAAATAGTTAGCTTCGCTTTTTGTGCGGGCTTCTCGTAAACATTTATAGTTTTCTAGCAGTTCCTCTTTTTCGGTGTTTGTTAAGAAATCTTCTATTTTCTTTTTTGTCATACGAAACACCCTTTCTTCTGACAAACGACGCAATAGAAAATATATATTTTTCATTATAACAATAATTTTTAAAGAAAGTATAGACTAACGTCGTAATAATTTGTCAATTTCTTGAATCTTCTCATCAGCTTTTCCAATTTGCGTATTTTTAGCCTGCTCACCACCTAGAGCTTGGTGAAGTAAAAAAGTTTGACCGGAAATAGCAGTCACAATGGAGACTTTTATAATTTCCTTTATTGCGGTGACATCGAATAAAACGAGTCCAAGAAGTGCGGCTAGGCTACCAGTGAAAATATCAGTTAAAAATCCAAAATGAAAAAAAGTTTTCAAACGGCGTGGAAGCAATAACTTACCTTGGTTATTGATTAGATGGGAAACGAAGCCAGTAATGCCACCAACGAGAATTGCGGTTAGCCATTGATACATTTCCATCGAATCCACTCCTTTTAGTGAATAAGATTCGATTTTTTCATATTGATTCCTTTTCATATTTCATATAAGCATATTGAGAAAGTTTGTTTGGGTAAATCTTATTCAATTTAATTATAACAGAAAATTCCGATATATTTCAGTCTATTATATGAATCATATTTACAATAATATGAATACAGAAAGAGGTGTGTGATATGAATATAGAGTATCGAATAAGAAGTGTGGATGGTTATACGAAAAATATAGGGGAATTAGTAAGTATGCTGGAGCATACGAGGGCGGTAACATTACAGGAAATAGAAAATCTATCAGTTGAGCAATTAGATTTTATTATGCCAAGTGGTGGGAATTCAATTGGCGCCTTATTAAAACATATGGCATCTATAGAAAAAGCCCATCAGCTTATTTCATTTCAAAATCGTGACTTTACAAAAGAAGAATTAGAAATATGGGAAGATGCACTGTATTTAGGGGAAGTTGGGAGAACAATTCATGGTCATGAAATACAGTATTATGTACAATTTTTGCAAAGTGTTCGAGAAGAGTCGCTAAAGTATTTGAGTAAAGTAGGTGATACATGGCTAATGTCAGAAAGAAAGTGGCCTAACGGTGTAGCGTATAACCAGCACTATCTTTGGTTTCATGTGATAGAAGATGAAATTAATCACCGTGGACAAATTAGAATGTTAAAGAGATATTTATTTGAAAATTACGTCAAATAAAGTAGCTTTTTAAATTGATATTCCATATAATGAGAGTAATTAAAATAAGATCGGAGTGATGTATTATGGCGAATATGACTGTAATGAATAATAAATTAAATACAAACGTGGATGGAAAGGGCGATATTATATAAGATAGTTCGCAATCCTTCCACTTAGTACAAACTAGGGAGGATCTTGATTTGAATCAAAATATTTTAGAGTCGTTCGGCTGGGATTCATTTTTTGAAGAGCAAGCTGTAGAGCAGAATTATGAAGTAGGGCGTATTTTACTTGAGCATAAGCATATATATCGCATTATTTGTAATGACGGTGAATATATGGCAGAACTGTCTGGGAAGTTTCGACATGAAGCGGTAGCGAAAGGAGATTACCCAGCAGTTGGTGATTGGGTGTATATAAAGAAAATAGAAAATGAGAAAAAGGCAATCATTCATCGTATTTTTTCGAGAAGAAGTTCTTTTTCAAGACAAGAAGCTGGTAATAGAACTGAAGAACAAATTATTGCAGCAAATGTTGATTATTTATTTTTAGTGAATGCACTTAACCATGATTTTAACGTAAGAAGGTTGGAGCGTTATTTACTATTAGCGTATGAAAGTGGTGCAATGCCTGTTATTGTTTTAACAAAAAGTAGTTTATGTGAAGATGTGGAACAAAAAATTGTAGAAACGGAAGCTGTTGCAATTGGTGTTCCGATCTTCGTCGTCGATAGTTTAGAGCATAGAGGTATTGACTCGTTACAACAATTTGTTGCTTCAGGAAAAACAATTGCTTTAGTCGGCTCATCAGGGGTTGGAAAATCTACTTTGTTAAATGCACTCGTAGGAATTGAGATAGCGAAAACGGGAGATATACGTGAGGAAGATAGTAAAGGGCGGCATACGACAACTCATCGTGAGCTGTTCCAATTACCGAGTGGGGGCTTAGTCATTGATACTCCTGGCATGAGGGAGTTGCAGCTTTGGGATGGAAGCGATGCAATCCAAACAACGTTTTCTGATATTGAAGAATTTGCAAAAACATGCCGCTTCCGAGATTGTAAACATGAGAATGAGCCAGGATGCGCAGTGCATAAAGCAATTGATAACGGGCTAATGACGATAAATCGTTTGCAAAGCTATAAAAAGTTGCAAAGAGAATTGGCGTATTTTATGAGAAAACAAGATGCTATTCTCGCAAGAGCTGAGCGTGATAAGTGGAAGAAGATTTCTAAACAACATAAAAAAATGTAAAAAACCAAAGGACTATTCCTTTGGTTTTTTGTATTTGTAAATTTTATAATAATATTATTCATATATATAGACAAAGGGGGAATATTTGTTTAAACTTTACAAGGTGTTTATGAAAAACGAATTGTAAAAATAGAGGATAGGGAATGGGATATATTCATAATTGGTTATTAATCCTTAAAACTTAATATTTAAATTTAGGAGGTTTATAATGAGTAAACTGTTAAGGTGGTTTCGAGATATAAAAGTAGCAAAAAAGCTATTAATTTCATTTTTGGTAATTTTAATTGCAGCTGTCTCTATTATTGGGGGCATGTCTTATCAAACGGCTAAAAAGAATTTTGAATCACAAATTACGAGTAGTGCTCACGATAATATAAAAATATTAGATAATTTAATCAATCAAATGATTGAGGCGAAATTTAACGAAATAAATAACTTTGCACGAGTGGTTCATAGTGATATGTATCAAGGAGATAATCAAGATGAATTAAGAAAGGTGTTATCTCAGTATATTAATTTAAATAAAGATATTGAACAAGTATATGTTGCCGGCAATGATAAGAAATTTGTGCAAGAACCTAATATACAAATGGCAGCAGATTATGATCCAACAACTCGTTCTTGGTATAAAGATGCAGTGAGTAAACAAGGTGGAATCGTGGTCACTGAACCGTATAAGGCAAAAGGAAATGGACATATTGTCGTAACGATTGCGAAACAAACAGAAGATAAAAATGGTGTTGTTGCGGTAGATTTAAGTTTAGAGAATTTATTGAAAACAACAAAGCTAATCAATATTGGTAAAAAAGGATATACTTTCATTTTAGATGGAAAACAAAAAATAATTGCTCACCCGCAAGAAAAACCAGGAGATAAAGCAGCTGATTCTTGGGCAAAGAGAATTTACGAAGATAATCAGGGCGCTTTTTCATACACGTATGACGGTAGTGAAAAGAAAATGGTATTTGCTACAAATTTAAAAACAGGTTGGAAAATCGGTGGAACGATGTACTCAAGTGAAGTCATTGAGGCTGCTCAGCCTGTATTTTATAATATGTTAATTGTTATGATTATTTCACTAGTTGTAGGAGGGGCACTTATTTATTTCGTAACGCTTTCTATTACAAAACCTTTAAAGAGATTAGTTGCCACTTCTAAAGAAATAAGTGAAGGAGATTTAACACAAATAATTGAAATTCATTCAAACGATGAAATTGGTCAACTTGCAAAAGGTTTTAATGAGATGACAGATTCACTACGAACGTTAATTGGAAGGATTAATGATTCGGCCGGGCATGTTGCAGCGGCATCAGAAGAGCTAACTGCTAGTGTAAGACAAGCGAGTGAAGCAACGGAACAAATTACAATGGCAATGGATGAAATATCAAGTGGTGCAACGACGCAAACAACAAGTGTAGAAAATGGTGCGATGTTACTGTTTGATGTAACAGAAGGAATTCAACATGTAGCAAATAGTTCATCATCTATTAATACGGCTTCTACTCATACTCGTGAAAAAGCAGAAGATGGTGGAAAGCTAGTAGGGAAAACAGTAAATCAAATGCAGTCTATTGCAGAATCTGTTTCACAATCTGATGCAGTTATACAGTTATTAAATAATAAATCAAAGCAAATTGGTGACATATTAGAAGTAATCCAAAATATTGCAGATCAAACAAATCTTCTTGCTTTAAATGCTGCAATTGAAGCTGCAAGAGCTGGTGAGCACGGAAGAGGATTTGCGATTGTTGCAGATGAAGTACGTAAATTGGCAGAGCAATCTAGCGTATCTTCCAGTGAAATTAGTAAATTAATATGTGAAATACAAGATGATATGAGTAAGACAGTAAAGTCTATGGGTCATGTAAATGAAGAAGTTCAATCTGGACTAGTTATTGCAAATGAAACGAAGCAAAATTTTGCTGAGATTTTACAATCTACAAATGAAATTGCTAATCAAATTAAAACGATGGTTGAAACGGCTAATGGGATGTCAAAAGGTGCCAATGAAGTATCTATTTCAGTCGGGCAAATTGCAATGACAGCACAGAATAATGCGACGAGTACACAAAGTGTCGCAGCGTCTGCTGAAGAACAATTAGCTTCGATGGAGGAAATTGGTTCCGCAGCTGGTACATTATCTCAAATGGCTGAAGAGTTGCAAGGATTAATTGAAAGATTTAAAGTTTAAAAGAGAAAGACTGCCCCAATAGCAGAATGCTATTGGGGCAGTCTTTTTTTTACGCAATAACTGCGATGAATTTATGCTTATAATGAATGAGGATGGAGAATAGCTTAATGATGTTTAAAACTGAATTTCTCATATTATTTGTCGAAAAATAGAGGTATTTGTTAACTTTGTGTATAATTACAATCATATAGAATACAAATAAAGGAGATTATTATGGGAGTGTATTGGGGTACAAAAAGACATTCTTGGCTTAGTTATGTCTCATTTTGGCTAAGTATTTCATTTTTTGTGGTGTTTCTAATTGAAGTGTTTATTTTAAAAACACTTTCGGATAGCTCGGTGCAAATTGTTAAATATTTCTATTTCATACTCGTACCAGTAAACATCCTTCTTAGTTTAAAGTTACTTTTTAAGAAGAATGAAAAGAAAGCATTACCCATTTTTAGTTTAATTGTCTCATTATTATTTACAATTTTAATTATAGTATTAGCAATAGCAGCTACAGGGAAATTTATTTAGGGAGAGTGATATATATCACTCTTCTTTTTTGTTATGAGCAAATAAAAAATAGGTGTTGAATAAAACTTACAGTAGAATAGTAAGTAACGGACTAAGATACATAATAATGAAGATAGAATAAAGTGTTTTGTAAGTATTAATGAAGCAAATGAATACGGTAAGAACGGTGATATATGGTACAATGACTATGGATAGTGATAGAGATAAAGGGTATATAAAATACTCATCGTTTTTTAGTAAGAGAGGGGTTATCTTATGCTATACGAGGATTTGATGACATTATTTCAAGCAGCTCCAAAAAAAGATAGAGGTGGCTGGAAATATATAATCCAAGAACAAAATGATAAATATGAAATTGTTGATGAAATGTTGAAAAATCAAATGAGTATTGAATTGTATTTTAATGAATATGATGAGGTGAAAATCACTTTATATAAAGATGGAATTCCTATTTCTACTATGCAAAGAATTGCTATTTCAAAAGTTGAATTAGACGAGGATGAAGAAGGGATTCAATTCGTTTTAGAGCGCATGCCTAGTCGAATGATTCGATTGCAATTAAAGCCATATTTGGCATTGGAAATGGGACCGTACTGGGAAATATGTGATGATTGTGAATGAACATAAAGAAGGCATCCAATAAAATGGATGCTTTCTTTATGTTTTTTGAAGTTGTTTAAAAGCAATGATTGGAAGTAGAACGATACTTACCCATCCGATGATTGGATATAGAATGTGGAGTAGTTCACTGTAACCGATGTAACTAAAGCAATAACTAATTAGTAAAATGAAGAAAATAATATTGTTACTTTTCCACCCAGTGATAGATTGCATTTGTTTTGTCATCCCGAACACATTACCAACTAAAGTTGTAAACACTTCACCGAAAATAATAAGAACAAAGAAAAAGTGAAAAGTTGCATTAAATCTTCTTATGACTTCAGCCATTGGGATATTGTATTGATAAAATTGGTCGACTGATAAGATAGCTAAATGGCTGCATAATAAAATTAAAGAAAGTCCTGCACCACCTAAAATTCCACCCCACAAAATGGCTTTTCGATCCTTTACTTCACCGGCTAACGGGACGAGAACGCTTTGGGCGAGAGAAAGATTTAAAGCGACATATGTAATAGGGCTAGTAATCCACTTCATATTCCAGCTCTCTGCAGGAATAGTATTACTAATAGGTGTTGTACTGTGGAAAAAGGTTGTAATAGCAAGTCCTATAATAAATATCATCATAATAGGTACGACAAGTGTATTTACTTCAAAAACACCTTGTAATCCGCGGCTACCTATAATGAGACAGGCGATAACTGTAATGAGAATACCGAGTTGTCTTGGTAAACGAAGTTGCTCTTCAAATACCGCCCCAGCCCCTGATAGCATAACGCTCGTTACACCAAATAATACGAGTAGTAATAATGTATTTACAACATTTCCGAATACATCTCCAAATAAATATTTGTTAAAATCTTGCGCTGAAAATGCCCCGATTTGTGATGAAAGTAACATCATCTTTGTGCCGAGCCAAATAAAAAAAAATCCACTTACACATATGCCAATTGTTCCGTATAATCCGTTCACTGTAAAAAATTCAACAATTTCTCGTCCAGTAGCAAATCCAGCTCCAACGACAGTTCCGATATAAGTAGCAGCAACTTTCTTTGCTACTTGCCATTGTTGATTGTCCATGTTATCCCTCTTTCTTCTATGATGAGCTTGACTTACTATAATGCATATGTAGCAGCTTGGACGATTAGACATATGAAGTAGTTGAAAAAATACATGAATTGTATGATATTAGGGAAATATTAAAGGTGTTAAAACTTTGTTACATATGAGCCGATTATTCGAAAGGGTAGGAAATGTATGGTAAAATGTAATTAGGTTATTAAAAGATAAGCATTACAAAACGATAAGAGGAGTGGATTGTATGAGTACGAAAACAAATGTTGTTGAAGTATTAAACAAGCAGGTAGCAAACTGGAATGTGTTATATGTGAAACTACATAATTATCACTGGTATGTGACAGGACCACACTTCTTTACATTACATGAGAAATTTGAAGAGTTTTATAATGAAGCAGGGACGTATATTGATGAGTTAGCAGAACGTATTTTGGCGTTAGAAGGTAAACCGTTAGCGACAATGAAAGAATATCTTGCAACATCTAGTGTCAGTGAGGGGACAAGCAAGGAATCAGCTGAGGAAATGGTGCAAACTTTAGTGAATGATTACTCTGCACTTATTCAAGAATTAAAAGAAGGTATGGAAGTTGCTGGTGAAGCTGGCGATGAAACATCAGCTGATATGTTACTAGCAATTCACACGACATTAGAACAGCATGTATGGATGCTAAGTGCATTCTTAAAATAAAAATAAATATATTTTGAAAAATCCATTGAAAAATTTTTTCAATGGATTTTTTTGTGATTTTTCAGTTTTCTTTTATGCTATAATATAGTAAAAGGGAGGCGATGCAATGTTTCGCTTTTTCAGAACTGGAAAAGAAGAACGGGAAATTACGAAAGATGAATTAGAACAAGCGATGGCTAAGTTTCTAGAAACAAATGCTAATATCGTATATACAGTATTAGTAAATGATGATTATACAGTAAATTATGATTTGTTAAAGCCGTATTTGCCTGTATTTCCGACAAATGTTTTTCTTATTACGAAGGAAACGCTTGAGGTATTTGAACATACAGAAGAAAATTTAAACCTAGTTAAAGAAATTGATATCGTACAAAAGGCAGTAGATCAATATGTAACAGAAAAAGAAATGTTTCCAATTGTTGAGGGTAGTGAAGATCGCCTTATATGCGGAATGAAGCTAGGGCCGTACTTAAATCGTCTATTAAAAAGAGACTTATATATTTCAGAAAAACATTATTTAGTTTCAAGTAAACCGGATAGAAAAAAACAAAAGAGCGGGTAGATGTAAAAAACAACAATAATATATTGTTGTCTTTTTTTGGTTGAAAATATATTGACTATTCTGTCTATTTAGTTTTATACTACACGTATTGGATAGGAAGAGGTGATGTATTATGCGTAAACATACGGTAATTATTAAATATCATTCTGAGGATCAAGTATGGTTAGGTTGAGTTATTGAATATAACAATGTACATACCATGATCAAAGGATGGTATACAAGTTCGAGAAATAAATATTATAAACGGTTTCGGGGGATTGGTATATGAAAAATAGTATGACTTACATCCAGTTATTAAATGAAACGTTACGTTGTTATGCAAATAAAGGAAGTTTTGAAGCGTATACGTATATAATGAAACATGCTAAAGGTGTAATAGGTAATGAGGCACAAATATATAATTTTAAATATGCAATAGCAAGTGCAGCAGGACTTGAAGAAGAAGCTTTGCATGTAATGAAGGAAGCTATTATAGAGAATGGATTTTGGTATGGAAATGAATATTTAATTTCCGACGACGATTTAAAACCACTACATAAGTTTGAAGAGTTTCATAAAATGGTTCAATTATGTAAAGAAAGAGAAGAAGTGGCAAAGAAAACAGAACGAGCAGATGTGAAATATATTTACAGCGAGGAAAAGGGAAATCTACTAGTTACAATGCATGGTGATCAAGAAAATATAGGAATAATAGAACCATATTGGAAATCAGTTATTACACAAGATTATACGTTAGCGTTACCACAGTCTTCGCAAATTCAATTTTCAGATGGGTTTGTTTGGGATGATATACATAGAGGGAAAGAAGAATTAAAAGAGCATTACGATAAATTTATAGAGAATCATACAGTAGAAAATGTAATAATAGGTGGTTTTTCTGCTGGAGCAAGAGTAGCTTTACTTACGATTTTACAAAAAGATATAGATGTAGATGGTTTTATTTTTATGGCACCGTGGCTTCCAGAGATTGAAGAATGGAATGAGTTGCTGGAAGTGCTACAGGATAAACATATAAAGGGATATATAGTATGCGGGGATCAAGATGAAGATTGTTTCGAATGCACGCAGCAATTTGTACGATTATTAAGAGATAAGAATATAGAACATAAGTATAAAATTGTGCCTAACTTAAATCATGATTATCCTAATCATTTTGATGAGTTATTAAAAGAAGCTATTGAATATATAGGAAGTAAAAACAATAAGTAGTAAGAAAGGGAGATGCATCGTCGTTGATGTATCTCCCTTTTACAATTATAAATTAAAAGCATTTGCTAGTAAGCGATAAGAATTTAATTTATGTTCAAATTGATGAGTAATCGTGACAACCATAAATTCGTCAGTATTGTACGCTTTACTTAAATTTACTATTTTTTCTTTCACAGAAGTCGGATCACCTACGATCATACGTTGACGATTTTCTTTTATACGGAATAAATCATACGCACTGTATGAATAATTTTGAGCAGTTTCGATAGAAGGTGTACCAGTTGTTCGTTTTCCTTGCTCTAGTAATAAGATTGATAAATCTAAACTAGAAGCAATTTTTTCTGCCTCTTCATTTGTTTCTCCGCAAATAACAAAAATCGCGACAATTGATTTTGGTTTATCTCCTAAATAGGAAGGTTGAAATTGTTCCTGGTAAGCCCTCATAACTTCTGGGCCTCCGAAGCCATTAATAAATTGTGCAAATGCAAAAGAAGCTCCGTTGTGCGCCGCAATTTTAGCGCTCTCTCCGCTAGAACCGAGCATCCACATTTCAGGTGATGTTGGAATAACTGGAGTAGCCTTTAAATTTGCATAATGATGATTTTCTGGTACTTGATCATGTAAATACATTGCAACATCTGCAACTTGTTCTGGGTATTGATCAAGTGAGACCATTTTTCCTTCTTGTAGTGCACGAGTTGCTATTGGCATACCACCAGGTGCTCTACCAACACCAAGGTCGATGCGGTTTGGATAAAGTGCTTCTAAAACGCGGAAATTCTCGGCAACTTTATATGGGCTATAATGCGGTAACATAACACCACCCGAACCAACTCTAATATGTCCCGTTTTCGCTGCAATATGAGAAATAAGTATTTCTGGACTTGAACCAGCTAAGCTTACGGAATTATGATGCTCGGATACCCAAAAACGTGTGAATCCGAGTTTTTCTACTTCTTGTGCAAGCGTAACTGTATGTGAAATAGCTTGGGTTGCTGTGCTGCCATCTGAAATAGGTGATTGGTCTAATACACTTAATTTGATCATAGAATATACCTCTCAATCTTAATGTACATCCTATTATATATTTACTTACGAAAAATGCGTAATGAAATGCTCAAAATGAAAAGCGGATAATATTATATCCGCTTTCAACGAGAAAATCCCCGTTCATAATGATTCATTTCGACTAAGTTTAAAATATATTCATAGTTGTCAATTTCATGTTTTAGCTGTTCACGTTCTTTTTCAGATAGTCTCTTATTGCTAAGTTTTTTACATAAGTTTTGTTTCTTTAATTCTAGATGTTTTTTTGTAGCGTCGTAATCATAAATCTGTTTCATTTTCAACCACTCCTTCGTTGCAGTTGCTATATTATACGAAGCATAAAGAAATGTGAGGTCTGTCTCTTATGTACTTTTAGTGAATATTCAAATTGCAATGGTGTTATGTTTATGGGGATTTATGAATAAAATGCACTAAACCACTAATGCGCATTTTATGAAGTAAGGGGTGGAATTGTGCAGAAAGACTTAATGTATAACACTGAGATGGATGAAACGTTACAAGTTATAAATAAGGGATTGAATAAGACGACACGTCCGAAACAAATTATTGTAGTAGGGGCAGGCATGGCTGGATTAGTTTCGGCATCTTTATTAAAGGCTGCAGGACATGAAGTGAAGATTTTTGAAGCAAACAATCGTGTAGGCGGCCGCATAGAGACAGTTAGAATGGAAGATACCGGATTATATTTAGATGTTGGGGCGATGAGAATTCCATATTCGCACACGTTAACGATGGCATATATAAGAAAGTTTGGGTTACAGGTGAGTCCTTTTATTAATAGGAATGAGACAGATATCATCTACGTAAATGGTCGGAAAACGACATTAAAACAATATGAAAAAGATCCAAGTATTTTAAGATATCCTGTGGAAATGAATGAAGTTGGGAAAACGTCTGAGGAACTATTATTGTTAGCGGTACAGCCCATTATAAATTTTATAAAAAAGAACCCAGAGAAAAATTGGGATGTTGTAGTAAAGGATTTTGGAAGATACTCTACAGGACAATTTTTAAAGTACCATCCTTATCAATATAATACGTATTTTTCACCAATAACGATTGAGATGATTGGTGTTTTATTAGATTTAGAAGGTTTTTTAGAAAGGTCATTCGTTGAGACGTTACGTTTTTTATACATTATGCAAGAGGAGAGCGGATTTTGTGAAATAATAGGTGGAAACGATAGATTACCAAAATCTTTTTTACCGCAATTAGAAGAAAATATTATTTATAATCAAAAATTAATGAAGCTACATCAACACGATAACGGTGTGACGGCTTTCTATCGAAACGAGGAAACTTTTGAATATAGTAGTATTACAGGGGATTTAGTTATTGTTACAATTCCGTTTTCGACAATGCGTTTTGTGGAAGTAGATCCATTTGACTCTATATCTCATGAAAAGTGGAAAGCAATTCGTGAATTGCATTATATGCCTGCGACGAAAATAGGCATTCAATTTAAAAGTCGATTTTGGGAAGAACAAGGGCAATTAGGTGGCAGAATTATAACAGATTTGCCAATTCGTTACGCCTATTATCCAAGCCATGGAATTGGACAGAAAGGACCAGCTATGATGTTAGGAAGCTATACATGGTCTTATGATGCGTTGCTATGGGATGGGTTATCGAAGGGTGATCGTATTTATTACACATTACACAACTTAGCAACGATATTAGGTGGTCAAGTATATGATGAATTTATGTCTGGAATATCAAAAAGTTGGACATTGGATCCATATGCACTTGGAGGATTTGCTCTTTTTCAAGCCGGTCAAGAATCTGAGCTACAACCAGCGATTGTAAAGCCAGAGGGGAAAATATTCTTTGCTGGAGATCATACAACGTTATATCACGGATGGATTCAAGGTGCGATTGAGTCTGGAGTTCGTGTAGCGGTGGAAGTGAATGAGTAAAAAGTTTTAATTCAGAAAATTCTTTACTATATAACTTGAGATGGATATTATTATATATAAAAGAAAAATAGGGAGTGTTTACAGTGAATCCGTTATTATTCGATTTTCCTTCTGAATTTTATACTGACAGGCTTTTTATTCGAATGCCGAAACCGGGAGATGGTAAAGTTGTATACGGTGCAATTCAAGCTTCAATACAAGAACTAAAACCTTGGATGGTGTTTGCACAAAAAGAGCAAACAGAGCAAGAAGTAGAAGAAAGTATTAGAAAATCACATATTCAATTTTTGCAACGTGAGGATTTAAGGTTACTAGTATTTTCGAAAGAAACAGGTGAATTTATTGCATCTGCCGGATTACATCGTATTAATTGGGATATACCTCAATTTGAAATCGGATATTGGATTGATTCGAGATTTAGTGGAAAAGGCTATATGGTAGAGGCTGCGAAAGGTATAACGGATTATGCTTTTTCTGAACTGAAAGCAAACCGCGTAGAAATTCGTTGTGATGCTCTAAATAAAAAGAGTAGAGCGATACCTGAGAAATTAGGTTTTAAATTAGAGGGTATTTTAGAAAGTGCCAGTGTTGCGGTAGATGAAAATGGATTAAGGGATATGTGTGTATTTGCAATGACGAGAAATACATATGAAAAAGAAGAGCTGTAAAGAAACAGCTCTTCTTTTTCATATTATGGTACAGGATGACCGTTAGAGCTTTCAAAAATTGTAAACCATTGTTGACGATCTAAGTTAACTTTTGTAGCAAGAGCGGCCGTTTTTACACGATCTAATTTCCCAGAGCCAACGATTGGCATCATGTTAGCTGGATGAGCAAGTAGCCATGCATACATAACCGTATCGATGCTAGTAACACCGAGCTCATTAGCAACTTTTTGTACAGTTTCACGTACACGTACTGCACGTTCAGTTTGACCGGTAAAGATTTCGCCACCAGCAAGAGGTGACCAAATCATTGGATTGATTCGTTTTTCTTGGCATAAATTAATCGTACCTTTTTCAAAGTGCTCAAGCTGCAGCGCAGATACCTCGATTTGATTTGTAATGAGCGGGAAATCTAAATATGAACTTAACATTTGAAACTGTGAAGGTAAAAAGTTAGATACACCGAAGTGACGAACCTTTCCTTCTTGTTTTAAGCGTGAGAACGCTTCTGCCACTTCATTTGGATCCATAAATGGATCAGGACGATGGATGAGTAATACATCAATATAATCTGTATGTAAGTTTTGTAATGAATCCTCCGCGCTCTTTATGATATGTTCAGTACTTGTATTGTAGTGAGCAACATATCGCTCTGGAAATTTCGGTGATGGGGGAGCGATTCCACACTTGGTAACAATTTGCATGTTTTCTCGTAAGGAAGGCTTTAGTTGTAAAGCTTCTCCAAACAGCCCTTCACACGTATATCCGCCATAAATATCAGCGTGATCGAAAGTAGTAATCCCCATATCCATGCATTCTTCAATGAAAGAAAGTAACTCTTGTTTCGTCATATTCCATTCTGCTAAACGCCAAAATCCTTGAATAATACGAGAAAATTCTAGTGTTTCGGCCATTTGAACTCGTTCCATTATAAGTACCCCCTTGATGTATGGTTATTATTTTGAAAAGGCTTTCTTACTACATATTATTATATAGTTTGAGGAGCGTACAAACAATAAATATGTTTTGCTACAAAAACGATTTTCTCTATATGCTATAATGTAGACACATATAGCTATAAGGAGATGTAAGGGATGATTCCAGTAACAATATTAACTGGTTTTCTTGGATCAGGGAAAACGACTTTATTAAATCGTATTTTATCAGAAAATCACGGTAAGAAATTAGCGGTGATTGTAAATGAAATAGGACAAATTGGTATCGATAATCAGTTGATTATGAATGTTGAAGAAGAAATTATGGAAATGACTAACGGTTGTCTATGCTGTACTGTACGTGAAGATTTACTCGTTGCGTTAAAACAATTACTGGACGTAAAAGCAGAAGGGAAAATGGACTTTGAAGGCTTAGTAATTGAAACAACAGGTCTTGCAAATCCAGGCCCGATTATTCAAACATTCTTTTTAGATCCTGTTATTCAATCTGCATACCAAATTAATGGCGTTGTAACGGTAGTAGATAGTTACCATATACATAAACATTTTGAAAAGGGACTAGAAGCAAAGGAACAAATTGCATTTGCTGATGTAGTGTTGGTGAATAAATTAGATTTAATTGAAGAAAGTGAAAAGGAAAATCTTTTGCATGAACTGCAAGGTATTAACCTCACTGCAAAGTTAATCGAGGCAACTAACTGTGAGGTAGATATACCATCATTATTACAAATTCAAACGTTTAAAACGAAAGATACGTTACAAATTTATCCTCATAAAGAGCATAATCATTTAGAAGGTGTAAAATCATTTGTACTACGTGAAGAGCGTCCGTTAGATTTACAAAAACTAAATGAGTGGATGTCAGCTGTCGTGCAAGAGCTAGGGGAGTATTTATATCGTTATAAAGGGATTTTATCTATCGATGGAGTAGATAAACGTATCGTGTTCCAAGGTGTACATACATTATTTGCTGCTTCGTATGATAGAGAGTGGCAAGAGGGTGAAAAGCGAGTAAGTGAAGTCGTATTTATCGGTAAAGATATTAATAAAGAATGGTTCCAAGAACATTTTGGGGAGTGTGTGAAATAAGTCTGTGTCAACTGCAGGCTTATTTTTTTATGAGCATTCTATTGAGATTGTACTAGATTTCAATAACGAAACACATAAGGGAAAGAAACGGAAAATAGAAAATAACATTGATAAATATATAATAACAAGCCTGTTTTCACAGGCTTGTGTTTTCGTTTATTAGTAACTCCATTACAACACCTACAACTGGACCCTCATCATCAATATCCCCGTTTAAATGGAAACCAAATGATTCATATAGGCCCATGGCAAGTTTGTTGTTCGGATGTAAACTTAAGTAAATTATTTTACATGTAAATTGTTGTTGTAAAAATTGAATGAGTAAGCGAAGGAAACGTTTTGCGTAACCTTTTCCTTGATATTGTTGGTCAATCATAAAACGATCTAACCAGATGCTTTCGTGTTTTTTTGAATACCAACCGTACATTGCGTATCCAACAAGTATTTCTCCATCATATAAACCTACTGACGTCCCGTTTCCTTCATATAATGATTCTGCTAAAGAAAACGCATTACTTTCAATAAATTGCTGCTGGTTTTTTGCGACGTTTAAAGCAGCTACTGAACGCCAATTTTTTGCTGTTACTTCACAAATGTGAAGATTCATAATTCCAACTCACCTTCTAAAAGAGTATAGCTTAAAGCTAATATGGATAATTTTACTTGTTATTTTGGTCAAGTCAAGGATACATACATAAAAAAGCAGCTGAACAATAGATTCAGCTGCTTAGAAAATATAGTAAATTAGTTTGTTGCTTCTTTCAATGTGTTTACGTTTTCTTCCATTAAAGTAAAGTAATCTTTATTATTTTTCGCATCATCTTCAGAAATAGTAGCAAGGTGATTTAAGCGTAAAACTGTTGTACCAGTTTCTTTTTGAATAACTGATGCGACTTTTGGCGTAGAGAAAGTTTCAAATAAAATATATTTTAGACCGTGTTCTTTTACTGTTTTTGTAATGTCAGCAAGCTCTTTTTGAGATGGCTCATCAGAAGCTGAAATTCCGGCGATAGGAATCTGTTTTAAACCATAGCGTTGTTCCCAATAACCATAAGCAGCATGAGAAACTAAAATTTCTTTCGTTTTCGCATTTGCTACAGCAGCTTTAAATTGATCGTCTAAATCGGTAAATTTAGTTTGAAGTGCTGCAAAGTTTTTCTCGAATTCTTGTTTATGGTCAGGTTGTAATTCCACAAGAGCATTTTTGATTTTTTCAGCTTGTTTCATCGCAAGAGTAGGGTCTATCCAAACATGCGGGTCTTTATCATGATGGTGATCATCTTCTTTATGACCATCTCCGTGATCGTGATGTTCTTCTTCAGAAGAAGCACGAAGTTTAATTCCTTTTGATGCATTTACAATTTTAACATTTTCTTTTTGTAATGTTTTTTCCATCTTCTCAGCAAATGGTTCTAATTCAGCACCGTTATAAACGAATAAATCGGCTTTTGCAACTTGTACTGTTTGTTTTTGACTCGGTTCAAATGTATGTGAATCGGCACCAGGAGGGTAAATTGCTTCTACTGTTACATAGTCGCCACCAATTTTTTTTGCGAAATCTGCAAGAGGGAAGATAGTTGTATAAACAGTTAGCTTTCCATCTTTCTTGGCAGTACCTTCTTTTTTATTTGAGCAGCCAGTAAAAATTAAAGTGAAAATAAGTAAGAATGAAAATATAGTCAATCTTTTAGGCATGAAGTTCTCCTCTTTTCTTTTTTTACGGATATATCTTCAATTATAGAAGAAAAATATCATTTTAATACAAAACGGAATAATTACGTTTTAGTTTGCGAACTTAGTATAATACATCTTTCATAAAGTTGCAATAAATAATAATCATTACGATTTGATTTTGTTATAAAGTTGTCAAATATAGATGTATTATTTTTGTGAATGCATGCATATGTGACAACGCTGCTTTCATATATTTGAAAGGAAGGTGAAGAGGGGGATGAGCGCTTGGGATATTTAATGGAAGCTATCTTATTGATATTAGCGGTAGTATTGCCATTATCTTTCGTTTTAATCTTTTTAAGACGCTTAATAAGTAATTTAGGGAATGCATCAACGATAACGAAATTACCAGAGAAAGAAAAGAAAAAAGAGTAAGTAAAGCACTATGCATACGCATAGTGCTTTACTTATGGTAAAATAAAAAGAAGGAAACTCCTAAAAGTTGCATGTCACTGAAGGAGAGAAAAGTAAAATAAGAGGTATATGCATATATGAATAAGCGAACAGCGTTAGTACTTGGTGCAAGTGGTTTAGTTGGACAAGAGATAACGCGTCTATTACTTGAATCAGATTACTACGATTCGGTTACTATTTTTGTAAGAGAACCAATGCAATGGCAACATGAGAAGTTACAGCAGAAGAAAGTAGATTATTCGGCATTAGAAGAATATAAAGAATTTTTTGCAGTAGATGATGTTTTTAGTTGTCTAGGAACAACAATAAAAAAAGCAAAAACAAAGGCGAATTTCAAAAAAGTAGATTATGAATATACGTTACGAGCTGCTTGTTTAGCTGAAAAGCAAGGGGTGCAAAACTTCCTTGTTGTGTCTTCGATGGGAGCAAATCCTAAATCATTTTTCTTTTATTCACAAGTAAAAGGGAAAATGGAAGAGGAATTGCAAAAGTTAGTGATTGGTGGTATTCATATTTTTAGGCCGTCTCTATTAGTTGGAAATCGACAAGAGTTTCGTTTTGGTGAACGAATGGCTGAAAAGTTAACTCGAATTATTCCTTTTATATTTAAAGGGGCTTTCAAAAAGTATAAACCAATTTCAGCTAAAGATGTGGCGAAAGGGATGTATATAACTGCGCTGCGAGAAGAATCTGGTCTCCACATTTATAATTCAAATGAAATTACAACGATAGAATAAATAAAACCGAGAAGAATGGCTTCTCGGTTTTATTTATTCATATTGATTTTCCCAGGAGCCCGCTTATATTGATACGGTTCTTGCAATTCAAAACCAAGTTCATTTGCGGCTATTCTTGGGAAGTACGGATTGCGAAGTAACTCACGTCCGATAAAAATTAAATCTGCTTCGTTATTATTTAATATTTGCTCTGCCTGTGCCCCAGTCGTAATCAATCCAACTGCCCCAGTTGCAATGTTAGCATGTTCTTTAATATGTTTAGCATATTGTACTTGGTAACCAGGATAAACATCAATATGTGCCGGTACAACTGCACCAGAACTACAATCGATTAAATCTACTCCTTGTACTTTCATCCATTTTGAATACTGAACGTAATCTTGAACGGTTAGTCCGTCAGGATGATAATCATTTGCTGAAATACGAACAAATAACGGTCCGTCCCAAACTTCATTTATAGATTCGATGATTTCACGTAAGAAACGATAGCGGTTTTCAGATGAGCCGCCATATTCATCCGTTCGTTTATTGGAAAGTGGAGAAAGAAATTCGTTAATTAGATAACCGTGAGCGCCGTGTATTTCAATAACGTCAAATCCAGCTTGTTTTGAACGCAGTGCAGCCTTTTGAAAAGCTAGTGCGGTGTCTTTAATTTGCTCTTTACTCATTTCCAGTGGTATTTTCATTGTTTCATTAAATGGAATTGCTGAAGGTGCTAACGCATCTGTTTCTAACTCAGCTTTTCTTCCGGCGTGAGCGAGTTGAATGGCAGCTTTTGCACCATTATCATGTATAAAAGTTGTCGTTGTATGTAATCCTTCAATTAGACTGTCGTCCCAAATACCTAAATCTTTGTTAGAAATGCGACCTTCAGGTAACACAGCTGTTGCTTCAATCATAACTAAACCGACTTGACCGGCAGCCCTAGTTCCATAATGAACGAGGTGGAAATTCGTAACTTTTCCATCTTCATTTTCCGAAGAATACATACACATAGGCGACATGACGATACGGTTTTTTAGTGTAACATCCTTAATTGTGTAGGGTGAAAAAAGTTTGGAATGCATCAAATAGCCTCCTTGATTGAATTTTCTTATATTTTACCATTCTCTTTTTTGTTTCTCTAATAAAACGCTTATACGAAAAATTTTGTCTATTCGTGTTACAATGACTAATATGAACTGAATTGGAGGATGACATATGTACCAGGCTTATTATGAAAGTGAATTAGGTTTGCTAGAAATTACAGCGAACGAAGAAGGAATTACGTCTGTTATATTTGTTGATGAACGACAAGAAGAAAATACAAATGAAATGATAGATCAATGTATAAATGAGCTAGATGAATATTTTAAAGGAAAAAGAAAAGCGTTTACTGTACCACTGTCTGCAGAGGGAACGTCATTTCAAAAAAATGTATGGGATGCGCTCTACACTATTCCTTATGGCGTAAGTGCTTCATATTTACATATTGCGGAGAAGGTTGGTAATACGAAAGCTGTACGAGCAATAGGAGGAGCAAACAGTCGTAATCCCATTTCAATTATCGTTCCGTGTCACCGTGTAATAGGAAAGAGTGGAAAGCTTGTAGGGTATGCGGGTGGTTTATGGAGGAAAGAGTGGCTGTTAAAACACGAAGGTATTTTGAAATGAAGTATGAATGGAAAGAGGGATTGTTTTGGAATGTATAAATTGTGGGCAACCTTGTGCGAATGAACAGTTAAATTGTGCAAACTGTCAGCAAAAACTGCATAATAAACAAGGTGAAGGAAGCTCGCTAATAGACAAAGAATTAGAAGAATATGTAGGGAGACAATATCCGTACTACAAAAAAAAATGGGAGCTTGAAAATAAGCGAATTGCAAAATGGAGCTGGAATGGTTGGGCTGCTATTTTTAATGTAGGTTGGCTTGGCTATCGTAAGTATTATTTACCTGCTGCACTATTTATACTTTTATTAGTAGTGTGTGATGCGTTTTCATATTATATGGGCTTCAACGTAGCATTGCCAATCATTAATATGGTGCCTCTCACGTTTTTATTACTCGTTTTTATCTTATTCGGGCTAGGGATTTTTGCGAATGGATTATATTATCAATTTGCAGAAAGACGTATATACCGCATAAAGGCACGTGAAATTAAAGATGAATCGGTTGAAAATTATCTCATTCGTGATAGTGGAGGAACGAGTAAAATGGGAGCAACGATCGTTACAATGTTAGCAGTTGCTAGTATTTTGTTCAGTCATTTCTTTTTCCCAACTGATCGGGATATTATTCAAAAAGTTCGTACAAGCTCGCTTTATGAATATCCAGTCTTTTCAATTGGTGAATCGTTCGAAAATTATTTTCAAAATTCAGGATGGATATACTATCGTGGAACAGAGGGATTAGAATTAGTAGAATTTCAGGGGGAGAGTCCTGAAATGCCGAGGAAAAAGGTGACAATTCAATTTATTGTTGATTATAAATTGGGAGAAGTGGAACCATATTCACTTACGATTAACGGTGAATCTAAAAATGAAGAAGAATTTTTGAAGATAATGGAGGAAATATTTAAAGTTCAAAATCCATTTGATATAGAGGATGGCTTACAAGTAAATGCTATTCAACAAAGCGGAGGGAAAGCAATTTCTGACCGCTTTTTTTCTTTTTATGAAAATAAATATTTAAAATAATCAGAATCTTTTGTATAATAAAATATATTATACAAGTTTTAACTTATACATATAGATTGGGGGAAGGAAGAATGAAGAGAAAGACAACAACAATTGCTGCACTTGTGTTATCGACTAGTGTACTGGTTGCGGGATGTGGGAATGGGGAGAAGGCTTCGACAACGAAGAAAGAATCAAGTAAGGGAATGGCAGATAAACAAGTTTTAAATTTGCTAGAAACAGCTGAAATTCCTTCAATGGATACATCTAAATCAACAGATTCTGTATCTTTCCGTGTATTTGTAAATGCAATGGAAGGATTATATCGTCTAGATAAAGATAATAAACCAACTCCAGGTATGGCCAAAGACGTGAAGATTAGTGAAGATAAAAAGACATATACATTTGAATTACGTGATGCAAAATGGTCAAATGGTGATCCAGTTCGAGCGCAAGATTTTGTATATGCATGGCAACGTACATTAGATAAAGCAATAGCAGCAGAATATGCATTTATTTTATTTGATGTGAAAAATGCACAGAAAGTAAATAAAGGAGAAGTACCGTCGGATCAATTAGGTGTTAAAGCGAAGGATGATAAAACGTTGGTAGTAGAATTAGAGCAACCAGCACCTTATTTCCTTGAGCTTACTTCGTTCCCTACATTCTTCCCATTAAATGAAAAGTATGTAAAAGAACAAGGGGATAAATACGGATTAGAAGCAGATAAATTATTGTACAATGGACCATTTACAATGAGTGAATGGAAACATGAACAAAGTTACCAGTTAAAGAAAAACCCAAATTATTGGGATAAAGATGCTGTAAAATTACAAGAAATTAATGTGGGTATAGTAAAAGAGACAAGTACTGGGGTAAATTTATATGATAGTGATCAAGCAGACCGTGTCATTTTAAGTTCTGAGTTTGTAGACAAATATAAAAAGAATAAACCAGATGAATTTAAAACGAAGCTAGACCCACGTATGTATTTCCTACGTTTTAATCAAAAAAATGCAACGTTTAAAAATCAAAAGGTTCGTGAGGCGATTGATTTAGCGTACGATAAAAAAGGAATTGCGGATGTAATTTTGAATGATGGATCATTGCCAGCGTATTTCTTAGTACCTGAAAAGTTTACGACAGGACCAGATGGAAAAGACTTCCGTACTGTAAATAAAAATTTCCGTGACAGTAAAGATAATGCTGCGAAAGCAAAAAAACTGTGGGAAGAAGCGAAGAAAGAACTTGGTCAAGATACAATTACAGTAGAATTACTAAATGATGATAACGGTAGTCGTAAAAAAGTGGGCGACTTTATTAAAGAAGAATTAGAGAAAAACTTACCTGGTATTAAAGTGAATTTGAAGCAACAACCATATAAGCAGAAGTTAGATTTAGAAAAGAAATTTCAATATGAATTCTCATTATCTGCATGGAGTCCAGATTATCCAGACCCAATGACATATATTGATATGTTCGTTACTGGAAGCTCATTTAATGAAATGGATTATTCAAATCCGAAGTATGATGATTTAGTAGCGAAATCAAAAGGAGAACTACTAAAAGATGACGCAGCACGCTGGAAAGCACTTGCAGAAGCTGAAAAAATCTTAATTGGTCAAGATGTTGCAATCTCTCCTACGTACCAACAAAGTACAGCTTACTTAGAGAAGACGTATGTAAATGGTATTGCTAACCATACGTTCGGTGGCGACTTCAGTTATAAATGGGCATATATTACAAAGAAATAGTATAATAAAAGATGAGTGAATTTTCGCTCATCTTTTATTTGTTTAAGGAGGAACGTGGAGTGTTGAAAGGAATCAATCATCTTTGTTTTTCAGTATCAAATTTAGAAAACGCTATTCTGTTTTATGAAAGAGTGCTAGAAGGAGAACTATTAGTTAAAGGGAGAAAGCTTGCATATTTCAATATATGTGGAGTATGGATAGCACTGAACGAAGAGGCACATATTCCAAGAAAGGAGATTCATCAATCTTATACGCACCTCGCATTTTCTGTTGAACAAAAAGATTTTGAACGCTTGTTACATCGGTTAGAAGAAAATAATGTTCATATTTTACAAGGAAGAGAACGTAATGTGAGAGATTGTGAGTCTATATATTTTGTTGATCCTGACGGTCACAAGTTCGAGTTTCATTCAGGGACACTGCAAGACCGTCTAAATTATTATAGGGAAGAAAAACCACATATGACATTTTACTAGGGAGGAAGAGTATTTGCATGCACTTGTAATCGGGGGAACAGGGATGTTAAAGAAAGTTTCTATGTGGCTTTGTGAGCAAGGATTCCATGTTTCTATTATCGGACGAGATGAAGTGAAATTAGAACATGTGAAGCGAGCAAGTTCTGCACCAGAAAATATCACATGCCTTCCGTTAGATTATTATAATAATGACGATGTAAAGATAGCTATTAAAGGTACAATTGAGAAAAATGGTCCCATAACATTAGTTGTCGCATGGATACATTCAAGTGCAAAGTATGCGTTATCACTCATTTGTAAGGAGATAGAATTTTCGTCTGAAACATACAGTCTATTTCATATTTTAGGCAGTAAAGCATCGCGTATGACTGCAGAGAAAATAGGTGGTACGCTTTGCCTGTATCATAGAATTATATTAGGTTTTATTTTAGAAGATACATACGGAAGATGGCTTACTCATCAAGAAATATCAGATGGAGTAATTAATGGGATTGAAAGTAATTGCAATGAATGGATTGTAGGGCAAATAGAACCATGGGAATTAAGACCAAATTGATAAAGGGGAATGAGAAATGAAAACAACTGTATATGTAACAAGGCACGGTGAAACAGAATGGAATGTAGCGAAGCGAATGCAAGGACGTAAAAATTCAGCTTTAACTGAAAATGGTATGTTACAAGCGAAACAATTAGGTGACCGAATGAAAGATTTAGCTATCAATGCAATCTATAGTAGTCCGAGTGAAAGAACACTTCATACTGCAAAGTTAATAAAGGGCGAACGTGATATACCGATAATAGCGGATGAGCATTTTTATGAAATTAACATGGGTATATGGGAAGGACAAACAATCGATGAGATAGAAAAGCAATACCCAGAAGAAATACAATTGTTTTGGTATGAGCCACATCTTTTTCAGTCAACATCAGGAGAAAATTTTGAGGCTGTTCATAAAAGAGTAATTGAGGGGATGCAGCTTCTTTTAGAAAAACATAAAGGAGAGAATATATTGATTGTTTCTCATGCGGCAGCAGCAAAATTACTCGTAGGACATTTTGCGGGTATTGAAATTGCAAATGTATGGGATGATCCGTTTATGCACAGCGCTAGTCTTAGTGTGATTGAGTTTGATGAAGATTGTGGTGAAGTAAAACAATTTGCAGATATAAGTCATTTTCAATAAACGTAAAAAAGGCCGCAAAACGGCCTTTTTTTGTAGGCATAAAAAACTAACAATTACGTTTTTTATACCAGAAGTGGTCGAATTTCTTATTTTTGCAAGATGGGAATTTATGTCCGCCTTTGCAATCATTCCATTTGTGTCCATCATCGTGACAGTCTCTACCATGATCACATGAATCATCGCAAGAGTGACCGTGGCCGTGAGGGAAGAATTCGCATTTTTTACAGAAACTTCGTTTTGTCCAGAAAAATTTCTTTTCAAAGCGTATGCATTTTGTAACGAAAGTACAATGTTTTCTACGAGTACGTTTTGTAACTAAAACGCATTCTTTTCTACGCGTTACTTTCGTAACGAATGTCCATTTTTGAACACGAACACGAGTACATTTCGTAACAAATGTCCATTTTTTTACGTGCGTACATTTTGTAACGAAAGTACAATGTTTCACGCGAGTACATCTTGTTCTTGGACATCTACCTCCTGTAGTACATCTACCTCCTGTAGTGCATTTACATCCTGTAGTACATTTATGATGAGAGAATTTATCATCATCGCACTCAAAAGTACTTGGATCTTGATGTAAGAAATCCTCCATCCCAGCACTTTTGATTTCTTCAACAGCTTTTCTAATATCACGTTTCATAGAAATCCTCCTTATCATGTATTAAAGTGAAAAGGTATTCTTTTTCCTTAACATGATATGAGATATGACGACGTTCTGAACAGGACAAGAGTGTAATTTTATATAAATAGATGATAGCGGATGTATGGACAAGACAAGGCGCATACATTGAAGGAAGAGAACTGAGAAGGGATGAGAAAACATGCTGCCTTCATATGATTTTTTTGTTCATCCAATGTACTTAGTGGAATTAAAAAAAGATATTTGGTCAGATAGTCCAGTACCAGCAAAATTAACTTATGGAAAAAAGAAGTATGACATTGATATCGTATACCGGGGTGCTCATATTCGCGAATTTGAGAAAAAGTCTTATCATGTTGTGTTTTATAAACCGAAAAAATTTCAAGGCGCGAAAGAGTTTCATTTGAATTCTGAGTTTATGGATCCGTCACTCATACGAAATAAATTATCTTTAGATTTTTTTCATGATATTGGTGTACTTTCGCCAAAATCACAACATGTATTTATAAAAATCAATGGTCAAATTCAAGGTGTATATTTACAGTTAGAGTCAGTTGATGAAAACTTTTTGAAAAATAGAGGATTACCGAGTGGTTCTATTTATTATGCGATAGATGATGATGCGAATTTTTCATTAATGAGTGAGCGAGATAAAGATGTTAAGACAGAGCTCTTTGCGGGTTATGAATTTAAATATTCAAATAAAAATAGTGAAGAACAACTAAGTGAATTTGTATTTCAAGCGAATACTTTGTCGAGGGAAGATTATGAAAAAGAAATTGGGAAGTTTCTACATGTAGATAAATATTTACGATGGTTAGCTGGAGTAATTTTCACGCAAAACTTTGACGGTTTCGTTCATAACTATGCACTATATCATAACGATGAGACAAATTTATTTGAAGTTATACCGTGGGATTATGATGCAACTTGGGGGCGAGATGTACAAGGGAGACCGCTTAATCATGAATATATTCGCATTCAAGGGTATAACACGTTAAGTGCAAGATTGTTAGACATACCTGTATTTAGAAAGCAGTATCGAAGTATTTTAGAAGAAATATTAGAAGACCAATTTACAGTTTCGTTTATGAGGCCGAAAGTAGAAGGGTTGTGTGAATTGATTCGTCCATATTTACTACAAGATCCATATATGAAAGAAAAATTAGAAATGTTTGATCAAGAGGCTGATATGATTTATGAATATATAAATAAAAGAAGGAAGTATATACAAGACCACTTACATGAATTGGATTAATTTTGAAAGAGATTGGAACATTATCAATCTCTTTTTTTGTATAATAAAGGTGTACCAAAAAAGTGAAATGATATGTATTTGATAGAGAATGGGGTTGTGTAGAGATGACGATTAAATGGATTGATTGGGTAAAACAAATACAATCTATAGCCCAAGCGGGTTTAACGTATTCTAAAGATGTGTACGATATAGAACGTTTCCAACAATTACGAGACATTTCGATTTCGATGATGTCACATTACACAAAAACAGATTGGGAAGTAGTAGCGAAACTATTTGCAAGTGAGACAGGCTATCAAACACCAAAAGTTGATATACGAGCAGTTGTTTGTCAAAATGAAAAACTATTATTTGTGAAGGAAAAAAGTGATGGGAAATGGGCGTTGCCAGGTGGATGGGCTGATGTTGGTTATACGCCAACAGAAGTAGCAGCAAAAGAGGTTTTCGAAGAGACAGGATATGAAGTAGATCATTTTAAGTTACTAGCTATATTTGATAAAGAAAAGCATCAACCATCGCCTTCAGCAACGCATGTATATAAAATTTTTATTGGCTGTAATATTGTTGGTGGGGAAAAGAAGGTTAGTATTGAAACAGAAGAAATAGAGTTTTTTGGTGAAGATGAATTGCCGGATTTATCAATTGCTAGAAATACAGAAGAGCAAATTAAAGAAATGTTTGCTTATATGAAAGACCCACAGAAAGAAAAAATAATAGATTAATGCTGCTTGAATTGTACATATTGTTAAAATGAAGATATTGGCAGATTGCAATCTTTATGTGATAATGGGATGGTATGTGAAGAAAAAAGGAGATAGAAAAGAACATGTTAGCAAATATAATAGATCAGTTATTGCAATTTTTTGCAAGCTTAGGGTACTTTGGAGTAGCTCTTGCTTTAATGATTGAAGTAATCCCAAGTGAAATTGTACTTTCGTATGCTGGCTTTTTAGTAGCGGATGGTAAAATTAGTTTTGTGGGGGCAGTTATCGCCGGAACGATTGGTGGTACTTTAGCGCAAATCTTTTTATACTGGCTTGGATACTACGGAGGGCGTCCGGTTGTAGAGAAATATGGGAAATATCTACTTATTAATAAACACCATTTAGACATAGCGGAAGGTTGGTTTAAACGTTACGGAGCAGGCGTAATATTTTCTGCACGCTTTATTCCAGTAGTACGTCATGCGATCTCTATTCCAGCAGGACTAGCTAAGATGCCATTAAAACTATTTACACTTTATACGGTTGTAGCGATTATTCCGTGGTCAATTCTATTTATATACTTAGGTGAAAAACTTGGTGGGAATTGGCGTCATATTAAAGAGTATGCATCTGATTACACACATTACATAATTATAGGAGCTGTGCTCTTTATTGCACTATACTTCGGTTTAAAGTATTTGAAAAAGAAAAAAACAACACGTTAAAGTCAATGATGATTCATTGGCTTTTTTATTTGTTTCGGTTCTAAACAAAAGGAGTTGTCCATAATGTGTAATAATAAAGCGTAGCGGAGGAATGTGATGAAAGGGTCACCGTTTATACGTGGAACGATATTTTTAACGATGGCAACGATGATATCTAAAATGTTAGGGTTTATATATATTATACCATTTACAGCAATGGTTGGTACGAGTGGGTACGTTCTATACACGTATGCATATCGTCCTTATACGATTATGCTGAGTATAGCGACGATGGGGTTACCGCTCGCTGTTTCAAAGATGGTATCAAAATATGATCAACTAAATGATTATCATACAGTTAAAAGAGTACTAAAGAGTGGTATCGTTTTTATGTTAATAATGGGAGTTGTATCGTGTGTCACACTGTATGTATTAGCCCCGCATTTAGCTGAACTTGTAGTTGATGGAAGTGATCAAACGGGGAATAGTGTAACTGCTGTCGCTACTAACATTCAAATTGTAAGTTTTGCGTTAATACTTGTACCAGTAATGAGTTTATTAAGAGGCTTCTTTCAAGGATTTCAGTCGATGGGCCCTTCTGCATTAAGTGTAGTTGTAGAGCAATTCTTTCGGGTCTTAACTATATTGATAGGAAGTTTTGTCGTATTATATGTTTTAAAAGCTTCTGTATCGCTAGCAGTTGGTATTTCAACGTTTGGTGCTTTCATGGGAGCAATAGGTGGATTAACTGTTTTAACTGCGTATTATGTAAGAAGGAGAAGGCATTTAAAGAAAAAAGAGATGGCAAGTATACCGCAAACGACGAAATCTTTCTTCTCGTTGTATAAGGAGCTCTTTACATATTCTATTCCTTTCGTCGTGGTTGGTTTAGCTATTCCTTTGTATCAGACTATAGATACATTTACAATTAATAAACTACTTATACAAATTGGATATATGCAAGGAGAAGCGGAAAAAATCAATGCGATTATTGGTCTTGTTCAAATGGTTGTACTTATCCCAGTTTCAGTTGCGACTGCTTTTAGTATGTCTCTCGTTCCAGAGATGACGAAAGCTTATACAGCAGGGAATACGAAGTTACTATATAAACATTTTACAAAGACGAATCTATTAGTAGTAGGGATTACGGTACCAGCGGCGATTGGAATGATGGTATTAGCAAAACCAATATATACGCTTTTGTTTAGCACTGGGAATGATCCGGAGATAGGGAGTGTTATTCTACAATATTATGCTCCTGCGTGTATACTATTTTCACTCTTTACTGTAACGGCTGCCATGCTGCAAGGAATCAATCAACAACAGAAAACAGTATTAGGTTTAGTAATCGGAATTATTGTAAAGATAATATTAAATATTGTATTGCTTCCGTATTTCGATTATGTAAGTTTTATCATTTCAACTTACGCTGGCTATACGATTTCAGTTGGTTTTAACTTGTGGATGCTTTCTAAATATGTTATAAAAGCAACATAAGCTTTTTAAGGCAGAGAATCCTCTGTCTTTTTCTACGTTTATAATATTTTTCACGTAAAAGCGTTTTCAAAATAATTTTTCTATTGAAATTTAAACGTATGTTTCATATGCTGAGAATGGCGGTTCAAAAACTGTTATGTAAGAGAGGTAGATTCCTACATGTAAAAAGAATCGGGGTGATAGTATGTTAAATATGTATTTAACAGACCGAAACGGAAAACTACAAGAGATTGAGGAAATGCAAAAGGGTTGCTGGATTAATGTACTTCATCCAACTGAAGAAGAAATTCAGTATTTAGTACAAACTTTAAATGTAGACTTAGATTTCATTAAAGACCCTTTGGATGATGAAGAACGCTCTCGTATTGAAAAGGAAGACAATAATACCTTAATCATCGTCGATATTCCGACAGTTAGGCATGATGAAGAGGGGAATTCGATTTATGACACGATTCCAATAGGTATGATTGTAATGCCAGATTGTTTCGTTACAATTTGCTTAGAAGAGAATCCAATTTTTGAACGTTTTATTAATCAACGTATTAAAGAATTTTATACGTTTAAAAAGACACGCTTTGCACTGCAGCTCTTATATACGATTTCTACTTATTATTTAAGATACTTAAAGCAAATAAATCGAAAAACAATCGATTTAGAGCACCAATTAAATAAATCAATGAAAAACAAAGAAATTTTTACATTGTTAGGCCTTGAAAAAAGTTTAGTTTACTTTACAACATCATTAAAGGCTAATAAAATTGTAATTCAAAAATTAATGCGAAACAGTACATTTTTAAAAATGTATGAAGACGATCAAGATCTATTAGAAGATGTATTAATTGAAAATAAACAGGCTATTGAAATGGCGGAAATATATAGTCACATTTTAAGTGGAATGATGAATACATTTAGTTCCGTTATATCAAATAATTTAAATAGTGTTATGAAATTGTTAACGTCTATTACAATTATTTTATCTTTACCAACAATGGTTTCTAGTTTCTTTGGAATGAACGTAAAGGTTCCATTTGAAGGTGAAGCGTATGGTTTTGTAATTGTACTCATCATATGTGTAACTTTATCGTTCACATTGGCATTTGTTTTTTGGAAGAAACGTTACTTTTAACAATAAAAAAGCTGCTCTAGCATAGTTGTAAAACTACGCTAGAGCAGCTTTTTTGCTATGAAATCTCAATTTTGGAATAGAATATAACATGTGAAATGTAATGTGTATGAAGGTTATGAATTCCGTATAAGCCTTGTCCAATTAATAAAATGGGGTTAAAATTACATATTGTTAAAGAAAAGTTGGAGGAAATACATCATGGAATTGTTTCAATTACCGAAAGCATTCCTGCAAATGAATACAATTTTTATCTCAATATTAATCGAGGCACTTCCGTTTGTGCTAATTGGTGTATTTATTTCAGGATTCATTCAAATGTTTGTGACAGAAGATATGGTGGCAAAATGGATGCCGAAGAACCGATTTCTGTCAGTTTTATTAGCTACTTTTTTAGGCATGATGTTTCCAGGATGTGAATGTGGAATTGTTCCGATTGTAAGACGATTAATCGGAAAAGGCGTTCCGCCATACGCAGGGATTGCATTTATGTTAACTGGACCGATTATTAATCCGGTTGTACTATTTGCTACATATGTCGCTTTTGGAAGTAGTATGCACATGGTATGGTATCGTTCTATTGTAGCGATTATCGTAGCAATTATCGTTGGGATTATATTATCATTTATGTTTAAAGAACATCAATTAAGAGATGATCACTTCCCAGAAGTGAATCATAAGCGTCCGTTACGTAAAAAAATGTGGGAAGTATGTACGCACGCTGTTGAGGAATTCTTCTCAATGGGAAAATACTTAGTACTAGGTGCGTTAATTGCAGCAGCGGTTCAAACGTTTGTACAAACTTCAACACTTCTTGCTATCGGACAAGGGCCGTTTTCTTCATCTGCTGTAATGATGGGACTTGCCTTTATATTATCACTTTGTTCAGAAGCAGATGCATTTATTGCTTCGTCATTCCAAAGTACATTTTCAACAGCATCACTCGTCGCGTTTCTCGTATATGGACCGATGGTGGATATTAAAAATATGTTTATGATGCTTGCGACATTTAAAACAAAATTTGTAATTGTCGTTACAGTTACAGTTACTCTTGTTGTTTATGCAAGCTCACTACTCATTTATGCGATGGGGTGGTAGGTTATGTTTCGAGCATATATATTATTAGGTTTCACAATATTAATTGCACAGCTTCATATTTCAGGTAATATTACGAAATATATCAATATGAAGTATGCTTATTTATCAACAACAGCAGCCATTATTTTAGGGTTTTTAACGATTGTTCAAATTATTATCGTTTTCCAAAAAGAACATCAAAAAGAAAAAGAACAGCACAATTGTGGTTGCGATCATAGTCACTGCGGGCATGATCATTCGAAAGATGAGAATACATGGTGGAAAAAAGTGTTTTCTTACACATTATTCTGTTTTCCAATCATTACAGGATTGTTTTTTCCAATTGCAACATTAGATTCCGATATTGTTAAGGCGAAGGGATTCCATTTTCCAGTAGCGCAAGCAGAAAGTAAAGATCCATTTATGACAAGACAATTTCTAAGACCTGATACGAGCATTTATTACGGGAAAGAAGGATACCGTGGTGTAATGGAAAAAGGGAAGAAAGAGTTTGTTACGAAAGACAGTATTACTTTAAAAGATGAAGATTTCTTAAAGGGTATGGAGACGATTTATAACTATCCTGGCGAGTTTACTGGGAAAAAATTATCTTTTAAAGGGTTTGTGTTCAGAGATGATTCTTCTAAAAAAGAACAATACTTCTTATTCCGTTTCGGTATTATACACTGTGTAGCGGATTCTGGTGTATATGGTATGTTAGTGAAAAAACCAGAAGGGGTAGAGTGGAATAATGATGACTGGATTCAAGTAGAAGGAGACATAACAACTGAGTTTTATCAGCCGTTCCATGCAAATATTCCTGTTTTAGAAGTAACGAAATGGAATAAAGTTGAGCAGCCAAAAGAACAATATGTATTTAGAGGAGCCGATTGATAACATCGGTTCTTTTTTATGGACTAAAAGTTCTGAATGTTGTAAATATTAAATGTGTAGTTCACTTAGTGTAGTGAACAGTACATGATTAGTTGAACTCATTGAACGTATACGGACAGCCCAAATTCCACCTAATTTCTTTTTTCAGCCGAATATTGATTTGGGAGTCTTACTACCCGCAAATAGCAGGATAATTAATCAAAGGGGCGATAACAATGACTGAAGTAAAGGGAAAAACAGCTAATGAGTCTAGAGTGTTTAAAACGAGCCGAGTATTTCCAACGGATTTAAATGATCATAATACACTATTTGGTGGAAAAATATTAGCGGAGATGGATATGGTTGCTTCTATTTCAGCAACGAGACATGCAAGAAAAGAATGTGTCACAGCGTCTATGGATTGGGTTGATTTCTTACATCCTGTTCGTTCATCTGATTGCGTTAGTTATGAATCCTTTGTAATTTGGACGGGAAGAACTTCAATGGAAGTTTTTGTGAAGGTAGTGGCTGAAGACTTAATTTCAGGTGAGAAGCGTATAGCTGCAACGTCATTTGTTACATTTGTTGCACTTAGTAAGGAAAATAATCCAGTTCCTGTACCACGAGTTATTCCTGAAACAGAAGAAGAGAAAGAATTACATCGTATTGCTGTATTACGTGCGGAACAACGTCATATTCGTAAGGCAGAGAGTAAGAAAGTAGCCACATTGTTAACTTTTTGAATTGAATATATAGCCGTTAAGGTTACCATAACAAACGATAGTGGTTTTAAAATAAAAAGCGGACACCTAAAAATAGGTGTCCGCTTTTATAGTTTTTTCATCCACATATCATATGACAATAACTACTTAGCAGAAGCAAGCAGCACCGACGATGATTAAGAGGATAAATAATACGACTAAAAGCGCAAATCCATTACCATGTGCGAAGCCCATTGTTATTTCCTCCTTTTATTTTAAGATACAACATACAATATGCAAATGAGCTGTTGTTTGATATGGACATATATCATGTAAGGACATTTTTTCTTGAATGATTATGTATAAAAAAAGGGAAGATATAGGAATAACAGTAAGTGGAGAAAGGAAATTATCCATGAAGCACTTTTTCGCTCTAATCCTTTTTTTAATAGGTGTATTCATATGGATGAACATCGATGTGGAAATGGGGAAAAAAATGGCTAGTGAATATGAATTAGGACAAGTTCGATTAGGTGAATTTCAACTATATACGAACGGAGAAGAGTTATATAGGAGATTATTTGAGGATATAAACAATGCGGAAAAGTATATATATATTCATTTTTATATTGTAGGTAAAGATGAAATAAGCCGAGAGTTTTTACAGTTATTAGAGAAAAAAGCATCTAGCGGGATAGAAGTGAAGTTGTCAGTCGACCGTATAGGTGGATATAAGCTGAAGAAAAAGATACTGAATCAATTAAAAAGAAAAGGTGTCCAGTTTACATTTAGTAAAAAACCTAAACTAAAAAATATATTCTATTCTTTGCATCAACGAAATCATAGACGCATTGTTACGATAGATGGAAAAGTAACATACGTCGGTGGTTTTAATATCGGACAGGAATATCTTGGACAAAATCAGAAATTTGGTCCATGGCGTGATTATCATGTACGTATCAATGGGAATGGTGCAACTGATATGGAAAGAAAATTTGCTGAAGATTGGAAAGAGGATACCGGGGAAAAAATGCCTGCACATGAAAGTTTACCTGCACAAGGAAATGTAAAATATCAATATTTGTTTTCAAATGGAAAAGGTTTATGGCAGAAATATGGGGCGCTTATAAAGCAGGCTAAAAAGTCTTTAATAATTGCTACACCTTATTTTGTACCAAGTAAAGAAATGATGAAAGAGTTAAAAGATGCATTGCATCGTGGTGTCAATGTGAAAATTCTCGTGCCATTTAAAAGTGATGCCGTATTGTTAAAACAAGCTGCTTATCCGTATTTGAAAGACATGTTACATGCTGGAGCGGAAATTTATCAATATCGCAATGGATTTTTTCATGGGAAAGTAACGATCATTGATGGAGAAATTGTTGATATCGGTACAGCAAATTTTGATAATAGAAGTTTTTATTTAAATTGCGAATCTAACTGTCTCATATATGACAAAACAGTTGTTGCTGACGTATGGAGTCGATTAAAGGAGGATTTTCATAAATCAAAACAATTTTCTGAAGAGGGTTTTGAGGAAATTAGTAAATGGGATTGGTTTTTAGCAAGAATAGCGAATGTTTTAGCGTCATATTTATAGCATATAGACAAAAAAGGAAGGGAGGAACTTTAATGGACTGTATGAAAGAATTAATGAAGTATAGTTACATGTTAATTTATAAAGTAGGAGAGTATACTGAAAAAATCCGGGATGAAGAATTAAAGGATATAATACAGCACCATTTACCGTATATGTTACAAGCATATAATGAACAAGTGAATTTTCAAGAAGGAGAGAATGTACAGCATATAACATGTGAACCAATTTCGTTTCATTTGTCTGAAATGGAAAAGGAAATAGATAATACATATACAGGAGATATCCAAATCGCAATCTGTTACATTTCACATTTGAAACGATTAGCATTAAAGTTTGCTCAAGTTGCAGTGGAAGTTGCAAATCCAGAATTTCGTTCGTTTTTGGAAAACTGTTTCCTGAAAATGAATCGTTACGCTTATAGTGTGTGGCAATATGTTGTGAAGAAGGAATATAAAATTACACATGTATATGAAAACGAGAAATTTGCATAAGAAACTAAGGCGGAATAGTTGTCGCCTTAGTTTTTTACTTTCATGCAGAGAAAAGGGCTAGATGTAATTATTATTAGAAAATTTACAAATATTTACCGTATATTTACTATTTTTCAATCTTTCCTTTAAAAATAGAGAGTAATATGGGATTGTACATATTCTATCAAAGGGAGGAAACGCAAATGAACAAATGGGTTAAATCATTAACTGCTATGGCACTTGCAAGTTCTTTATTAATGGTAGGTTGTAGTAAAGGTGAGGACAAGAAGAAAGAAGAAGACACAACAACACAACAGGATGAGAAAAAGGATAAAGAAACAAGTGGAACAGAGAAGTCTACTGATTCTAAAGAAAAGAAATAAAGTAATAAAAAAGCTTCCTCTTATATATGAGGAAGCTTTTTTGTTGTATATTGATTGAGAGTATTGAAAAAATAGAGAAAGAATGAGAGAGGAGTAAACAAATGAAAGTATGTGTATTGGGAGCGACAGGTAGAGTAGGTTCGGAAATAATAAAATTAGCATTAAAGGATTCATCCGAAGTGACGGCATTCGTTCGTGATTTAAATAGAATGGAAATAGAACATGACAGGTTACATGTTATAGAAGGAAATATATTAAACGAAAACGATATAAAGAAAGCGATAGAAGGATGTGATATCGTAATTAGCGCTCTTGGAACGGATGGAAATGGGACATTAGCAAAGAGTATGCCAAATATTATAAAGTATATGGAAAAAGAAGGCGTTAAGAAAATTATTACGATAGGAACAGCTGGTATTTTACAAGCGAGAACAAATCCAAATGTATATCGTTTCCAATCATCGGAATCAAAAAGGAAAACGACAACAGCAGCAGAGGATCATTTAGCTGCATATAAGGCGCTTCATAATAGTGATTTATGTTGGACCATTGTTTGTCCGACGCATTTAATAGACGGTGAGATAACAGGGGTATATCGCACTGAACAACATATATTGCCAGAAGATGGAGCGAAAATTACAGTTGGTGATACAGCACATTTTACATGGGATTTATGCAATGAAAATATATATGAAAATAGTCGAGTTGGTATTTCATATTAAAAAACCATCCCAAAAGCGGGATGGTTAAAAGATGATATAACATACGAAAATGATAATCATAATGATTTGGAGAATAGCTTTCGCTACAGTACTGCTTAAAAAACCAACTACAGTAGCAACTCCTACTAGAAAGGCGTCTTTTGGCGTCTTTTTATGCATGAGCTCTGTGAAAAATACCGATAAGAACGGTATAATTATTAAACCAAAAGGTGGGAAGAAGAACGATCCAACAATGATAGAAATCATACCGACACGTTCGCCCCATTTTGAACTTCCATATTTTTTTAGGAAATATCCATTAGCAATAAAATCAGCGACGAAAATGAATAGTGTGAAAATGGCTTGAATGACCCAAAAAGTAATTGTTAGTTCCCCGCCATTTATACCAAAATGGTAAAGCAAATATCCAGCCCATACAGCTAAGATACCTGGGATAATAGGGTAAATAAAGGCGAGAAATGAAATGATGAAACAGGCAATGATACAGATTGTTAAGAAAACAGTCACTTTATAACTCCTTTTTAATATCTAATTTATGTACAGCAATTTTTTTGATTTGATGTCCATCAAGTTCTAATGCTTTAAATTGAAACCCAGCATATTCAATAGAATAACCAGCTTCAATATTTAAGTCAACCGCTTGAGAGAGGAGCCAGCCTCCAATTGTATCTAAATCGCTATCATCAATATGTAGGCCAAACATATCATTTACTTCAGAAATGAGTACTTTTCCATCTAAAACAGTAAGCTTCGGGGTACGCTTTTCAATCATAGGTGATTCATCCGCGTCAAATTCATCTTGAATTTCTCCAATAATTTCTTCAAGAATATCTTCCATTGTTAAAAGCCCAGCAGTACCACCATATTCATCCATAATGATTGCCATCTGAACGCGATTCTTTTGAAGATGTACTAATGTTTTACGGATTGGAACAGTTTCAAATACAGTTAGTACGGGATGTATATAAGATTCAAGTGGTTTATAAATACCTTTCGTTTGATCATGAAATATTTCTTTCGTATTTATCATCCCGATGATGTCATCTTTATCTTTTTCAATTATAGGATAGCGTGTATATTTTTCAGTTGCGACGATATCCATATTTTCTTCTAAAGTATTTTCGGTAGATAAGCAAACCATTTCAGTACGAGGGACCATGATTTCTTTTGCAACCCGGTCATCAAATTCAAAAATATTATTTACATATTTATATTCGGTTTGGTTTATTTCTCCGCTTTTAAAACTCTCACCTAAAAGGAGTCGTAATTCCTCTTCTGAATGAGCAAGTTCATTTTCTTTCGCTGGCTCTAAACCGAGTAGTTTTGTGAAAAATATAGCTGCACTATTGAGTAGCCAAATGAACGGATACATAATTTTATCAAATAAAATAAGTGGTTTGGCAAATTTGAGTGTGATTGCTTCTGCTTTTTGAATTGCGAAAGACTTTGGAACTAATTCACCTAATACAACGTGGAAAAATGTAATAACGCTAAAAGCAATAATAAAAGATAACGTGTTAGCCATTGTTCCAGTCATGTTGATTTTTTCAAAAAGCGGTCGTAGTATATGTTCCACAGTCGGTTCACCAAGCCAACCAAGCCCTAAAGAAGTAATCGTAATCCCGAGCTGACAAGCAGATAAATAAACATCTAAATTAGATAGGACACTTCTTGCAGCTAAAGCTTGTTTATTACCTTCATTTGCAAGTTGGTCAATTCGGCTTTTTCGTACTTTTACAACAGCGAATTCTGATGCAACGAAAAAGCCCGAAATAAGAATAAGTACAAAGATGAGAAAAATATTTAATATGTCCAAGTGTGTTCTCTATTCCAAAGTTTGAAATAAAGATGTCACCTCCTGCAATTATGTTATACTTTTATAATAAATCCAAATGAAAAGAATAGTCAAAGGAAAAGGGTAAATATTGGCATGTTTATAGTGTAGTTTTAGAGTTTGTTGTTATTTTGTCCTCGATACAAAAGGAATAACCCTCTACTTTCAGAATATAGAGGGCTATGTAACTTTACGGTTTTGGGATACTTCGTGTTATAGTGTATGTTTCTTGTTTAGAGTAGTTTGTTGTCCAAAGTGCTTGGAGAAAAGATAAGACGCTGTATGGGATATACAATAGTAGTAAACCGATTGTGACAATTACAGGTGCAGTACCACCAAATTGAACGATAAATTGTAATAATCCGCTCGCGTGAAAAGTACATTCCATAATTAAAAAGGAAAAAATAATAGAACTTAAAATAGATTTATGATTCGAAGTAAGTGCTAAAAATAATGTATCAACAAGGAAAGCAGAATTTTTCATTTCATATTCACTTGTGTTATACAGGAAAGGGAGCCATTTTTTTATTGCTTGCATAACGATAATCATAGAGGTACTACATACGATGATCAAAGATGAGAAATAAGAAAACTTTATAAAGTTTGCAATATAGAGAAGAAGTAGTAAGATAGAACATTGTAAAAATACAGTGCAAAAAGAGTACGGTATCCAGTGTAGGAAAGTAGTGATCTTTTTAATTGAATTTGGTGCTTTTAAAAATAGATGACCGATTCCTAAACTTATAAAGAAGCCAATTGCAAGAGTGAAAGTGAAACGAACAATTGATAAAAAATATATTTCCCATATGTAAGGGAATAGTGGTGTTGAATGAGTAGAAGTATGTATCATCTGATTTGCCGAGAAAAAAATAGATTCATGCATCCAATCAATTTTTGGAATTGATATAGAAGAAAGTTGATCGAAGTTTTGGAAAATACTTATTAAGCCATTTTGATAAGAATAATTATGTGTAATAAAAAGAGCTGGAATAGGACTTATGACAAAAATAACAATGACACCAATTATAAATTTGCATACATGCGAGCGTAACAAAGACATATAACCACCTACTCTTTGAATATTCAGAAAATTCTTATTCTTATTTTAGCGTTTTTCTAATAAAGTTACAATATCTTTTTCATTAAGTCATTCAGAGAGAGGCTTTCCTAGTGAAGATATGCAAGTGAAGGATTCATGAATAAATTATGACAAGAAAATGAATAATTTTCAGAAAAATAAAATAAATTATTTATTTTTTTCTGAAATTATAATATAGTTATGGCACAGAAAGTATTTTAACATAAGGAGGCTTTTTATGAGGATTAAAGGGAATTACGTGCCGAAAAGGGAAGTTTTACTGTGCTCAAGTTCGATTACGATAGGGGAAGCATTGGAACATTTAAATAAAACGGGGTATCGTTGTGTACCAGTTTTAGATGAAAAAAAAGAGAAATTTTTAGGGAATATATATAAAGTAGATATTTTAGAATATAAAGGATCACTTGACGAGAGTGTAATACAATTATTGAACGATAAAGAAGGATTTGTGAGAGAAGATTCATCTTTCTTTAAAGTATTTTTTACAATAAAAAAATTGCCTTATTTATCAGTAGTTGACGAAAAAGGAATTTTCCTTGGAATTTTAACGCATAAAAAAGTTTTTGAGTTATTAGAGGATGCATGGGGCGTTCATTCTAGTAAATACTCTGTCATGATTGGAACGCAAGACTATAATGGAGCAATCCAAAAGTTATCGACAGTTTTAAAGAAATACACTGGTATTCAAAGTTTAATGACTTTTGATAATGATGCTCTATTAGTTCGTAGAATTATGTTTACATTAGGAGAAGAGTTTGAAGATGGTGAATTAGAAACACTTCAAAAAGATTTAGAAGATCATGGATTTAGAGTTGTGTATGTAGAAGAGATGAATAATCCACGTGAAGTAGAAACGATAGAGTAACATGCAAAAGCCATCTAAAATATGTTAGATGGCTTTTAAAGTTATTTGAAAATAATAGTATAGAATGAGTCTAGTGCTCGAATAACATTTGTGTGAAAGAATATAAAATGTAGATAATTTTGATTTTCAAAAAAATCAATTTGAAAATATGTTTTTATTTTTCAATTAAATATGTTACTATATGTGTGATAAAAACAAAGAGGTCTGACAACTACACTCCACGTAATAACACTCTAATGGTTTAAATATTCGAAAAAATCAAAAATCAAAAATTAATGACGAGAGTAATAATTAGAGTAATAATAAGGGGAATGGAGAAATTATGGAGAAAGACACTGCTTTGTAAGGGGCATATTTTACCATCTTGAGCAGAGAGGAGGATGCATAGCATATTGTGAAAATAAAGATAAACAATGAAAAAGTGCTATGCAAATGAAAAGTATGAAGGGACGATTGAGGCCAAGTGATACGGTAGCAATTGGTTTAATGCTATTTGCATTATTTTTAGGAGCAGGAAATTTAATTTTCCCGCCAGTTTTAGGTCAACAAGCAGGAGAGAATGTTTGGATTGCTACGATAGGATTCCTTGTAACGGGAGTCGGATTACCCCTATTAGCTGTAACAGCTGTCGCGTTTGTAGAGGGGGACTTGAAAGCGCTATCTTCTAGAGTCCACCCTATATTTGCGTTTATTTTCCCATTGGTTAGTTATTTAGCAATCGGACCATTTTTCGCAATCCCGCGTACGGGAGCCGTTTCGTTTGAAATGGGTATGAAGCCGTTTTTATCAGATGCAATGGTTTCAGAGTGGTACATGCTATTTCTTTTCACTATAGTTTTCTTTGGAATAACGTGGTATTTATCATTAAATCCATCTAAATTAGTCGATTGGTTTGGAAAATTTCTTACACCATTATTAGTATTAATTGTTGCTGTTATTGTCGGAAAAGCAATTATTGATCCAATTGGAGAACCGGCTGCACCTTTAGCTGCTTATAAAGAGAATGCTTTCTTTGGTGGATTTATTCAAGGATATTTAACGATGGATGCAATTAGTGCACTTGTGTTTGGGATTGTTGTTGTACAAGTTATTCGCTCAAAAGGGATAAAAGAGAGCGGACAAATCGCAAAAATAACAGTTGTATCAGGGATTATTGCTGTAATAGGCTTAACGTTAATATATTTATCACTTGCATATCTCGGATCTACAAGTACATCACTAGGTGTGTCGGAGAACGGTGGTCTTATTTTAACGAATGTTGTAAATGAGTTATATGGAACAAGTGGCAAAATTTTATTAGGACTTGTAATTATACTCGCTTGTTTAACAACTTCTGTTGGATTAACATCTGCGTGTGCTGGCTTCTTTACAAACTTATTCCCAAGACTTTCGCATAAAACGATTGTAACTATGGTATGTGTATTTAGTTTAATTGTATCTAACCTAGGGTTAACACAATTAATCACAGTAACATTACCAGTGTTAATGATCATTTATCCAGTTGCAATTGTATTAATCGTTCTTTCATATTTCCATAAATGGATAGGGAAGCGTAATACAATTTACATTGGGGCTATTTTAGGTGCGTTGTTAATTAGCTTCTTTAACGGTTTAGAAAGTGCGAACATTAAAATTGATGCGATTTCTAATGTACTACAAATGTTACCATTATATAAAGAAGGAATAGGATGGTTAATCCCGTCATGTATTGGCGGCATTCTCGGTTTCTTCTTCTATAAATCAAATGAATCAAGCGAATTACAAAAGAAAGGTGCTTAGGCGCCTTTCTTTTTTTAAAGGGGATTTTTGTATTTTGTCTAAGTAATAATTGGGAGGAATGATAAAATGGCTAATTTTGAAGACTTTTTAACTTTTGATGTAAGAATTGGAACTGTAACACAGGCAGAGGAATTTAAAGAAGCGAGAGTGCCAGCGATTAAACTAGAAATTGATTTTGGGGAGCTTGGGATCAAGCGGTCCAGTGCTCAAATTACGAAGAGATATAATCCAGAAGACTTAATCGGTCAGCAAATTGTTGCTGTTGTAAATTTTCCGCCAAAGCGTGTAGCTGGATTTAAATCAGAAGTGCTTGTATTAGGGGGAGTTCCTGAAGCGGGAGATGTTGTGTTGCTTCAGCCTAATATGGAACTGCCAAATGGAACGAAAATTAGTTAGTGTGAAGGTGGGGAGGCAATATGGATATCGGACGAGAATATTTACAATGTGCCATTTCTAATTTCAAAACAACAAAGCAGCAAGGAGAACGGGCACTTTCTCAATTATCATACGAACAAATACAATGGTCTTCTCATGAAGAAACAAATAGCATAGCGATTATAATGAAACATTTGCACGGTAATATGCGTTCCAGATGGACGGATTTTTTAACATCTGATGGTGAAAAAGTTGATCGTGACCGAGATGGTGAATTTGAAGGAGGCTATTCTTCAAAGGAAGAAGCCCTTGCAGCGTGGCAAGAAGGATGGGAATACGTTTTTAATACGATGAATACTATAATGCCGGAACATCTATTGAAGACGGTATACATTCGTGGTGAAGCACATACGGTCCTGCAAGCAATTGAAAGGCAAATTTCTCATTATGCTTTGCATATTGGACAGATTATTTACATCGGTAAAATGTTAAAAGAAAATGAGTGGGAATGTTTAAGCATTCCTAAAGGACAGTCCACTCGTTATGTAGAGAAAAAACGTTCAACATAATAATATGAAAGAAATCGATATAAAATAGGAAGCAAAAAAATAAGCCAAATGATAGACGGCTCCGTAAGCATAAGAATGCTACCAATAATAAGGCCGTATATAATAAGAAAGAAACAAAAAAGTGTATTCATAGGGATAAAACGTGGGATGAAGAGTTGTTGCTGCTTAAAACAACTGTTGTGAAATAAATGAAAATGGAAGTACCGTGTAGTGGTAATAAGGTCTTTCTTTCGTGTAATTCTTTTTCTACATGTATGACAAATGAACGGTGGCTGCATTTCGTTACGCTCCATTTTTTATTTTCATAATAATGTGAGACAAAAGTAGGTACAAAGTGTATGTTCCTATATACGCTCCTGCAATAAGGAAAAATGGATTCAGTAAAATTCCATGAATGCTCGTCATGAAAACTAAATCTTGTATTAAAACATCGTATATATTAATGGAAATAATTGTACCGAGTACATACAGTGCCAAGTACGCGGAAATATGTAACACAATAGAGACTTTTGGATGTTTAGCGGACAAATAAAAAATGAATGATAGAGCGATTGGTAATATTCCTATTAATAGCTTCAATTCATTTCACCTCATTAACAATATAGCCGGAATTTAAACGGTCTATTCTCTAGAGCTTGTACATAACTTGAAATAGAGAGGGTGATAGTATGAATCGAGGCTTTTTTTATGTGAAGTTTACAAGTGTACGTAAGTTAGTTTTATTTATTATTACTACGGTACTAGCGACTTTTTTTCTTATTAGTATGATGGTAACCTCTATGAAAGAGACGAAGTCAACGTATTTATATAATTGGTTAAATGAGTTATCGATGAATGGCTACATGTATGTTCTTGGAAAAGAAAATCATTATTTTACACAAGAGTATCGAAATTTGAATCAAGATTTTTCAATCTCTTCGTTTCTCTTTTCTATGGCTACGAATATTCGTTTTAACGATGTACGTAGTTTTGTCGGAAAAGAGCTTCCTGGCTTTGGTAAGTACGATACAGAAATCGTTATCGCAGGTGAGGGAACAAATTATTCTAACTTACCGATAGAGTCGAGTGTTCCTCTTGAAGAAGTAGTGAAAGAACGGACTGGAGAAGGTGGACAAGCGCCAAAGCCTGATACGAATAAAGAGAAAAAACAACCAGCTCAAACAACTGGAAAAAGACAAGTTGCATTTATATATCATTCGCATAGCTGGGAATCTTATTTGCCGTTACTGAACTTAACGAATGATCCAAACCCGAATAAAGCGACAAGTTCTGTAACGAATATTTCCATAGTCGGCGACCGATTTCGTGAACAATTAGAAAGCGAAGGAATCGGATCTACTAACGATAAGACTGACGTTGGTCAAAGGTTAATTAGTAAAGGGTTAAATAGTAATAGTTCTTACAAAATGTCACGGGAAATTGTACAAGAAGCGATGGCTGGTAATAAAGAATTACAATACTTCTTCGATTTACACCGTGATAGTGCACGGAAAAATGTAACAACAAAAACAATTGGAGATAAATCATATGCTAAGCTTGCTTTTGTAATTGGGAAAGGTAACAAAAACTATGAAAAAAACTTACAATTAGCAACTGCGTTACACGAGACGATTAGTAAGAAATATCCGGGAATGAGCCGTGGTGTAATTCAAAAAGGATTCCAAACAGGGAATGGAGTTTACAATCAAGACCTATCAGGACAAGCGATATTAATTGAAGTTGGCGGGGTAGATAATACAGAGGAAGAATTAAATCGATCAATTGATGCACTTGCTAAGGCATTTGGTGAATATTTTTGGCAAGCGGAAAAAGTGAATGGATAAAGTGAAATTTGAATGAGTGGTAGGCATTGTCAATGGTTATCAGCCTACATCAATTAGGGGAAAACGTAAGTGTAAAGCTTACGTTTTTTGTTTGTCATGAAACGAGGATGATAAGATGTCACATTATAGACATAATTTATAATTGCTATAGTAATATCGAAATTTGTCTATTTATAATAGGGGAATTAGAAAGGGATTTTCGCAATAATAGAGAAAATCTTTTTACAAGGAAAATTTTTTACAATGAAATAGGTAGGGTGATTTAGGTGATTAGGGAGATCAAAGTAGAAGATGCAGCCTCATTTTTACAATTAAGTAAGCAATTAGATGAAGAAACGAAATTTATGTTATACGAGCCAGGGGAAAGAAAAACTACAGCCGAGCAACAAGAGCAAATGATTCATCGATTTATACAGAATGAAAAAGCAACAATATTTGTAGCGATTGAGGAAGAGAAAATAGTAGGATTTATTTTAGTGAATGGAACTAACATACAAAGAAAGAGACATGTTGCAGCCATTGTAATTGGTATATTGCAAGAGTGTAGTGGGCGTGGTATTGGAACGAGCTTGTTTAAAGAGGTTGAGAAGTGGGCAAGATTACATGATGTATGGCGTTTAGAATTAACGGTAATGGCCCATAATACAAGAGCTCAGGCACTATATAGAAAAGTTGGCTTTGAGAAAGAGGGTGTCAAAAAAGCTGCTCTTATTATCGATGGAAAAAACATTGATGAGTATGAAATGGCCAAATTATTAAAATAAGAGGTCGTTATATGAAAAAAAGATGGACACTACTTGGTATCGTAGCGGCGATACTCATTGTTGGAGTAGCAGGAATCAATTATAAAATGTATAAGGATAAGCAGGCACAGGAAGTGAATGTAAATAACATATTTCCGAAAGCGAAAGAAACGATTGCGAATATGGATGGGGATATTGCGGTAATTAGTAATCCAAATTCGATGCTTGTACTTGTGAATAAAAGTAGGCGTTTACCAGATGGGTATAGACCGCCAGATTTAGTTATTCCGAAAGTACGTTACTCTAGTGAGGGTGATCAAGAAAAGAAAAAAATGAGGAAAGAGGCAGCTAGTGCGCTTGAGGACATGTTTCAACAAGCTGATAAAGAGCGTATTTTCCTTTTTGCAGTCTCTGGATTTAGATCTTTTGATCGACAAAAGGCATTAAATACGATGTATAAAAAACAAGATGGAGAAGCGAAAACTGCGATGTCTAGCGCGATTCCTGGTACGAGTGAACATCAAACTGGACTAGCTATGGATATTACATCGCAATCTGCTAAATTTCAGTTAGAGACAGTTTTTGGAGAGACGAAAGAAGGGCAGTGGCTTTCTGAAAATGCCCATAAATTTGGTTTTGTGATTCGATATACAAAAGAAAAAGAATCAATTACGGGCTATCGGTTTGAACCATGGCACGTAAGGTATGTGGGAAATCCACAAGCTACATATTTATATGAAAATCAACTGACGCTGGAAGAAGTAACAGAGTGAACAATTGAGGGGAGAGAAATACAATGACGATGTTATATAAGAAAAAAGTACATGCATATATTACAAGAGAAAAAGAAGGGATGAAGCAATTACTTGTTTTTAAACATCGTGATATACCTGAAGCTGGTATCCAAGTGCCAGGGGGAACAGTTGATGAAGGAGAAACGTTAGAAGCAGCAGTTTTACGTGAAGTACAAGAAGAATCTGGATTACGTCTTTTATGTATAGAGCGTTTCCTAGCAGATTACATCATACACGTGAAGGAAAAACAGGAATATCAAAAACGCCACTTTTTCCACGTAACGTTACTAACGAATGTAAAAGATACTTGGGAACATATAGTAAGTGCCGGTGAGGAAAATGAAGGTTTAGTATTTTGCTACGAATGGATTGATATTGCAAAATGCCCTGAATTAGCAGGAAAACAGGGAGAGTTTTTACATTTGTTAGATGAGGTATATGCACAGTAATAAAAAGAGTTTGAAGCGAAGGATGATTCGTTTCAGACTCTTTTTATTTTTCGGGAAATTAAAGGTGTATTAAAAAGTAAGTTGAAACTTTTTAAAGGGATATTAATTTGGAATAGGATGAGGTGAAAAAATGAAAAAGTAAGAAGTATTCGTAAAAACTAAAAGGGATATAAAGGAGAATATAAATGGAAATTCAGTTTAATCCAGTATTAAAAAAAGAATTAACAATTCATGATATACAGACCGCAATGGAAGAAGGGACGTTATCTTCCAAAGAATTAGTTATGTATTATCTTCATAGAATTGCACAATATGATCAAGATGGACCGAAAATTAATTCTATTTTAGAAATAAACCCAGATGCTATTTTTATTGCAGAAGCGTTAGATTATGAAAGGAAGATAAAAGGTGTAAGGGGACCATTGCATGGTATACCTGTTTTGCTAAAGGACAATATTGAAACGAATGATTCCATGCATACAAGTGCAGGTACGATTGCCCTAGAACAAAATATAAGTAGCGAAGATGCATTTCTCGTTACAAAACTGCGAGAGGCAGGAGCGGTGATAATAGGTAAAACGAATATGACAGAGTTAGCAAATGCAATGTCTTTTGAAATGTGGGCTGGATATAGTGCAAGAGGTGGTCAAACAATCAATCCATATGGAACGGGCACGGATGATATGTTTGTTGGTGGCTCTAGTACAGGGGCCGCAATAGCAGTTGCCGCTAATTTTACAGTATTATCTGTTGGGACAGAAACGGATGCCTCTATTTTGAGTCCAGCTGTTCAAAGCTCTGTAGTAGGCATTAAACCGACTGTCGGTCTAATTAGTCGTAGAGGAATTATTCCGTTCACTTATTCACAAGATACAGCGGGACCATTTGCTAGAACAGTAACAGATGCTGCTATTTTACTAGGGAGTTTAACTGGAGTGGATGAGAAAGATGTAGCTACTCATAAAAGTGAAGGTATGGCATATGAAGATTATACATCTTATCTTGATGTTAATGGTTTAAAGGGAGCGAAGATTGGTGTTTATAGTAATGCTCCAAAAGATTATTACGAAAATGGTGAGTATGATGAAAATTTGTTTGAGGACACGATCCAAGTATTACGTAGTGAGGGAGCGACAGTAGTAGAAAATATTGATATTCCTTCCTTTCATAGAGAATGGAGCTGGGGAGTTCCGCTTTATGAGCTGAAGCATAGTTTAGATAACTATCTTTCAAAATTACCTTCTACTATTCCCGTACATTCTATTTCAGAATTAATGGCGTTTAATAAAAACATAGCAGAAAGAGCTTTAAAATATGGACAAACTAAGTTGGAGGGAAGAAAAGATTATCCTAATACGTTAAGAAATCCAGAATATTTACATGCAAGATTAGAAGATATATATTTTTCGCAAAAACAAGGTATTGATTTTGCATTGGAAAAATATAATCTTGATGCGATACTATTTCCGTCTTATATAGGCTCTACTATATGTGCGAAAGCAGGTTATCCGTCTATAGCAATACCAGCAGGGTATATGGAAAACGGGAGACCTTTTGGAATTACGATTGCAAGTACTGCTTTTCGTGAAGGAATATTAATTAAACTAGCGTACGCTTTTGAACAAGCGACAAAGCATAGAGAAATTCCCAACTTGTCATGAATAGAATGTACAAAAGGACAGGAATTTCCTGTCCTTTTTGATTTATTGATTAAAGTGAAATATCTTTCTGCTCTGTCTTATGATATTTTAATAGGCTAAAAGATAAACAGGCAGAACATAAAATAAGAAAAGAAGCAATCATATAAATCATACGAACACCGAACATATCAGTAATAATGCCAACGCTAAGCATAGAAAGACCAGAAGCTGTTGAAAGAAGGGCGCCGTGTGCTGTATACATTTTCGATAATAGAGAAGGGGCGACGCTAGATTGTAAAACCGTCGTTTGAGAAATATCTCTAATTTGATAACATGGTCCCATTAGAACACATAGGAAAAGCGCAATAAATCCACTGCTTGTTATGCCATATAAAAATGTAAGAATACTAAATATAAGTGATCCTATCGCCATGGAGCGTATTAAATTTTTTTGAATATATGTACTTATTTTCCACGCTAATAGACCACCAATTAACGTGCCCACATAATAACTTGTGTTAATATATCCCCACCATTCTTCTCCTTTATGCAGAACAGTCGTTACATATGCCATCGTAATAGCGCCAATCCATATCGTCCCTGCGAAAGTTTCAATTAAGTCCATTAATGTAACTGTGCGCAAAGAAGGATGATGAAATAATAGTTTCCAGCCTTCAAATAAAGCTGTGTTTTTTGAAGAAGAAGGCTCTGTTACTCGTTCGGTATGGATGGAATGTAATGAAATATGCAATGCAATACATCCGAAAATCATTAAAATAATATTAATCATGAATGTAGAAGTAGCGCCAATGAGCAGAACGATAATACTTGTAAATGAATAAGCTGCCGCTTGTACAATTTGTGATGAAAAGGAAAAGATACTATTTACTTTTACTAATCTTTCTTTTGGTGTTAGGCGTGGAACAATACTGTATAGTAATGGAGCACTCCACCCACTACATAAAGAAATGAAAAAAATGAAAGTTAATAGAGTTACAATGTTTGTGGAAAGGACCGGAAATAATAGCGTTAATAAAATGAATAGGGCAGTTTTTGTCCATTGTAATATAAAAAGTACTGAATAAGATGAAAAATGATTCATTATAAGTGGTGCAGATATGTTTGCGATCAAATTTGTGATAACTTGTAATAATGGAAAAAGGGCAGTAATAGTAGCTGATTTAGTTGATATATAGATATGAGTTGTAATAATCATTATGTAAACGATGTCAGCAAGAGTAATACAGATTTTTGATCCTAAATAGTATGATATTGAATGATTCCACATTAAGGATATCACCTTCCAAAAAAATACAAATTCGAGTTAGAATTATTATAAACTGAAAAAAATAATTTTAAAAGAATTAAATTTTTTGTCATTTTTTGAAAGGAATTTTCATGTATAATGAAGAATATATTGATATAGTATTTTATTAATACTTATTGTAACAGCGAATATGTACGATAGCTTGCAGTAAACGCCCAAGTATGAGAAAGGGCGGATAAACCATTCTTTTCTTCATATACATATAGAAAATGAGAAAGAAAGTGAGGGTTGCATATGGCTGGTTGGGTGATTTGGTTTATTATAGCGGGTATTTTATTTATCGCGGAAATGTTGTCGATAACGTTTTATATGCTTTGGCTTGGAATTGGAGCTGTTGTCGGAGGTCTTATTGCTTTATTTGCTCCTGATGCACTATTGTTACAAGTTACTGTTGGTGCGATTGTAAGTTTAACATTGACATTCTTTACGAAAAGAATTTCAAAAAACTTTCGAGAAGCAAAAGGTTTTACGGATACAGTAGATATGCTTGTCGGTAAAAAAGGAATTGTTGTGCAAGCGATTACAAATGAAACGAACGGTATTGTGAAGGTGGATGGAGATACTTGGACAGCTATTGCAGATGTTCCGATTGACACTGGAGAAAAAGTCGTTGTTATAAAGAGGCATAGTACTATATTACAAGTAAAAAAGGAGAGTGAATAAATATGATAGCATTAACGTTAACGATTATATTCGCGCTAATTGTAGTTACATTTATCGCATTAACAATTAAAATTATTCCTCAGCAAAAAGTTGGGGTTGTTGAAAGATTTGGTAAGTTTCAGCGTATTATGCACCCAGGGTTAAATATATTAATCCCAATTGTAGATCGCGTTCGTGTATATCACGACTTACGTATTCAACAAACGAATGTACCACCACAAAAGGTAATTACGAAAGATAACGTACAAGTAGAAATTGATACAATTATTTTCTATCAAATTGTCGAACCTGAACTTGCGACATATGGTATCTCAAACTATGAATATGGTGTTCGTAACATTACTTCTGCAACAATGCGTCAAATTATCGGTAAAATGGAACTTGATGAAACGTTATCTGGTCGTGAAAAAATTTCAACAGAAATTCGCTTAGCGCTTGATGAAGCAACAGAAAAATGGGGCGTTCGTATTGAGCGTGTTGAAGTAGTAGACATTAACCCGCCAAAAGATGTGCAAGCATCGATGGAAAAACAAATGAAAGCAGAACGTAATAAACGTGCAATTATTTTAGAAGCTGAAGCAGCAAAACAAGATAAAGTTCTTCGTGCGGAAGGGGAAAAACAAAGTAAAATCTTGATGGCTGAAGGGGATAAAGAAGCACGTATTCGAGAAGCTGAAGGTTTAAAAGAAGCGAAAGAATTAGAAGCGCAAGGGGAAGCAAGAGCAATTGAAGAAATCGCAAAAGCAGAACAAAATCGAATTGAATTACTTCGTGCAGCAGATTTAGATGAACGTGTACTTGCTTATAAATCATTTGAATCATTGATTGAGGTTGCAAAAGGACCAGCAAATAAAGTCTTTATTCCATCTAATGCAATTGAAACACTTGGTACTCTTGGGGCAATCGGAGAAATCTTTAAAGAAAAACAAGCGAAGAAATTGCCTTTAAATGATACAGGTAAAGAACAATAAGAGTGAGGAAGAGGAATGGGATGCCATTTCTCTTTTTTGTGCGTATATTACGAAAGGCTTGTACATATCCATGTATAAAGAAGGTGATACAGTGAAAAAGTATGCAACTCGTATACATGGGAAAAAACTAATCTCGTTACTTTTTTTATATGCGCTAATAGTAATAATTATCGCGTCAATTTTGACGTCGCTTTTACATACAATGAAATCAAGTTATGCGAATCAATGGTTTGGAAAAGTGTCTATGCAAGGTTTTGTTCAAATGATAGAAAGTGAGAATCACTATTATGGATTTGATTATTTTAAGCAGAATAAACGGGAGTCTGTTGGGAATTTAATGTTCTCTATTGCGACAGATTTGAAAATTAAAGATTTAAGAACATTTGTCGGTAAAGAAGTACCTGGTATGTCAAAGTATTACTCTAACATTATCGTAGCTGGGGAAGGGACAAACTTTACGAATATCCCGAATGAATCTAGTGTACCGATTGAAGAAGTAACGAAAGAGCGAGAGGTAGCAAAAGATAAAGTTACAGAAGCGGAAAAGAATAATCCGGTGCAGAAAAAGAACGGAACGAAAAAAGGTGAAAATGCAGTATACATTTACCATACACATAGTTGGGAATCCTTCTTTCCTTTATTACCAGGAGCTACCGATCCATCGAGTCCAGATGTAAATGTGTCCTTATTAGGAAAACGTATGAAGGAGCAACTTGAAGAGCAAGGAATTCCAGTAGTTCATGATAAAACGAATATGGGTGATTTACTGGCAAGTAAAAAATGGAAATGGTATCAATCGTATACAGCATCTCATGGATATGTAAAGGAAGCATTAGCACAAAATAATAAAATTGCTTTTCCAATTGATATACATCGTGATGACCAGCGCAAGAATGTAACAACAAAGGTAATAAACGGGAAATCTTATGCGAGATTATATTTTATAATCGGGATGGAAAATGAAGGGCGTGCCGAAAATGAAAAAATTGCAAGAGCAATCAATAGTTATTTAGATGAAAACTATTACGGATTAAGTAGAGGGATTTTTCCGAAGTATAAAAAAGATGGGAATGGCGTTTATAACCAAGATTTATCTAAAAATGCGATGTTAATTGAAGTTGGTGGTGTTGATAATACGTTAGATGAATTATATAACACAATTGATGTATTAACGGAAGCATTTAGTAAGTATTACTGGAATGATGCAGAGAAAGTGAATGGATGAGGGACGGGAGACCGTTCTTTTTTCATTTTGGAAACCTTAAAATATGATATAATTAAATTTTGTGAATGTTGAATAAAGGAGCGGGAGAAATATGCAAATACTACTAGTACGCCACGGAGAATCTGAAGCAGACATATTACATGTACATGAAGGCCGAGCTGATTTTGAATTAACAGAAAAGGGAAGGCAGCAAGTACAAAAACTTGTACAGAAAGTGAAGGCTGATTTTCCACCAGATTTCATTTGGGCAAGTACATTAAAACGTGCCCGTGAAACTGGTGAAACATTAGCGGAAGCAATTGGTTGTCCAATTCAACTAGAAGAGGAATTAATGGAGTTTAATAATGGGGTGCAAGCCGGCTTATCTTTTGAAGAAGCGAAAAAATATCCTGAGCCAAAGTTTCTTCATGACCGTTTTGAAAATGGAGAATCATTTATTGAATTTAGAATGAGAATAGAAGGAATCTTTTCTAAAATCGTGACAGAGAATACATATGATCGAATTGCAATTGTTGCACACGGCGGTGTAATAAATAGTATGTTACGAGCGTTTTTCAAAATGCCAATTTCAATGGACTATTATTTTAAAATGGGAGATACGGGAATAAGTTTAATTGAAATTGAGGATGAACAAAAAACGATACATTTCATTAATGATACGAATCATTTGGACGGGATGTAAAAATTTATGTACAAAGTCGTATTTTTTGATGTTGACGGTACGCTTTTAAGTGAAATTGATAGAAGTATGCACGAAAGTACAAAAGAAGCAATACAAAGGTTAATAGATAAAGGAATTCACTTAGTTGTTACAACAGGGAGACCATATAGTTTATGCTCACAATTTAAAGAACTAGGCATAGACACATTTATTTCTGCAAATGGTGGACATATAAAGTGTAAGGAAGAAGTTATTCATAAATCGATACTTTCAAGTGAAATTGTTCATGATATTTCAAATTTCGCTGAATTACATGGTCATAGTGTTTCTTACTTTACAGAAGAATTTTCTATGAATGGTATAGCCCCAAAAGATGAACGTGTAATACGAGCATTAAACGAAACTTTAAATTTAGAGCGGTATCCTGATAAAGTTAGAAACTTATCAGAAGAGATGTATTGTATATGTCTGTATGCTGATGAAATGGAAGCTCAAAAATTTTTTGAAAGATATCCAATGCTTACGTTTGAACGTTTTCATGGTTATGTTATGAATGTGTTGGAAGATAATAAAGTATCGAAGCTAACTGCAATCCAAAAGGTATTGGAACATTTAAATATTTGTAAGTCAGAAGCAATGGCATTCGGAGATGGTAGAAATGATATTGAAATGTTACAGTATGTAGGTTTAGGAATTGCAATGGGGAATGGTGGAGAAGAGTTAAAAACAAAAGCTGATTTCGTTACAAAGAAATCAAGTGAAGGTGGCATTTCGTTTGCTTTAAAAGAGTTTAGGATCATTTGAAAAAATAATTAGTCAGTGAAAAAAATCCTGTTTTCATAATAGAATTTTTTGCTAACAATACTCTTGCAATAAAAGGAAAGAAATGAGTATAATATAAAAGTAGTTAGGTAAACTAATTAAATGGGAGGAAGGAGAGTGAAAATGAATGGATTCAAAAAAATGTGATCTTCCTTTAGGGATTGATCCATATGCAGAGTTAATAAAAAAGACAGCATCAACGGATACAGATCCAATCGCAGCAAAACTTGGTTTGTTAATGTTATGGACGTCTGATAATGTTCTTGATGCTGTTGACGTAGATTTAGCCCCGCTTGGTATAACGGAAAGCAAATTAGATTTTTTATTGTTATTTATTTTGCGTGAAATGGAATCGAATGGAGAAGAAGTGAACATGAGTCCGTCGGATATAGCGAGTCGATTAGGGATTACACGTGCTTCTGTCACTGGCTTATTAGATTGGATGGAGAAACGAGAGTTAATCGTAAGGTTCCATCATTCTGAAGATCGAAGAAGATTAAAGGTGAAAATTACTCCGAAAGGAAAAGAACTAGTTACACATTCTTTACCGACTTTTTGGTCATCTTGCGCTTCGTTAGTTAATGACTTTAATCAAGAAGAGCGTCAAGTGTTAGAGAAGCTATTAAATAAAATGCAAGTAATTATGCAGATGAAATTAGGGGAAGGTAGGTAAATAAGTTGATTGTGAGAGTCAACTTTTTTATTTAAATATATAATTAGTTTACCTTATTATATGTTTAGCTAATTTAAAAGGGCGATAATGTATTTTTTAACGTAAACGAATTAAGTGAGTGTTGAAGGGATTTTATTTTGAGTCATTTACTTTATAAGTTTTCAATCGATGAGGAAAATCAATGTAAGGGGGAGATTTTATGATGGAAATATCAAAAGAAGTAAATAGTGGGAGGAATTATACAGTAATGACAGCGGTGTTATGTTGGGCAGGTATGGTAGTTATGTCCAGCCTATATGTGACGATTCCTTTAATCGCTCTATTTTCAGACATTTTTAAGGTTTCATTAGCGCAATCTGCGGCTACAGGCAGTATATTTTCGGTAGGTTTTGCTATAGGTTGTTTGTTATTTGGGGCAATCTCTGATAAATATGGGCGAAAAAAAGTGATTTTTATTGGATTGCTTGCACTGTCGATTGTTTCTTTTTTCTTAGGGTTTGTGGATAGCTTATTTTGGCTTATTATTCTTCGAGGGTTACAGGGAATAGCAGCAGCTACATTTTCTCCAGTGGCGTTAGCTTACGTTGTAGAAATGTTTCCAGTAGAGAAAAAAGTTACAACCATAGGGTTTGTTAGTACCGGTTTTTTAGTAGCTGGAATTGCAGGGCAAGTAATAAGTACTGCTGTTAGTCAGCATTTTGGATGGCATATGGTGTTCTTTCTTCTTAGCTTTGTCTATATCATTACTGCTGTATGGGTTCATTATTCTCTTCCGAAAGGGGAAACGTCTCAAGCTTATACGGATATTTTGGGGCCAATGAAACAGATGGGGAAAGTTTTTACACATAAAAGCTTAGTATGGAGCTATATGGTTGCGTTTGTTTTATTAATGGCTTTTGTTAATATGTATACTGTTTTAGGGAATTATTTGAGCTCTTCTACTTACAATTTAACAGCAGAACAAATTCTATATTTTCGCCTAGCGGGGTTATTTGGTATGTTACTATCACCACTTGCAGGTCGTTTAACAAAGAGGTTCGAAGTAAAGAAAGTTCTTCAAGGAGGATTGTTAGTTGCTATTTTTAGTCTAAGTTCAATGGGATTTATTTCGACACTGCCGTTACTTGTAATGATGAGCGTCTGCTTCGTAATAGGTATTGCTATATCGGTTCCATCTTTAGTTTCTCTTGTCGGCCAATTAGGAGGGAGAGCAAGGGGAATAGCGGTTTCTATTTATACTTTCGTTTTATTTTTAGGAACTAGTATAGGACCTATTATTTCTATTTATCTTATGAAAATAGGGAACTATGCTCAGACGTTTATTTTATTAGGAGTCATACTCTTTATTGGCTTTGTTTCCACTCTTTTCATTCAAATAAAGGAATGCAAGGATCTTTAACATGCTCAACTAGTAAAATGTGAATTTGACTGCGATGATGATAAAAGTGAGCGACGATTTCAAGTAACCATTCGAATCGAGAATAAGCAATATCCCAATAAGTAGTCATAATTTCTGCTAATTCTTCATTGGAATAGGATAAAAAAGTTTTAGAAAGTAAATCGTACCCTTGTATCATCATTTGTTGCATTTGAGCAATTGTTTCGGGTGTTTGTTCTATATAAAAGGTATGTAACTCTTTTTCCGAAATACCATTTAAGATGAGTAAATCAGCATGGCAAATAAGGGAAAGATGTGTACACATTTCAAATAATGACCGCTTTGATTCAATCGGTGTTATTTTCAAATTACTTTCATTATATTGATTCAGTATTTGGATAGAAGTATCAACAGCAACTTTTAGTTGATGCAACGCAGATTGTACAAACATTGTAATTCTCCTCATCTCCATATATAATTAATTCTTAAGGGTATTATATCATACTTAAAATTCCGAAAATTCTAGTAGTTTGACTAGCATAGTGAAACGTATTATATTGTAAAAGGTCATATGAAACGTGAAATAGAATGGAATGCAATTATTGAGTTAGGAGTTAGACCAATGAGTTTGAAATATGGAAGAGATACAATTGTTGAAGTTGACTTAAATGCTGTAAAACATAATGTAAAAGAATTTAAAAAACATGTAAACGATGAAAATATTGCAATGATGGCTGCTGTAAAAGCGAATGGGTATGGCCATGGGGCAGTTGAAGTTGCGAAAGCTGCGATTGAAGCAGGGGTGAACCAGCTTGCAGTTGCATTTGTCGATGAAGCGATCGAATTAAGAGAAGCTGGAATCACTGTACCAATCTTAATATTGGGTTATACATCAGTTGCAGCTGCGGAATCCGCAATTCAATATGACGTTATGATGACAGTCTATAGAATAGAAGATTTACAAGGCATAAATGAAATTGCACAACGTCTTCAAAATAAAGCACGTATTCAAGTGAAAATCGATACAGGAATGAGCCGTATCGGTTTGCAAGAAGAAGAAGTTAAACCATTTTTAGAAGAATTAAACCGTATGGAGTATGTAGAGGTAGTAGGGATGTTTACACATTACTCTACGGCAGATGAAATTGATAAATCGTATACGAATATGCAAACAAGTTTATTTGAGAAAGCTGTAAATACAGCAAATGAATTAGGGGTGCAAATACCATACATTCATAGTTCAAATAGTGCAGGGTCAATGGAACTAAGCAATACATTTCAAAATATGGTTCGCGTTGGTATTGGAGTTTACGGCATGTATCCTTCGAAAGAAGTGGATCATACAGTCGTTTCCTTACAGCCTGCATTGTCATTAAAATCAAAAGTAGCTCATGTTAAACATGCGACGAAAAATCGTGGTGTTAGTTATGGAAATACGTATGTAACAACGGGTGAAGAATGGATTGCGACTGTGCCGATTGGTTATGCTGATGGCTATAATCGCCAGTTATCTAATAAAGGGTATGCATTAATTAATGGAGTTCGAGTGCCGGTTATTGGTCGTGTTTGTATGGATCAGCTTATGCTGGACGTTACAAAAGCGATGCCAGTACAAGTAGGGGACGACGTGGTATTTTACGGCAAACAAGGTGAAGAAGAAATTGCTGTAGAAGAAGTAGCGGATATGTTAGGCACAATTAATTATGAAGTTACATGTATGTTAGACAGAAGAATTCCTCGTGTTTATAAAGAAAATAATGAAACGACTGCGGTTGTAAATATATTAAGAAAAAACTGAATCGATATGATTCAGTTTTTTCTTTACTTTTCGTAAATGAAAATTGGGCTATTGATGTTTTTTGAACAAGTCATAATAATTATGCTTCATTATAATTTCAAAGCCACAATGTGTATATAACTGTAAAGCATTGTTATTTTTCGTTTCGACGTCTAATTCAATCGTTGAAACTCCTTCTGTAATGAGTGTATGTACCATATAACTTAGAATATCTTTACCATATCCTTTACCTTGATAAGAAGGATGGACTGCGAAGCCTGAAAGTGTAGTAGATCGCTCTTGGTGAGTAACTGTAATCGTTCCAATTGATTTTTCATTCATAAGAGCAACGTAAACTTGATGAGAAGGTGACTTCATCATTTTTTGTAACCATGTGGATGTATTTGCTACAGAATCCCCGAAAGCTTTACTAGAGATTTCTATGAGATTAGGAAGTAATTCTGAAGATGCGATGGAAAGTTTAATAGTATTCTTCATTGTTTCTCGTTTTTTATTTGATTTACACGTCATATTATACTCGCTGTATAGATAAGGTAATTTCATTTGATTTGCAAATGCTTTCCCAGATGAGGAATCTCCGTTAATGATGAGAAGAGCTTCGTCTATGTCTCTTTTTTGTATTTCGTTCATGGCAGTTTGTAAAAGGGCAGTGCCTATATGTTGTTTTCTATAGTTTGGGTGCACGAATCCTATTAACTCCAGTTTAGTCGGTCTTTCAAAGTCGTACATACTTAATGCACCAATTAATTGGGTATCATCAAAAAATAGAAAATCATTGATTTCTTTTTTATTACGAGCAGTTAAAAAGTTAACATGTAAATCTGATGAGTAATCAATTTGATCGTATTGTCCGCAAATATGGGCTAAATCTTTCATTTGCTGAATTTCGTTTGCTGTTAAAGATTTCTTTTTTTCAATGTTCATTTCATAATCCCTCGCAATCGTTTTTAAAAATAGGATGGGTAACTTAACCATTTCTTTAATTCCACACTACCTTGAACAGATAACAGTCGGTACAAATAACGATAAGGCTGTCTACATTCCTCAAGATGAGGAATAGACATAATTGTTTCGTAACCACTTTTAAAGGCATGAGCCTCTTTTTCTGAAAGTACATATTCTAATCCGATAAAATCAAACTCTCGCGGGGCAACTGCATAAGCTTCTGTATCTACTAAACCAGTAATAGTTATACCATCTGATAAAAACTGAGTAGGATCCATATCAATTAAGACGAGTGTAGATTCCTTTGGTGTTGGTAAGGTAGAAAGTTGTGACTCAAAAGTATGAAATGCGTTATATATGCTCTCGTTATCGGAATAAAACCTATTCACAAGTTCTTTACTCACTTTTAAAATGTGTGGCTGGAATTCCACTAGTGGAACTTGGAGTGTACGTGACGGATTTCCTACGAAATGGGCTGAATACTTATGTATTTGTGCTAGTCCTTTTCCTAGGCTGAATAAAATAGAATCTGGTTGCCCAATAAAAGATTGAACTGTATTACCTACTAATTTTTCAGCCACAATGAATTCTCGGCCATCTAAAATATGTTTTTCTAAAATTGTTGGGATAGGAAGATTTGTATGTTTTTGCAGCAATGCATGTACCGTTTCTAAATGATGTACGTTCCTTGGATCAATTCCAAAGAGATTTTTGCATCCCCACCAAAAATCATTATTTGGCTCTTCATTCATTTTAGAAGAACGAACGATAACTTCTGCATCTGCTGTTTGAATGAGAAAAACGTCACTTGCATGATCTTCATAGCCTGGATGTAAAGCTCGGATGGATAGAATAGGTGAAGTGAATAGTTGTTGTAACATGAAATTCCCTCATTTTTCTGTAAATTCTATAAATTCATTATATAACAGAATATGTACCCCGTGGATCATGATAGGGGACAATATAGAGCATACATAAATTTATAGTGAGAAATCAGCATGGAAATTATATTTTTCTAGTTTTGTATGAATTATCAAAATAATGTTTTCGAATGATAAACGTGAAAAATGCTCGAATTTAAAGTTCGTATGATACGAGATATGAAAAGTAAAAGGGGAATGAAGTGCCTATTTATAAGGTTCTGTACTCGTAATAGTGCGGGCTTTAGACAATATTTCTCAATAATAAAATGAAGAGAAAGATAGGAAGAAGGAGAATAGATTCCTATATAATAGATTTAAATTAATTAACATGATTAAGTATTAATTAATGTGTGTTGAATCGAAAGGAGAGAATGGTATGGCGAACGTACTCGTAATAAATTTCCCTGGAGAAGGTCATATTAATCCGACGATAGCAGTTGTTAATGAGTTAATTCGACGTGGGGAAACAGTTGTATCATATTGTACTGAAGATTACAAAAACAAGGTTGAAGCAACAGGCGCTGAATTTCGATCATTTGAGAATTTTCTTTCGCAAATTAATATTATGGAACGAGTTAATGAGGGTGGTAGTCCTTTGACGATGCTGTCCCATATGATTGAAGCATCAGAACGTATTGTTACTAAAATTGTAGAAGAAACAAAAGGAGAAAAGTACGATTACTTAATATACGATAATCATTTTCCGGTTGGACGTATTATAGCGAATATTCTACAGTTGCGAAGCGTTTCTTCTTGTACAACCTTTGCTTTTAATCAGTACATTACTTTTAATGATGAGCAAGAATCGAGCCCAATAGATGAGACCAATCCATTATACCAATCTTGTGTAGTGGGAATGGAAAGATGGAAAGAGCAGTATGGAATGAAATGTAAAAGTTTGTATGATATTATGAATCATCCTGGCGATATTACGATTGTATACACTTCAAAAGAATATCAGCCACATTCGGATGTATTTGATGAATCGTATAAATTTGTCGGTCCATCAATTGCTACTCGAAAAGAAGTGAACAGTTTTCCTATTAAAGATTTAAAAGATGAAAAAGTGATTTTTATTTCTATGGGAACAGTTTTTAATGAACAACCTGCCCTGTATGAAAAATGTTTTGAAGCGTTTAAAGATGTAGAAGCGAAAGTCATATTAGTTGTTGGTAAGAAAATAAATATAAGTCAATTTGAAAATATTCCGAATAACTTTAAGTTGTATAATTATGTGCCGCAATTAGAAGTATTACAGCATGCTGATGTATTCGTGACACATGGTGGTATGAACAGCTCGAGTGAAGCGTTATATTACGGTGTCCCGTTAGTTGTAATTCCGGTAACAGGAGATCAGCCTTTAGTTGCGAAACGAGTGACTGAAGTAGGGGCTGGAATAAGGCTTAATCGTAAAGAATTAACCTCTGAATTGTTACGTGAGACTGTAAAGGAAGTAATGGATGATGTAACGTTTAAGGAAAATAGTCGTAAAGTTGGAAAGTCACTTCGAAATAGTGGTGGGTATGAGAGAGCAGTTGATGAAATATTTAAAATGAAAATGAATTCATATTTAAAGCTTAAATAAAGTGAAACTTTAATCAGTGTGGACTTTGTTCATCTACAACTGATTGTTAGCTCACACGAATCGGGCGTTTTTGGGTAGCCGACTCTTTGTTTCAGCTGAAATTTGAAACGGGAGTCTACTGCTCGCAAATAGCAGAATAAACGCTTAAAACACACTTATTGTAATATGTAAGTGTGTTTCTTCTATTAGGCTTTAAATCAATTACATAAAAATCACTGTAAAGGTGAAACTTCTGTGTATATAAACTGATATCTTTGTATTAGTAGTAAGATTACGTTAAAATAATACTAAGAAAATATATAAGTTTTGGGGGTAATGAATGAAGAGAGTATTTGAATACGTATTATTGACAATTGGCTCCATTATTGTAGCGGGTTCACTAGAGCTTATTTTAGCGCCTAATGGACTAGTAGATGGCGGGGTAACGGCTATTGCTATTATGGCAAATAAAGTTGCAGGATTACCGCTGTATGGTGTGTTTTTAGGACTTAATATTCCTATTTTACTATTTACTGCAAAAGTAATGGGGAAGAAATTTTTTATACGTACATCGTATGCGAATGTCGTTACAACACTCGGATTGATTTATTTAAAACCATTTCCAGCGATTACAACTTCTGAACTATTAATTGTACTTTATGGTGGCGTACTGTTTGGAATTGGTGTAGGGATTGTAGTGAAAATGGGCGGAGCAATAGATGGCTCAGAAATGTTAGCAGTTTGGATGAACAAACACTTTAAGGTACCAATTAGCACATTTTTACTTGCTGTAAATGCAGTTATTTTCATTTTTGTGGCCATTTTATTTTCAATCGAACAAGCGATGTTCTCATTAGCAATTTTCTATATTGTTACGAAGATGATTGATTTCATATTAGATGGCATTAATCAAGGAAAGAGCGTCATGATTATTTCTGGTAAGAATAAAGAAATAGGCGATCTACTTATGAAAGAATTGCAATTATCCGTTACGTATCTACATGGAGAAGGCGGTTTTTTAGGAGAGCATAAGAGAATCATTTATTGTATTACAAACCGTTTCATTTATCCGAAAATGAAAGATCTCGTTCTCTCTGTAGATCCAACTGCTATAATTGAAGCTTCTTATTCAACAGAAACAACTGGTGTTAAGCGTCCGGGAAGGACCGCTCGATCAGGTGATTAACTAAAAGAAGATTGTCCAAAAAGCTATTTTGGACAATCTTCTTTTTTGTTTTGTTGAATTGTTATTGTATTACGAGTTAAACTCAGCGTTAGCAAATTCTCTTTTAACTAGGAAACCAAGCTTCATTCAATAAGTTTACTACCGTTTCAATTTTATTTTCGGGAATACTACCGAAACCGAGTAATACGTAAGATTCTTTGCGTAAATCATTTACAAAATCATAGGGAGAAAGTGGATATAACTTAATACTTTGTTTCTTAGCTGATTCAATAAGTTCTTGTTCATTCATATTGTTATGGATACGTAGAACAATATGAAGACCTGATTGTTCACCAAGAATTTGAACATTAGTACCCATTTCTTTCACAATGAATTTTACTAATGTATGATGTTTTCTTTTATACAACGTACGACTGCGGTTAATATGACGTTCCCAATTTCCACTTTGTATAAAATTAGCGAAAGCAAGTTGTTGTGTAGTAGAGACTGTTTGTTTAAAAATACCTTGCAACGCTTCATACGTTTTTAAAAGATGCGGTGGTAAAACAACATATCCCATTCGTAAAGAAGGTAAAAAAGATTTTGAGAAAGTCCCCATATAAATAACACGTTCATTTGAGTCAAGACTTTGTAAAGACGGAATTGGTTTACCTGCGTAACGGAACTCCCCATCATAGTCATCTTCAATAATATATCCATCGCGATCATTGGCCCATTTTAACAATTCCAATCTTCTAGATAAAGGCATAATCATTCCAAGCGGAAATTGATGTGATGGCGTAACGTATGCGACATTGGAATTTGTATTGTATAAGTTAGAAATACGAATCCCTTTTTCGTCTAATGGAATGGGATGAATTTGTTGATTGCAGCTTTTAACAATTGCATGTATACGGTGAAATCCAGGGTTTTCAATGCCGTACTCTTTTGTAGGACCAAGCAGTTGAATTAGTAGCCAAAGAAGTGGCTGTGTTCCGGCACCAATCACAATTTGATCAGGTGAAGAATATACACCGCGCGCATGATATAAATATGTTGAAATATGTTCTCGAAGAACGAACTCACCTTGTGGGTCTTCTTTAGCAAATAACGCATTTTCGTACTTTAGTATTGCTTCTTGTAACGCTCTTTTCCAGTTTGTAATCGGAAAAGCAGTTTGATCAATAAGACCTTGGCTACAATCATATTCAAACGGATCTTCTATTAAATTGCTCTTTTCCTTTGCCATATTTAATTTTTTATTCGGGATAACGTCAATATCGACATTTGCAACAAAAATACCACGCTTCGGTTTACTTTCTGCATAACCTTCAGCTAATAATTGTTGATAAGCTGATTCAACAGTAATGCGGCTAATATTAAGTTGTGACGCTAAGTTTCTATGTGAGGGAAGACGTGTACCAACAGAAATAGTTCCCTGTATAATTTCATATTTTATAAATTCGTAAATTTGTAAGTAAATAGGTGTATTGCTTTCTAATTGCAATGGGATAGTAAAATCCATAGTAAGAACTCTCCTTTAAAACTGGCCTTATAAAAAATAATTAAACTGTCACTTAAGTGAAGGGCAGACACTCCCTATAATAATGATATAACATTTAGAAAATTATACAAATTGTTAGGGGAGAGTTCAAATGAATGTTAAAGAAGTAGTAACAGAAGCACAATTACATGAAGTATTACCTGTTTTACAGCAATTACGAACACAGCTTTCTGAAGAGGAAGCAGGCTTTTTATTTCGAAAAATGAAAGAAGAAAATTATAAACTATTTTCGTTACGTAATGAAGATGATGAAGTTGTTGGCCTTGCCGGTGTAGCAATTTGTACGAACTTTTATAATAAGAAGCACGTTTTCGTATATGACCTTGTAACAGCAGAAGCACATCGTTCAAAAGGATATGGGAATGTATTACTTTCTTATATAGAGAACTGGGGAAAGGAAAATGGATGTGAGTCTATCGACTTAACATCAGCGTTTCCTAGAATTGATGCTCACCGTTTTTATGAAAGGGAAGGGTATGATAAGGTAAGTTATTCTTTTTATAAAAAATTATAAAGAAAGATAGGTTCTATATGACATAATATAGAACCTATTATATTTAGAAAGGTTTATAATTTATTTTGTATAAATAAAGAAAATGATTGGAGCGTTTATACTTGGAGAAAATAAAGAAACTATCTATCCCTAATAATGCTAGAGTTATCATAATATCTGATATTCATGGAGAATTGAACCTTTTAAAAGAATTACTACATAAAGTTAACTTTAAGAATGAAGATTATTTAATTATTAATGGAGACCTTTGTGAGAAAGGAAGCGATAGCATCGGCGTAGTAGACTATGTAATGGATCTTGTAGAGAGTAATTTAAATGTTCACGTTGTTGAAGGGAATTGTGAAGTTTTAGTTGATGCTCTTCTAAATGAAAATCCAGGTCTCATTAATTATTTATGTACGAGAAAGCATTCGATTTTTAATGAATGGTTAGAACAATTACATTTTTCTATTCAGGAAGATACTTCAATTCAGGAAGATACTTCAATTCAGGAAGTGAAGGAAGTACTGTTAAGTCACTTTTCAAAAGAAATAAATTGGCTAAATGAGCTGCCAACAGCGATTGAAACAGAAGATTATATTTTTGTACATGCTGGACTGGAAGATAGAGTAGATTGGAAAGAAACAGCGCGCAAAAATGCGATAGCAATGCCAGAGTTTTTTAATAAATCGCATAGAGCTAATAAGTATGTAGTTGTTGGGCATTGGCCTGTTGTGAACTATTCTGAAGAAGCCCCGTCTAACAATCCAGTTATTGATAAGGAGAAAAAAATTATTGCAATTGACGGCGGGAATGCGATTAAAGAAGCAGGGCAATTAAATGCATTTATCATTCAGAGGAAACTAACAGGTGATACGTTTTCTTATACATATGTAGACTATTTTCCAATTTATGAAGCAACAGCAGAATTTAATGCCGATGCAACAATGCAGGGAGGGGTTACATATCCGTATTATTACATAGAGCCGGTGGAGAAGAGGCGAGATTACACAATATGCAAGCAAAAAGAAACGAATAAATTACTCAATGTGAAAAATGAATATATTAGGCAACGTGAGTCAGGTGAATACACAGTGAAAACCGATATTTCTTGTGCGCAAATAGGTGTTAGAAAAGGGGATATTGTTTCTCTCATTGATGGTAGCTGCGCAGGGTATGATTTAATTAAAAAAAATGGAGTAGAAGGCTGGATAGAGAAAGGGATTCTACTTGAGATAAATAAGAAGGAAAGTAAAATATTGAGCTGAAATAGGAGGGATGTAACCTCCTATTTTTTATTAACTGCGTTACGGTCACATATATCATCTTTAGCTATTATGTAGGCTTTATCTTCTGGTATTCCGTTTTATAAATGTGCGCAAGAAACTTTTCAGTTATTTCGGATACTTCCGTAGTTAATAACATATGAGTGAACAGAAGGAATTCTTTAAAATGCTGAAAGTCATTTCGTTTAGCGGTATGATTCCGTTTCATATCTTTTTGGAATCGTTGATACATATCTTGAACTTTTCCCAAAATAAATTCCTCCTGAAATATGGTGAGATTAAAGGTTAGAAGACTACTTTCTTCATAAATATCAAGTGCCAAATAACAAAATGAAACAATATATTATAGAGTTTTGTTTTGATTTTTCTGAAAAAATATTATAATTATATATGAAATAAAGAGGAATGTAGGAGGAAATTATGCAAAACGTTATAAAAAAGGGGAACAAAGTTACAATTCGTACAATTGAAGAATCAGATATAAAAACATTATGGAGCCTCGTATTTAAAGAAGAAAATCCAGAATGGAAGAAGTGGGACGCGCCATATTTCTCTTTCTCAATGCAAGAATACGCACCTTATAAAGAAAAGATGTTAACTCGTTTACAAGAAGAACCTCTATCAAATTTAATTATAGAAAATAACGGTCAAATTATAGGTACAGTCGGATTTTATTGGGAACATAAACCGACGCGTTGGTTGGAGATGGGAATTGTTATTTATGATCCAACATACTGGAATGGTGGCTACGGTACAGAAACACTAACATTATATCGAGATTTATTATTTGAAAAGATGGAGATTGGTAGAGTAGGGCTCACGACGTGGTCTGGTAATGAACGAATGATGAAAGTAGCTGAGAAAATAGGAATGACTTTAGAAGGTAGAATGCGCAAATGCCGATATTATAACGGAACATACTATGATTCTATTCGAATGGGAATGATTCGTGAAGAATGGGAAGCAATATATGTAACGAAGGGGTGAGGAAGCATATACGCTATTATTGCAACATTTGATAGTGTGTTTACTAATAAGATTATAGAATTGCAAAATGAACTAACGAATATAATAGAGTCAAATCAATTAGCTGGAGTAGAACCGCATATCACGCTTGCGGATTATTAGGAGTTAGATGTTAATTTATATACTAAGAAATTAGAGGAGTTTGTAGCTATTCAAGAGAAAATGGCTGTAGTAACTTTTCCTTCTGTTGGAACTTTTCCTAAAAACGGAACGATTTTTTTAGCGCCGATTATTACCGATGAATTGTTAACACTTCATCATTCTTATCATGATCATTTCAAAACTTTTCATGATAATCCAAATTCATATTATGTACCGGGCAAATGGGTTCCGCATTGTACGATGGCGAATCATTTGAACTCGACTCAGTTTTTAAGCGCAATGGAGTATATATATGGGAATTTTGATGTTAAAACAGCTTCGATTGAAAAGTTAAAATTAATTAAGGTAAATTATGAAAATGGTTCTGCCGTTTCTTCTAGCATAGTAGCAGAATATAATTTAAAGAGAATGGAGACATCGAGATGACATATGTAATTAGAGAAATGAAGCAAGAAGATATTCATGCTGTACAAACAGTAGCGAAAGTAGCTTGGCATAATACATATGAAGGTATTATTCCAAGAGAGATTCAAGATCGTTTTTTAGACGAAGCATATTCTGATGAAAAAATGAAATATCGTCTTAAAAATACACATTTATTCGTTGCAGAGGAAGAGGGAGAAGTAATAGGATTTGCTAATTTTTCACCGGTTAGATTGCAAAACGAAGCAGAATTAGGTGCGATTTATTTGTTACCAGATCAGCAAGGGAAAGGAATAGGAAGTGCTTTATTACAAAGAGGGATTAAGGCGTTAAAAGGGATCCGGAAACTGTACATACATGTAGAAGCAGCAAATGAAAAAGGTAAACGTTTTTATGAAGCAAAAGGTTTTGCTGAATTAGAGCAATTTGAAGAAGACTTTGAAGGACATTTGATGCAGACAGTAAGGATGGTTTTATACATATAAGGAGGACTAGAAGTGAAGATTTTTGATTTTAGTGAAAAAGCGGGAAAGCGCATATCAGTATTTCATAATGTCGAAAATAGTAAACCACCAAGGGAATGTACATATCGGTGCTATGCATTTACAAGAGAATGGAATAATTGGATATCATGAAGCAGTTGTATCACAACTGCTTCTTATTATGGACGGAGAAGGATATGTGTGTGGGGCAGATAAATGGAAGCGGAGAATCTTGAACAATCGATAGTAATGCCTATCAAGGATGGGAGTTGTGAAAAATGATAATAAAGGCGAATCAAGAAGATACAAATGAAATATTAAAATATGCAGCCCAATCACTTTTTGAAGGGACGAGAGGGAATTGCCAATTAAGTACAGAGAAGGCGATTGAAATTACAAAACCAATAGTAGAAAAGGGAGCATATTATGTAGTCATTAAAGAAGAAAATAAAGTATTAGGGTGGATATTAATAGGGGAAAATACTGACTATTTTTCTCATGAAAAACTTGGATTTATATATGAGCTATACGTTTTTCCAGAGTATCGTGGGAGAGGATTATCACGAGAACTGATGGAGGCCGGTATTAAGGAATTGAAGGAGAAGTATTCAGAAATTCGCTTAAATGTATTTGCTGGGAATTTTGCGAAAGAGATGTACGAAGAACTTGGGTTTGTTGAAAGACAGGTAATTATGACTTTGAAGTGAGAAAAATTGCGATGCTGTATTTCTTTTAATTAAAGAATTCTAATAGAATTTTAATCAAATTTTTTAATGAAAAATATACGCATTCATGTTAGGTAATCTTTTTTCTATTGTTAAGAATAACATTTGTAGAATTCGTTTAATTGATTTTTATTTTCAAGTAATAGTAGTTTCTTAAAAAATAACAAAATTTATATTATACGATATATCGTTATTATAGTAAAAGATAAATTTTGGAAAAATATCATTTTTTTGTTTAGAAATTTTTAAATTATTGATATAATCAATTTGTAGAATTGATTATTGGTTAATTTTACTATTTTTAAATTTTAAGGGGGATTTAATAATGGCAGGACAAATTCGTATGTCACCAGAGGAGCTTAAATCAAAAGCGACTCGATATGGACAAGGTGCAAATCAAATTGAGGACATCTTACGTCAGCTACAAAACTTACAAAATGAATTAAGAGGGGAATGGGAAGGTCGTGCTTTTGAAGGTTTTGACCAACAGTTCAATCAATTAAAACCAAAAGTACAAAACTTCGCACAGCTATTACAAGAAATTAATATGCAGCTTAATAAAACTGCAGAAGCTGTTGCTAGACATGACGAAGATCTTTCTCGTAATTTCGGTCTACAATAAGACAGATAAAAAGAAATATATAATTTAGCCATGCAACCATACGTTGTATGGCTAAATTACTTTAAAACTAGAGTAAGATACGAAGTCTTTCATTTAATAGACTCGCGGTCGCAGGAGTGATAAGTAGTGAAAAAGTTCAGATGGAGCATCTTGTTGTTTATTGTTTTAGCTCTAGTGCTATCAACAGGAGTCTCCTATTTAGCGCTAAATCAAAATGTTAAGAAAGCTAATGAGAATACCACGCAAAAAATGACAGTTGCATTAGTAAATGAAGATCAAGGTACTGTATTTGAAGGAAATAAAATAGCGTTTGGAGATCAATTTGTTAAAAATGTAAATAAAAATACGAAACAAGAATGGTACGTAGTTAGTCGTGGAGTAGCAGAAAATGGTTTGAAAAATAATAATTACAATATGATGATTGTTATACCAAACGATTTTTCTAGGAAAGCAGTTGCGATTGATTCGGAACTACCAGAGAAATTGACGTTAAACTACAAAGTAAATGCAACTGGGAATAATGATTTGAAAGCTGAGGCTGAGAATACGGCGTCAACAATTTTAGAAGATTTCAATAAGCAAATCATCGACGTTTATTTTGCAAGTATTATCGGTAAGTTGCAAGATGCACAAGATAATATAGGTAAAGTAATTGAAAAAGGAAACGTTCAAACAACTATGTACAAAAAAGATGTACATAGTCCTTTAGCAAATTACACAAATCAATTTAAAACAGTGCAAGATTATACTGGGGTTTCTGTTAATAGTTTTAAAGGATTTCAGGATGTATTAAAAGGTTTCGGTCAAGTGTTAGATGAAGGGAATAAATCTAACAATACTTACTTAGAAGGGTTTAATAACTTCCAAAAAATGCAATCTGATAATAATCTGTTAGCGAATAATTTTACGAGTCAATTTAATCAATACATGAGTGAAATGAATACAGGCGATGTTTTAAAGCAGTTAAGTGCTTTGGAATCTGCCAATAAAGTGATTACAAATCAATTTACGCTTTCAGAGAAAGAACCTAATATTTTAGCTGATGCTTCAGCAATTCAAAAACATTTAACAGATGTAAAAAAACAAGTGTCAGAATATGATACAGAACTTGCAGGAAAGTTAGAAAGTGATATTCAAGAGACGATAATTAAAAAGTTAAAGCAATCTATGTCGAACGATGGAAAGCAAGAGATCTTTATAAATACATTAATGAAACAACCAGACGTTCGAATAAAGAACCAAATCGAAAATTTAATTGCGAAATTACCTAGTTTAAACATGGAAGAAATCGTTCAAAGTGATTTGCCAGATACAACGAAATTACAATTGCAAAATGTAATCCAATTTACAAATAAATATAATAAAGAAAATAACTTTAATTATGATCCTGTAAATAAAATCTCTTTAGGAAACGCTATTAAAGAAGTAAAGGATAAACTTTATACAGAGGGAATTACATTTAGTGATACGGCGAAAGTAATTAAAATGGAATCTCCGCAAACTTTGAAGATAAATATTCCAGAAGAATTTAAACTAGATGGAAGTACAGAAGCTTTACATATTGATGATGTGGATCGTACAAGTGACTTTCTTCAAAGCGAAGCAGGAGAAATTACAATAGCTCCTCGTAATGAAGGGGATATAAAGATTAGCTTGCATGTAAAGTTAAAAGATCCAAACATCAATATAGATGTTTTCTCTCCTGTAACGTGGGACTGGAAACTGGATGGAAAAGATGAAAAAGAAACTAGTTCTGGAAAAGAAGAACCTAATAAAGAGGATAAAGGAACACAAACGGAAAACAGCAAGGTGGAAAACGTAGTTGATAAATCGCAATATGGCATAATGCCGTTAGTACACAATGCTCAAAAGCCTATTATTCAAAAAACAGAACAGAGTAATAATGGTGACAGTGTAAAGCCTGATGCAGGAGGAAAGCCTGATGCAGAAGGAAAGCCTGATGCAGAAGGAAAGCCTGATGCAGGAGGAAAACCTGACACAGAAGGAAAGCCTGATACAGGAGGAAAACCTGATACAGGAGGAAAACCTGATACAGGAGGAAAACCTGATACAGGAGGAAAACCTGATACAGGAGGAAATCCAGACACAGGAGGAAATCCAGACACAGGAGGAAAACCTGACACAGGAGGAAATCCAGACACAGGAGGAAAACCTGACACAGGAGGAAAACCTGACACAGGAGGAAATCCAGACACAGGAGAGAAACCAGACACTGGAACAGATAACGGTGGAAAATCAAAAGTTATTGAACGAATGACGAATCAAGTTGTACATCAAAAAACAGAAGTATTAACAAAAAATACATCTAGTGTATTAATAAAAGAAGCAGTAGATACAGTCGAAAGTTATCAAGGTTTAATGAGCCTTTACGAAATGTATTATGGGATTGATTTAAGAACGCAAGATGTAGGTTCTAAGCTAGAAGAGGGAAGTTTAGAGGCAATTGCAACTGAACAATCTTTGTACTATGTATTAAATAAACAAAGCTTAATTGATTTAATTTCAAACCTTGTTTCATCAGGTATTACGGCAGAAGTTAAGCAAGATATGACAGGTTTAAAGCAAAAAATTGACTCTTATCAACAATTCATTACGAGTGCGGATCAAAATTCAATGTTACTAGCAGAGAAATTAAATGTAACGACGCAACAAGCAACTAGTATGAATGAAAATTTAGGGGAATATTTAAAAGGTTTAGCGAAATGGCGTGAGAGTAGCTTAAAGCTAGTTGAAGAACAGCAAGTGCTAACAACAAATAATACTGGTGAGCAAACAGCTGTTTTATCGTTAGATTCTGGTATTAAATCATTAATGTCACAAAGTCAATCATTGGTCGAGAGTTCGAAGCATAGTTTAGCAACTTCAGACGATGTTTATAAAACATTTGATCAAATTAATGGACAAGCAAAAGAAATTCAAGACAGCGGAACGACAATTGTTTCAAAAGCTGATTCATTATTAAATGACTTTACAAAGAAAATGGAAGATGATAAAACATTCTCCAAAAACTTTACTAAAATTTTGGCTAATAGCCGAATTGGTGATCGCCAAAATGAAATGTTATATCAATTTTTATCTAGCCCAGTTCAAAAACAAAATGATGGAGTCATTGTAGCTGGTAATGCTTTTACACCATATTTAATCGTATTAACTTGTTTTATTGTTGCGTTATTTACAGCATACGCAATTGCGAATCAAGAAAAGAAACGAACGCAATCAGATCATTTTGAAGAGAAATTCTCATTAATTGATATGAATGTACCAACTACAGTAGTAGCATTCGGTATATCAATTGTGGAAGGAATTAGTATAGGTATCATTTCTGGACGTCTTTTACAGTTTGGTCAGGATCAAAGTTTACTATGGATTGCGTTTATCACAATCATTATGATGGCGTTTGTATTGGTTTCAACATACTTATTGCGACAAATAAAAATGGTAGGGATGTTTATCCTATTAGTATTTTTAAGTATGTACCTATTTTTAACTGAAGCAGTTGGAAGTAAAGTAGATCAAATGTCATCAGTTGGAAAGGTACGTCAATTTTCACCACTTCAGTATATAGAAAGTTTTCTAAATGATTTTATTAGCGGTAAAGATACGGGGAAAGTTATTTTTATCGTATTGTTTGTAATTGCCATTATAGGGTTAGTTAGTAATCTATTTGTATGGCATAAGAAATGGGAGGAAAAAGAAGCAAATGATCAAACAATGGAGCATAGTGGCTAAGTTATCATTTCTCTCTATCCTTTTACTGTTTGTCGCGCTACCGATAAGGAGCGCGGCGGACAGTTATCTTGGTGATGATGGGAAGATTAAGTTTAAAGTGGATCGAATTGAAGAAAGCGACCAAGAAAAAAATAAAGAAGAACATAAGGAAACAGAATTAGATAAAGCATCAATTGAGTTATTTAGCAAAGACATAGAAGAAGAAATTCAGAAAAAGAAAAAGAAAGAACAAAAAGATATGGAAGCTTTACGAGATTCTCTTTTTATAAAACAAAAAGAAAATAATAGTGTGAAAGATATGAAAAATAGTTTGTTTAGCAGTGAATACGTTGTGAGAAAAAGTGCAGATGAAGTAGCGAGTAATGAAACAATGAACGAAAAGCCAATTGGTACAACAATCATATTATTATTTGGTGGTGGCATTGTACTTATTTGCATCGGTATTTATACGGTTCTTCGCAAAAGTTGGAGGTAAAGTAATGGCGATACAAACGCATATTAATGTAACGGTAGATTTTAGTAAATGGAATGGAAATACATATGATTTACGTATTCCGAATCATCAATCTATTAAATATTTATTGAAAAATTTATTAGATACGCTAAATGTGGAGAATCATGAAGGTTCACATTTTGTAATTAAAGTAAAGAATAAGTCAATTGTTTTAACAGATAATGATCGTTTAATCGATCACCAAATAACAAATGGAGATATTTTACAAGTTTTATAAAAAATTTTTTTTCTTATATTTATTTGAAAATAAGTTATTACGGGTTATAAAGAAAAGGAGAAGAGGATAAACATGACGGAAAAAATAATTCAAATTGATGCAATGAACTATCAATTTCAAATAGAAAAAGAAAATTGGAAATTGGAGATGACCAAATCTCAAACACGTATAAAAGACTTCCGTCAATTCGATATAATTACGGGCGTATCATCTGAATTTGTACCATTAACAATAGAAGAAACGGATGATATGTTTACGTTTCTATATCAAGTAGATAAAAAATTATATAAGTGGGACGATCTTAGCCGTTTGGGAAGAAATGAGAAATTAAGACTGCTTCGAAATGTTGCGCAGTTTCGTAAATATTTAAATAAAAGAATCACGTTCTTTTTACATCCGGACAATATAGTTTTTAATGCTAATTTAATGCCAAGTATTATACATAGAGGAATTCGCGATATTGTTCCACCAACCCCGTTGTTAGAAGAGCAATTTTTAACACAATATAAGTGTCTAATTATCGCTTTATTCTCCCAAAAGCACAATTTTGATGATTTGTATGCTGGGTTACTAAAAGATGCAAAAGAAACAACATTTGAACAGACAGTTTCTCAAATGGAAAGCATAGATGCATTACTGCAATTTCTTGATGACAGCTTTGAGAAGGAACAAACAAAAACAGAAAACAATATGCAGTTAGTACATAAAAAGAGCTACAAATCATTTAAATATTTAGCTTTTTCCTTCATAGCGGCGACAGTTGTTTTAGCTGCTCCTTTAATATATTTCACTTTTATAAAATTTCCTTATCAAAATAAATTATTAGAAGCAAATGCGAATTTCATAGCAACTGATTATGACAAAGTAATTACGCAATTAAATGAAGAAGAATTTGAATCATTACCAATTGCATCTAAATATGAGTTAGCATTTGCATACATTACAGCTGAAAAAATGCCTGAAAATCAAAAGAAGGCGGTTATGAAAAACATTAGTTTGAAAAGTGATGAAAAGTATTTGCTTTATTGGATGTATAACGGAAAAGGTGATTTTGATAAATCATTAGATTTAGCTAAAACCCTTGATGATCCGCAGCTTATTATGTACGGCCTTCTTCAACAAATGGATGCGTTGAAAAATAATCCGGACTTGTCAGGAGAAGAGCGTGATCAAAAGAAAAAAACATATGAACAACAATTAGATGAATATAAAAAGAAATATGGCAATACATCTAGCGATAAAAATTTGTCGGACACAGAGAAAAAAGAGTAAGAAAGCACTTGATGAGACAGTTAAAAAGGAGCAGTGAACACGCATGGAGCAACTATTAGTATTGACTTATGGAGACAAAATATATAAGTGCACATTACATCCAACTGAGCAATCAATAGTGTCGATTGGAAAAGAGTGGACAAATGATATTACGAATCCAAGTTTAGAACAAGAAGTAGAGTTAAAGTGGAATAATGAAGTAAACGCTTGGATGATACAGGATCAATTAATAGAATTCAATAAGGAATTTGAGATTGGAAAAACGAAAGATGTGAGCTTGAAAATCTTTATATCTATTATTGGCACAACTAAAGTGTTTGATATCGGAACAAAGCATTCTCTTACATTCAGTCAAAACAGTTATGATGATATTTCTATTACCGGTAGTAGTGTAGATATAATGCTATCTCGTGAAACGCTGTACGATTCATTTAAAGTGAACGTATACGACGGGGAAGTATTTCATAATTATACAAGGCTAAAAGATAGCGCTATGTTAGAAGCAGGAGACCAATTATATTTTGATGGCGTTTTAGTGGAGATAGGCAGTGAAGATATTCAAGTATTGTCTTCAGAAGATAAAGTGAAATCTACGTTACCTATTTTAGTAGAATCAGAAACGAATTATCAAAGTGGTTATCCAGACTATCATCGTTCACCACGTATTATTTACCGTGAACCAGAAGAGAAAATGACAATTGCAAAACCTTCAAGCATGCCGTCAAAACCGACTGAGCATTTGGCGAGAATTATTGCACCTGCTCTTGTCATGATTGTCGTAACAGTATTACTTGCTATCTTTATGAAATATGGAATGTTTATTATCGCATCCATTGCAATGACATTAGTAACGATCATTGTTTCTGTCACATCTTATATAAAAAATTTAAAGCAATATAAAATCGACATCGTTGAACGTGATAAAAGCTATAGAGAGTATATAAAACAAAAAACGAAAGATTTACATGCAGAAAGTGAAAAACAGCGTCATGCATTACATTATCATAATCCAAATGTTGAGGTTATACGTAATATGGCTGTTCAAGTAAATCCACGTATTTATGAAAAAACAATGCAACATCATGATTTCTTAACATTTAGCGTTGGTACAGGGCAAGCTAATACGAGTTTTGAAATTCAGTTTAATGAAGAAGAATTTAGTCAAACGAAAGATGAATTAATTGATATAGCACGTGAACTAAGACAACGTTATCTTTCATTGGAAGATGTACCAGTTGTAACAGATTTAATGAATGGACCAGTGGGTTATATTGGCCAACGCTCTTTAGTGTTAGAGCAATTACAATTATTAGTTGCACAAACGGCGCTATTCCATAGTTATTATGACTTGCAGTTTATTACTATTTTTCCTGAAGAAGAAAAAGAAAAATGGGATTGGATGCGCTGGTTACCTCATGGAAGTGTTCGCGATATAAATGTACGTGGATTTGTATATCATGATCGTAGTCGTGATCAAGTGTTAAATAGTTTATATCAAATATTGAAAGAACGAAAATTAAAACTAGACGAAAAGAGTTCAACTAATGAAAAAATGTATTTTGCACCGCACTATGTCGTTCTCATTACAGATGAAAAACTAATACTAGACCATGTTGTTATGGAATTCTTTAATGATGATCCGAGTCAATTAGGTGTATCACTTGTTTTCGTACAAGATGTTATGCAAAGTTTACCGGAACACGTGAAAACGGTAATAGATATAAGAGATGCAAAGCAAGGAAACATCATATTAGAACAAGGAGAGCTTGTTAACCGTCAATTTAAACTAAATCACGTACCGAAAGGTTTCAATTTAGAAGATGTTTCACGAGCATTAGCACCGTTAAATCATTTGCAAAACTTAAAAAATAGTATTCCAGAAAGCGTAACATTTTTAGAAATGTACGGTGTTGAAAAAATAAAAGAACTGAATATCACAAAGCGCTGGGAGAAAAATGCAGCACATAAATCTTTAGCTGTACCACTTGGATTACGTGGTAAAGAAGATATCGTAAACTTAAACTTACATGAAAAAGCTCACGGGCCACACGGCTTAATAGCAGGTACAACCGGTTCAGGTAAGTCGGAAATTATACAATCGTATATTTTATCTCTAGCAGTCAATTTCCATCCTTACGAAGTTGCCTTTTTACTAATTGACTATAAAGGTGGCGGTATGGCGAATTTATTTAAAAACTTACCGCATTTATTAGGAACAATTACAAACTTAGATGGAGCACAAAGTATGAGAGCGCTCGCATCAATTAAAGCCGAATTACAAAAAAGACAACGATTATTTGGAGAAAATGATGTCAACCATATTAATCAGTATCAAAAACTGTATAAAGAAGGCTTAGTAAGTGAACCAATGCCACATCTATTTTTAATTAGTGATGAATTCGCGGAATTGAAGTCAGAACAACCAGAATTTATGAAAGAGTTAGTTTCAACAGCTCGTATTGGGCGTTCACTCGGAATTCATTTAATTTTAGCTACTCAAAAACCGAGTGGTGTTGTAGATGATCAAATTTGGAGTAACTCGAAATTCAAACTAGCACTAAAAGTTCAAAATACGTCGGATAGTAATGAAATTTTAAAAACACCAGATGCTGCTGAAATTACATTACCTGGACGTGCTTACTTACAAGTTGGGAATAATGAAATTTATGAACTATTCCAATCGGCTTGGAGCGGAGCAGACTATGTAGAAAACAAAGAGGATAAAGAACATTTAGACGCAACAATCTATGCAATAAATGATCTAGGACAATATGAAATATTAAGTGAAGATTTAAGTGGACTTGGTAGCAGTAAAGAAGTAATAAGCGTACCATCTGAACTGGATGCTGTTATTGACTATATTCACGATTACGCAGAAATAAATGAAATTGAAGCGTTAGCTAGACCGTGGTTACCACCACTTCCAGAAAGCGTATATTTACAAGACTTACACGCTATTCAGTTCAAAGAAGCATGGACGAAAGAAAAGAAACCATTAAAAGCAACCGTTGGTTTATTAGACCAGCCTGAATTGCAATCACAAACACCATTAACATTAGATATTAGTAAAGACGGACACGTAGCGGTCTTCTCAAGCCCAGGCTACGGAAAATCAACATTCTTACAATCAGTCATTATGGATGTAGCTCGTCAGCATAGTCCGGAGCATTTGCATGTGTATTTAGTGGACCTTGGAACAAATGGTCTTCTACCTTTAAAAGGATTACCTCATGTAGCGGATACGATTACAATTGACGAATCAGAAAAATGTTTAAAGTTTGTTGAAAGATTAACTCAAGAAATGAAAAATCGTAAACGATTATTAAGTGAATATGACGTTGCGAGTATTGAAATGTATGAAAAGGCAAGTGGGAAAGAAATACCACATATTATTATTGCAATCGATAATTATGATGCAGTAAAAGAAGCAAAATTCTATGAGAGCTTTGAAATGATAATTATGCAAATTGTCCGAGATGGTGCTAGTTTAGGAATTCATACTTTAATAAGTGCAGGACGACAAAATGCACTTAGAATTCAATTGTACAATAATATTAAAATCCAAACTTGTCTATATATGATTGATCAGAGTGAAGTAGCTAGTATTGTAGGGAGATCTGATATAAAAGTGGAAGAAACAGCAGGAAGAGCGTTAATAAAACTAGAATCTCCTACATTATTCCAGGCTGCATTACCTACGAAAGCAGAAGATGAACTACAACAAATTCAATTATTACAACAAGAAGCAAATGATATGGATCGAGAATGGGATGGAGAACGTCCGAAGGCAATTCCAATGATGCCAGAAGTGATTGATATTGCTACGTATCGTAAAAATAAAGACGTTACAAAAGCTCTACAAGCAGGAAGAATTCCAATGGGGCTTGATTTTGCAAATGTAGAAGTTGTAGCTCATGATATTGCGGTGAATGATCATTTAATGATTTATAGTGTAGATGATAGTATGGGAAAACAAATTGTATCTAGTATCCTATCTCAATTGAATAAAGATTATTTTGAAAGTGTGACATTAGTGGATACAGCAGAGTATAGTTTCGTTCAATATAAAGACAATGTGACGCACTACATTGTAGACGAAAATGAAATAAATATGCATGCGAAGTATTGGATGGAAGTAATTCGCGAACGAGCTTTTGAATTAGCACAAGCAAGACAAGAAGGTAGAGAAATTCCTGCATTCACAAAACAACTCATTATCATGACAAATGTTGAAGAGTTTAGTAAATTTGTTTATTTAGAAATGGAGGATGCAGCGACTTTAATTGATTTATCTCGTACAGTAGGTATTTACTTTGTATTAGCAGGTCACCACGACTACATGGACCGAAATCGTGAAGCTCTACCTATGAAAATGAGAAGTAAACTAACAGCAGCAATTATCGCAATGCCATTAAATGATCAAAGTATCTTCAATATAAAATATATAAGCAACGAAGCGCCATTAGGTAAAGATGAAGTGTATTACTATCAAAAAGGGAACATAATGAAACTAAAAATGCCTAGAGTAACTAACGAGGTGACAGTATGAAATTAAAGAAGAAAGCTAAGGTGATGATAGTCGTGTCAATAGTGGCAAGTTTATTAAGTGGATGTGGTTTTGGAGAGACAAAGATAGAGTATGAGAGATTAGTAAAGGCGTTGGATGAAGGGGACATGAAGACTGTTATGTCTGCGAGTGATGATGGGTATGCGTATGTGAAACAAAGAGGTATATATAGTACATATGAACAAAAGGAAGATGGAGAGCATAGAAAAACAATCTATCAAACTTCGGAAGGGATATATAATACGAAAGATAAAAGTTTATATGGAAGTACAACACAAGCGGTTACTTCAGCAGTAGACAGCAAAGATAATAAAAAAGAAGGTGTTTATCGTACCAATATTATGTATAAAAATGGACAGGTGAAAAGTCCGGATTCAAATCTGGATGTTTCATACGTAAACTTAATTGTTGATCGTTTAAAAGGAATAGGGAAACTAAAGATGAAGCCCGGAGATGATATAAAAAAGTTTGATCAACCTAGTACAGTTGGATATAAACTAAATGAATCAGAGTTTCAGAGTATTGTTAATGATAAGTTGAAAATACAATATGATGAATATGATGGTGGATCGATTGTACTGCATATAGATTCTAAAGATGGTTCAGAGCAGATATTGGAGGTAAGTATTGTAATAAATTATAAGAAGCGAAATGATGAAGGTAAGTTAGTAGAATATATATCACAAATACACACATATTTTGATAGTCAAAAAGGTAATAATCAAGATGCAAAAAAAAAATATATAGATTACAGAGCACAGGATAAAAATAATAAGTAATTAGGAGTGAGTAATATGAGTAAGGATGTGAAGCAAGATAAAGAAATAATAGAGGATATAGAGGTAAGAGAGATAAATTCTGATTGGGGGAAATTGGAGCTAGCTGGAAAGGATATTTATGACTTTAAAGCTGGTAAAGAACCGTATAACCAACTAAGTCAAAAAAATAAAAAGACATTACAGGATAAATTTAACGCAGATTTTATAGATGATAAAGTTGATGAAAATACAGGATTTGCTGCATACGCTTTTAAAGATAGGTCTACAGGAGAAATTGTAATAACATATGTAGGAACGGAAGATGCAACGGATGCAATAACAGATGGTGAAATTGGGGGACATAATATAACAGGTGCAAATAAAATAATGTTAGGTAATTTGGAACACGATTTTACAGTTAGACAGTATGATCAAGGAGAAGAATTTTATTTGAAGGTTAAACATGATAACCCTTCTGCCAAAATTAGTGTAACAGGGCATTCATTAGGTGGTGGTATAGCTAATACTGTATCGTTAAGACACCAAGAAGATAATATTGAAACATTAACATTAAATCCAGCGCCTGTATTAAACCGAGATGTTGATAAATTTGGTAATGGGTTTGATATGAAAAATGTTCGGAATATCATTAATCAGAATGATCCACTACATATTGGGATAAAGGCAGCAGACTTCACACTTCCGGGAAGAATGTATAAAATTCCGAATCAAGCAGGACACTCATATGCTTTTACAGTAAAGGATTATGATGAGAATGGACATCTAATATGGATTGATAAACTAGCAAGTGATAACGATACGGGGTGGGATATTATCCCAGGGTTTATGGAGTTTTCTCAATCTGCTGGGGCTATATACACAGGAACTATACATGATGTATTTCATAGAAAAGTTTCTATAGAAGAAGAAAAGGTAGCTGGAACTGCAATTAATTTGATACTAAATGCAACGCCAATTTCTAGTATTATAGGTGGAATATTAGGTTACTCGGACATTGTACAAGGCAGCAAGGAGCTTGAAAAGCTAAGAGAAAAAGTTCAAGAAGGTTTTTCAAGATTAAATACAAAGTATGAAAGACTAAAATCTCAAATTACAGCAGAAGCAATCCAATTTAGTATAATGGTTACAGTTGAAATAAAAGGAGCGGTAGATATCGCTGTAGAATGGATTGAAACAACTTTAGCGAAATGTAAGGAAAAAGTTTTAGAAGTATTAGAGTCTGTATTTAATACTGCTATAAATTTTTTAGCTGGAAGTGTTGTAGTATATTTAGCTACAAGTGAAATTTTAGAAATTGCAAAAGAAGTTGCAGCTTCTTACGTGCAAGATTTACTAGATTTGTTTAAAGGAGATTTTGTAGTTGATACAAATGTAGCTGCAATTGTATCTGAACATATATTAAGTCATCGTCACTCATTGTTAAATCTCTTTATGAATGATAACAGTAGGGGGATAAACCGTTCTTTATTAGGTGAAATTGCTAAAGATGTGAAGGAGTTATCGAAAGATTTAAAGCAATTAAACGACGATGTTTCAGAAGCAGTATTTTCTATGTTTGCAAAAGATGAAGAATTAGGGGCAGTTTCATATTATTAAAACTCCAAGTTTATAAATTTAAAAGAGAGGGGTATGAAGGTGGATTTACATACGATAATGTCAAGAGTTCATAGTACATTTCCAGCTAGTGGTGGACGAGAACAAATTATAAACGTTGTAGTGCAATTGGAAAAAGCAGCTGCATCTTTAACTGGGGATATTAGAAGGTTAGAGAGTAGTATTGATAGTACATTACAAGGGAAAACACGTGAGGCATTTATTGATCGTATCCGTCAATTAGAGAAAAAAAGACAAAAAATAGAAGAGAAAATTAGCGTACTAAAAGGGACAGTGAATTAATATGAAAGATTATATGGATAAAGTATTACCTTTAGGCAGTGTTGTGAGATTGGCTCTTAAAGAAGAGGAAAATGTAGAGTATGTAATCACTACGAGAGGTTTATTACTTGATGAAAACACATTCTATGATTATGGCGGAGTGTTGCATCCAGTGGGTTTAACCGAAGAGACATATAAATTATTTAACCACGCGGATATTGCAGAGGTTAAATTTGAAGGGTATCGAAATAAAATTGAAGGTCAATTTGCAGCTAAATTTAAAATGTGGCGGAATGAGTTTGTTGAAAAAGTAATTGAAAAAAATAAAAAGAAACAACAAGAATAAGAGTTAGAAATAAAGGGAAAAAAATAAATTAAAAAGGAAATAAGCTTTCCTCTTCCAAAATGGAAAGAGGGAAGCTTATTTTGATTGATTAAGGGTGTCAGTATGAAGTTAAAGAAGAAAGTTAAGATGATGATAGTACTGTCAATAGTAGCAAGTTTATTAAGTGGATGTGATTTTTGGGGAAATCAAATAGATTATAAGTCATTTGTCAAAGCTTTGGATGAAGGTGACATGAGAAAGGTTATGTCTGCGAGTGATGATGGGTATGCGTATGTGAAGGAACGGGTTATTGATTTTACGACAGAAAAAAATGGTGATGACAGAATTCATAATACACTATATCAAACTACTGAAGGTATATATAATTTGAAAGAAAATTTATTGTATGGAGAGACCACTCAAAAAATAACAAGTGATATTAAGAACATAAAAGATAGACATAAGGATAATAAATATAAAGAAGAAGAAAAATATAGCACTAGGTTCATGTATAAAGATAGAAAGGGTTACAGTACTGATTCGAGCTTGGATGTTTCACATGTAAAACTAATTTTTAATAGATTGCAAGGTGTTGGGAGTTTACAACTGAAAGTAGATGGAAATAAAAAGAAATTTAATGAACCAAATACAGTTGGTTTTACGTTAACGGAATCACAATTTCAAGAAATAATTAACGATAAATTGAATTTGCAATATGATAGTTTTGAAACAGCATCAATTGTATTTAATTTTAACGATTTTAAAGATACGAAACAGCATCCAATGCAAATAATACAATTAATAATTTCAATTGTATATGAAAAGAAAAATAGTGAGGGGAAATTATTCACACATACTCAGCAAATATCTGTGAATTTTAGTAGTAAAAAGGATAATGATCGGGAAGCTAAGCAAGATTATATGAATTATGAAAAGTCTTTTCAAAATAATAAATCATTCTAAGGGATCTGATTTGTTTTGAAGAATTGAAGGTCAATTTGCAGCTAAGTTTAAAATGTGGCGGAATGAGTTTGTTAAAAAATAAAATAGATGTTTTGAAAAATGGTATTAATGAGAATTTATACTTTTTATCCTGTACGATGAAAATGGGGATATTTCGGTATTTTTATAGTTAGGAAAAAGTTATTCTAAAAGGAGTAAGTTGGGTGAATCATAGACGCAAGAAAAAGAAACCGAAACAAATAAGAAAAGAAGCTGTTCAGATAAAACCGATAGTAGAAGAAAAACCACTAAAGAAGAGTAGCAACAAGTTAGTTGATATTCTCCTAGGTATTCTTCTTTTTCCAATTCTTATATGGGCTGTCTTGGAAGGTTGTACAACACAATTAAGCAAAGGGAAGACTTTCCTTATTATCGTTTTCTTTCTCTTAATTGCAATAGGGTTATCTATGATAGGAAACAAATAAGGGGGAGTGCAGATGTTTAAGAAGAAGGAGAAAAAAACATTTACGTTAGATTGGTAAACACACAAGGGGAAATCATTCGAGAGTTTAATTGTACAGAAAAAGACTTGCGAAAAGTAAAAGAAAATGGTACTGAAATTCGTTTGGTTGGAGATAACTCATATGAGATGGTAGCAACCGATGAACAATTAGAAAAACTAGCAAGAGCTGAAGCAGAAATCGAAGCGGAAATTAAGGCATGGGAAGATGCTTTAAATGAGAGTTTGGATGAACGCGAGGAAAGAGAAGCGAGACAGAGAGAATTGAAAGAAAAGAATAAATGGAGTACAAAGAAGAAAGTAATCGTATTTGGACTGATATTTTTTGTATTTATTGGATTACCTATTATCGAAGGGTATCAAAATAGTAAATTAGTTGAAGAAGGTACATCATTAAATGCAGAAATTGTAGGTAGGCATGTAGAGAAGGAATTCATGTTTACACACCCCACATTAGTAGTTGAGGTAGATGGTAAAAAGCATAATGTATGGGTAAGTGAAGAGACATATAACGGAGCAGAGTGGTTAGGTAGACTAAAAGTCATCAAAACAAAAGATGGTAAAGTTGAGAAAGACCCTAGATATGAGGGGAAAGACTTAATTACGAGTTATTAAGCAGTATGTTTTTAGTATTCGCTTCTCTCAAATTAAATAACATTATTATTTGCAAAAATCGAATCCATTAAAATAAAAAACAAATTTTAAAGAACTGTAATAACCTCCTAGCATATTGTTGATGAGAGGTTATCACCTTTCTGAAGATAAAATTAAAGAGCTATATTATCTCGATACAATTGTGATGACAGTAACGTTTTTACTAAGTGAGTGCAGTTTCGGGGGAAACAAAAATAGAGTATGAGGGATATGCTTAAGTAAAAGAGAGAAGAATATTTAGAGCTTTTGAGGAGAAAGAAGGCTATTTGAACTATCAAAAGCATTCTGATTATGTACGGTAATTAATATAGAGATAATATTATCTGAATATAGTTACACAAAGATGAATGTACTTAAAAAGTTAGGAATGTAATGGGATTTTATTGAATGAAAATTATTTAAACTGTATAGAGGTGAAAAGGCTGAATGTGGAATATAAGAGAAGAAGATTTAGATGGATTTAGGATGACATGTAAAGATCGTTTAAGTCCTGAAGGTGCTGCGGGCTTTATATTTGGAGGAATACTTTATAGTTCAATAGCCGTTTTTTCTATTATTGTATCAGGTGGTTGGGAGTACTGTATGGTTCTCCTTAACATAGGAATTGTTAAGCTAGAGGTGTTGGCATATGCTCTGCAAGTAATTTTTTTCGTGCTATATTTATTTCCAAAAGCACAATTTAAATTTCAAAAGTTACAAACATTTGTCGTATTATTATATGCATTTCAAATGGCTACTATATTACTTACAGTTTTAGTTGTTTCTGAAATAGCTAATAATTCAATGGATCGTATTACGTTGAATTATGTATGTTTGCTATATTTAGGAGCGGTAATTTTCCATATTGTAACAACAATAGATACATTTAAATTGGCAAGTAAAGGTGCGTTTAGTATGGATGAAAGATCCGTGTCCTTTTTTAGTAAAACAAAAGGAACTATGATGAAATTTGCTTCAATATACGCATTAATCCTTCTTATTTTGATTTATTTTCATAATGATTATGCATTTGATACTTTTATTGGATATGTAATAGGAACTGTTTTAATGTATACGATAGCCATCGGTGCAGCTGAATTTCAGCTATTAGTATATTGCAGGTTTAAATTTCCGTCATTTAACATTTCATGGGAGCAACATAAAAGAGAGACTCCAAGATATCGAAAGAAAAATAAAAAAGGTAAATCAAAACGTAGGGCATAAAGAAAGTGTGTATTGTAAGTTTTGATGGTAAAAAAAGTAATGATTTAAAGAAGAGTATTTGAACTGCTAAAAGAAATTTTAATTATGTAATGTGAATAAAAGAGTATCTAGTTGGAAATGTAGAGAGAGTAGTGTGATGATAAAATGAATAAAAAAAGGGTTTCTAAAATAATTCCTATCATAATAGCAATCAGCCTACTACAAGCATGTAGTTTTTTTGAAAAAAAGATAGAGTATGAGCCATTTGTCAAAGCATTGGATGAAGGTGACATGAAAAAGGTTATGTCTGCGAGTGATGATGGGTATGCCTTTGTGGAACAAAGAGGTATATATAGTACATTTGAACAAAAGGAAGATGGAGAGCATAGAAAAACAATCTATCAAACTTCGGAAGGGATATATAATACGAAAGATAAAAGTTTATATGGAAATACAACACAAGAGGTTACTTCAGCAGTAGACAGCAAAGATAATAAAGAAGAAGTTGTTTATCGTACCAATATTATGTATAAAAATGGACAGGTACAAAGTCCGGAATTGAATCTGGATGTTTCATATGTGAACTTAATTGTAGATCGTTTAAAAGGGATAGGGAAACTAAAGATGAAGCCCGGGGATGATATAAAAAAGTTTGATCAGCCTAGTACTGTTGGATACAAACTAACTGAATTAGAGTTTCAGAGTATCATTAATGATAAGTTGAAAATACAATATGATGAATATGATGGTGGATCAATCGCATTGCATATTGATTCTAAAAATGGTTCAAAGCAGATATTGGAAGTAAGTATTGTAATAAATTATAAGAAAAGAAATGATGAAGGCAAGTTAGTAAAATACATATCACAAATACATACATCTTTTAATAGTCACCAAGGTAATAACCAAGATGCGAAACAGGAATATATTGATTTTAAAGCAAAGTATAATAAGGCGCAGTAATATTTAGAAGGGCATTTGTACGTAAAGATAATAGCGACATAAGTGTGATAAATGTTTCATAAATATAGTGGAAAGAATTTGAGGATAAACGCCCCAATTGCTGGAGTAGATGCAACAATTGGGGCGTTTATCTGTCTAAATTTAGTTTGAATGCATAACATTTTTTAGTTAGAGTCCTCGCTCCTCAAGTAGTTTCTTCATAATAACGGTGTGAAGTTTTTGTGTAATCGGCTTTTATTGCTAAGTTACAACTATTTCCTCTTATAGAGTACTTCTTATTATCGATACATCGTCCACATCCCGATGTCTTTAAACCCTAGTCGTTTATAAATTCGTCCAGCAACTGGATTGTTATAAAATAAACAAAGTGTTCGGCCTTCTTTCGTAAAGTCTTGAATCATTTTTTGCAATATAAGCGAAGCATATCCATTTCCGCGGTAGTTCGGATGCGTACATACGCCGACAACCATGGCAGATAATGAATTTTCAGCGGAAGTTGAGGCGGATGCGATGATTGCACCGTCTTTTTCAATATAATATGTACGTCCTGTATTTGTTTCGATAGCTTGCCTTAACATTTTTTCAGATTCATTTGCAGTCGGGAATTCAGCGATGTCACTTCGTAATTTCATAATTCGTTCTATATCATCGAGTGAGGCAAGTTTAATTGTTTCATGAATTGGTGTGTTAGGTAAGTTGTTGTCATCTTGGCATTCGCAAAAATACATTTCATTTTTGGCGCCTAGTTGTACAGTTGGAGCAGTTTCAAATCTTTCTACAATAGTTGACTTGCCAGAGAGTTTAAGCGGCTTATATGCGGAAAGAAGTGCCTCATAGTCAGTAACCACAAACTCTTCTTTACTATACGGTATAACTGTATCGTGAAAGCGAAGTAAAATCGATTTTAATGTTCCGTTCTCTTCAAATACTCCCCATAATTCTTGAAAATCTGTATCATAACCGAAAGCTTCAATATCTCCAATAATAAATAAGTTAATGGATGCTTCTTCTTTTAGGTAAGCGAATACTTGTTCATGATCTTTCTTTGTTAATTTTCGCATCATAACGAATCAACCTCTTTTTTTATTTTTCTGAAAATTACAACTTAAGTTTTTTGAAATCAATATAAAATTTTATGTTTAGTTCACAAACTTTCGGAAAAACTAGGAAAGATATGACAAAGGAGGTTATGAACGGTGGATCATCCAATTCAAGGATTAATGAAAGCGGCAATGGAAAATTTAAAAGAAATGGTCGATGTGAATACGATTGTTGGGGAGCCTGTTCAAACGGCTGACGGTGGTGTAGTGTTAACGGTTTCTAAAGTAGCGTTCGGTTTTGGAGCAGGAGGTTCTGATTTCCAAACGAATGATGGACAAAGAGCGAACGGTAACCCTGCATTTGGTGGCGGTAGCGCGGGTGGTGTTTCTATTACACCAGTAGCATTTCTTGTGGTGAATAAAGATGGAGTAAATATTCTTCATTTACAAAATGCGACACATTTAGCAGAAAAAATGATTGAATTAGCTCCACAAACAATTGATAAAATTCAATCGATGTTCCAAAAAGATGAAAAGAAAGAGGGAAATCATCATCCTCAAAACCCGGATGAAATCCTTTAAAAACGCCTGCTTATGAGCAGGCGTTTTTTCTTGTAATCACTATGTAATAAAACACATGAAATTGTAAATAGTTTTTGAAGTTTTTTCTATGTTTCTAAAATTTTTCATGTTAAAATATGCTATAGAATTGAAACATATAAAACGAAGGTGGCTAGGTGCTTTGTCTGGAGGATCTGACCAAGTAAAGAATATGATATATATTAATGGTAATCGTCGAGGTCATTGTTTTATTACATCAGGAATTACGTTTAAAGAGTTTGCAAGTAACATCCCTTCACCGCTTCATCAAGTTTTGCTTTTGAAGCATAACTTTGAATGGACGGATTTTCATTATCATACTTTATTTGAATATGTTGAGGAAGAAAATATACATAAGCTAATTCAAGCAGAGATTGATGAATTTGATGAATTTTGTTGGGTAGATTTTGATGATGCAAGCGATTTAGATGAATTAGAGCCAAAAGAAATTGCAGAACTGTTATATTTGGCTCACAAAAAAGAACCACTTGCAAGAACATTCTTTCCGTTGTTGAAAAATAGATTTGTTTATTTTTCACATGATGACGGTTGGTACAACAAAGTATATTACCGTAGAATTGCTGATTTTGTTGGAATGTTAAGTAAAGTCATTCCTTATAAACTCGGTGCTTTCGGTAAGAAACGTTTTTCTTTCTTCCAAAAATCAAAAATTTTCCCAGCAATTTCAAAAGAAGTGATTATGGGGCTTATTCCATTAATGGAAGATGGTCTTTATATTGATTTAGCAGGGAAAATTGAGTCAAGAAGAGGTCTTGAAATTCCGGTATATGTAGTTGGTTCGTATGAAAGTACGGATGAGGTGCTAGATAATATCGATGAATTGAAAGAGGAAGCAACAGAAACAGGTTGGCTCATTTTTGATAAGAAAGAACAAGAGTGGCAATGGGTTGTTGACTAAGAAAACTTGGCGCATGAAGTCAAGTTTTCTTGTCATTTGAAAGGAGAACAAATGAAGAAATATTATACAATTGTGGGTATTGTAAGTATTATTCTCGTGGCGATATTGCTTATTACGTGTCCGAAAGAATCAGATTTTAATTCGTATGTAGAGGATAAGTATGCGTTGAAATGTGATGAGAGTAGTTTTGAATGCACACAAAATGTAGATGGTAAAAAAGAAAAGCTACAATTTGAAAGTACAGATGCACGAAATGGTGTATTCTTTATGACTGTAAAGCAAACGTTTAAAACAGAAGCTGGTGTTACGAAAGAATATAGCGGAGTAGGGATGTTTGGTACATTTCTTTTTGTTTCAGAAAAGACTTTCTAGTAATAGAAGGTCTTTTTTTTATGCTTGTGTTCATATAGATGAAGTAAGACAAGCATAGGAGGGGTAGTGATGAAGAATACATGCATCGTTTGCGGTGGTGAGGAGTTTTTTTCCTCAACGTTGTACGCTCGTACGAAACAAGATTGGGCATATGCGCCAAACATGTATCGATTTGAAAAAGTATTTATTGAACATAGGGATGAAGAGAATTATCCGGTCTTTCAAGAAATTACAGCAAAGCACTGTTGTGGATGCGGTCATATTATGTTGTATCATGAATGAACACACCAAGTATAACTTGGTGTGTTTTTTTAAAACGCTGACAAAGCAAGCGGATAAAGTAAAGTAAATAAAACAGAAAAACTACCAAAACCAATTGCTGTATATCCAAGTGTTCTTGCTCCGAAATTAACAGCTAATAAACCAACTAAAATCGCAAGAGAACCAAGTGTAACTGGATAAAAAGCAATTGAGAATAACGAAAGAAATAATGCGACATAGCCTATCATTGCTCCGGTATTTGTACCTTCTATTTCATTTGCAATTTCTTTGCGCTCATGTCTAATTGGAATGCCGGCTGGAGATATTTCAGCTGCATACTCTTCGTGTTTTTCACCACTTTTAAAATGATGATTTCTCTTTCTTCGCATGTACATCCCTCTCTTTCAATTGGGTGTATCTATAGTATCTTTCAAAATGAGAAGAGCATGAGTATGAGTTAAACCCAAGTAAAGCAAAAAATGGAGAAAATAGATTTCGTTGTTATCTTACTTATCCCGCTATTTGCGGGCAGTAAAACTTCTATTTCAAAATTCGGCTAGAGTAAAGAAGTTATGTAGGAGCCGGGTTGCCTGTAAAAGCTCGATTGGTGTGGGCTAATAATCAGTGGGAACGAATAAAACCGCCACTAATTAAAGTTTCACTCTATCTCCTTATGAAGATAAACAGGGATTTTGGAAAATGATGTAGAATGAATTGAATGATAATACGTGAAGGTAGGGGAATGTATGAAGAAATTCAATTGGCATGAATCAGCAGAGAAGAAGTGGGATAGTAGTGCGGAATATTGGAATAAAAATAGTCAGGAAATGTGGGATAGCGGGAGCAGGAGTACAATTATTCCATTTTTTGAACAGTACGTGGAGAAAGAAGCTCAAGTGTTAGATGTTGGCTGTGGTGATGGATACGGTACATATAAATTAAGTCGCGTTGGCTATAAAGCAGTTGGAGTAGATTTATCGGAAATTATGATTCAAAAAGGTAAAGAACGTGGGGAAGATTCAAATTTATCTTTTGTGAAAGGAGATCTTTCCGCTTTACCATTTGAAAATGAACAATTTAAAGCGATTATGGCCATTAACTCTTTAGAATGGACTGAGAATCCATTACAAGCATTAAATGAAATAAAACGTGTTTTAAAGAAAGATGGATACGCATGTATTGCAATTTTAGGACCGACAGCAAAACCTCGAGAGAACAGTTATCCTCGTTTATACGGCAAAGACGTTGTTTGTAATACGATGATGCCTTGGGAATTTGAACAGTTAGCGAAAGAACAAGGTTTTGAAGCTGTAGATGGCATTGGTGTATATAAGCGCGGAGTAAATGAGAAGATGCTAGGTCAACTACCTACAGAGTTACAACAATCCTTAACATTCTTATGGGTATTTATGTTAAAAAACGTATAAAGAAATGAAAGAATTTTTAGGAGGTAAATAAGTGCAGAAAATACAAAAAACTGATACAATATCATCAGAACCAATTAAAGGGGGACTAGGGTATATGACAACTACTACAACAGTTAAATCCGATATTGAAATCGCACAAGAAGCGAGTATGAAGAAGATTCAAGAAATTGCAGCCGATTTAAATATTTTAGAAGATGAATTAGAGCCATACGGGCATTATAAAGGTAAGTTATCTCTTGATATTTTTAAGCGCTTACAGGATGAGAAAGACGGTAAAGTTGTTTTAGTAACAGCGATTAACCCAACTCCAGCTGGAGAAGGTAAATCAACAGTAACAGTTGGTTTAGGTCAAGCTTTTAATAAAATTGGTAAGAAAACAGTAATTGCACTTCGCGAACCATCTCTTGGACCAACGATGGGACTAAAAGGCGGAGCAGCAGGTGGTGGTTTTTCACAGGTTGTACCAATGGAAGACATTAACCTTCACTTTACTGGAGATATTCACGCAATTACAACTGCGAATAACGCGTTAGCGGCGTTTATTGATAATCATATCCAACAAGGAAACACACTTGGAATTGATACGCGTAAAATCGTTTGGAAACGCTGTGTTGACTTAAATGATCGTGCCCTTCGTAACGTCGTAATTGGTCTTGGTGGACCAGTTCAAGGTGTACCACGTGAAGACGGTTTTGATATTACAGTAGCATCTGAAATTATGGCCGTATTCTGTCTTGCAACGGATATTCAAGATTTAAAAGCACGTTTATCTCGCATCGTAGTTGCTTATAACTTTGCAAATCAACCTGTAACGGTTAAAGATTTAGGTGTAGAAGGTGCGTTAACATTACTACTAAAAGACGCATTAAAACCAAACTTAGTACAAACGTTAGAAAATACACCAGCTATCATTCATGGCGGACCATTTGCGAATATCGCTCACGGTTGTAACAGTGTTATCGCTACAACAATGGCAGCAAAATTAGGTGATTATGTTATTACAGAAGCTGGATTCGGTGCAGATTTAGGCGCAGAGAAGTTTTTAGATATTAAAGCTCGTGCAGCTGGCATTAAACCAGAAGCAGTTGTTATTGTTGCGACTATTCGTGCGCTTAAAATGCATGGCGGCATAGCAAAAGATCGATTAAAAGAAGAAAATGTAGATGCATTAGCAAAAGGTATGGAGAACTTACAGAAGCATGTTGAAACAATTCAAAGCTTCGGTGTACCTTTCGTAATTGCAATTAATAAATTCATTACAGATACAGATGCAGAAGTTACATACTTACAAGAATGGTGCAATGAGCGTGGCTATGCAGTATCCTTAACAGAAGTTTGGGAGAAGGGTGGCCAAGGTGGAGTTGACCTTGCTGAAAAAGTACTAAAAGAGATCGAAAAAGGTGAAAATAACTACGCGCCACTTTATGAATTAGAATTACCATTAGAAGAAAAAATTCGTACAATTGCTCAAAAAGTATATGGCGCAAAAGATATTGATTTTGCTCCGAAAGCACGTAAGCAATTAGCTCAATACGAAGGAGAAGGTTGGAGTAACCTACCAATTTGTATGGCGAAAACACAATACTCTCTTTCTGACGATGCAACAAAGTTAGGTCGTCCATCTGACTTTATCGTAACAATTCGTGAATTAAAACCATCTATCGGTGCAGGGTTTATCGTTGCATTAACAGGAACAATGTTAACTATGCCAGGTCTTCCAAAACAACCAGCAGCACTGCAAATGGATGTAAATGAAGATGGAAAAGCAGTAGGTTTATTCTAAAAGGTTGTAATTCATCTCGTTTATCTGTAAACTATATATACATCAAGTGGCGCCTTTCCATCGAAAGGCGCCTGTTTTTTGGAGGAAATTATGTTTGATCCAACTGCTTTTGACAATTTAAAAGTAATCGTAGAAGGTGCTGTTTATGATTTTGACTTACATGGTGATATTCTTGTAACAGATCGAAAAGATATGATGGACCTTGCTTCATTAAGTCGTATATATCATATCTCGTTTCAGTTAACAGAACCGTTCGAACCATTAGTAGAAGCGACATTTTCATTATCTGTGGATGCAAAGAACTTGTCTGGTGAAATACTAGAAGTGCCTCAGTTTACACCAGGATGTGAAATGAAGTTAGCATTTTCATTCCCGATAGAACAGCCAGAAGGAGTATGCGAAGAAATTGAAACTTTCATGCGTTCTATATGGGGAAAAGAAAGAATGATTATGCAAAAAGTTTCATACGAATATAATAAGCAAGCGATTTCATATCATAATAAGGTAGAGGTTCTATTTCAAAAAGCGATTACAGAAGACCATGTTGATGATTTAATAGCTGTTATTTCACACATGATAGAAACGGTGCGAACAATACAGCATTTTCTTCAAAAATAGAGATAAAGGAGAAAAACAAATGATAAAAGATATGCAACCATTTTTACAACAAGCTTGGGAGAAGGCTGGTTTTAAAGAATTAACTGAAATTCAAAAACAAGCGATTCCAACTATTTTAGAAGGACAAGACGTTATAGCTGAATCTCCAACTGGAACAGGAAAAACATTAGCGTACTTATTACCACTTTTACATAAAATTAATCCTGAAGTAAAACAGCCACAAGTTGTTATTTTAGCTCCAACGCGTGAACTTGTCATGCAAATTCATGAAGAGGTTCAAAAATTTACAGCAGGAACTGATATTTCAGGTGCATCTTTAATTGGTGGTGCAGATATTAAGCGCCAAGTGGAAAAATTGAAGAAACACCCGAAAGTAATTGTTGGTTCACCAGGACGTATTTTAGAATTAATTCGTATGAAAAAGCTAAAGATGCATGAAGTGAAAACGATTGTATTTGATGAGTTCGATCAAATAGTGAAACAAAAGATGATGGGTGCTGCACAGGATGTAATTAAATCAACGATGCGCGATCGTCAATTAGTATTCTTCTCAGCGACAATGACAAAAGCAGCAGAAGATGCAGCACGTGATTTAGCAGTTGAACCACAATTAGTACGTGTAACACGTGCAGAGTCAAAAAGCTTAGTTGAGCATACGTATATCATTTGTGAGCGACGCGAAAAAAATGATTACGTAAGAAGAATTATGCATATGGGCGATGTAAAAGCAGTTGCTTTCTTAAATGACCCATTCCGTTTAGATGAAATTACTCAGAAATTGAAATTCCGTAAAATGAAAGCAGCAGCTCTTCATGCAGAGGCAAGTAAGCAAGAACGTGAAGCGACGATGCGTGCTTTCCGCGGCGGAAAATTAGAAATTCTACTTGCTACTGATATTGCAGCACGTGGAATAGATATTGATGATTTAACACATGTAATTCATTTAGAGTTACCTGACACTGTAGACCAATACATTCACCGCTCAGGACGTACTGGACGTATGGGCAAAGAAGGAACGGTCGTGTCTCTTGTAACAGAACAAGAAGAGCGTAAATTACTTCAATTTGCGAAAAAATTAGGTATTGTGTTTACGAAGCAAGAAATGTTCAACGGATCATTTGTAGAAACGAAACCGAAAGCACCGAAGAAAAAGAAACCAGCATTTACTGGGAAGAAAAAGCCTAGATAAATAATGGGAAAGACGTAACTATTTGTAGTTACGTCTTATTTTGTTCATTGGTAAAGTAGTGAACGAGTAAGTCGATAAATTTTGTAAAGAAGTACATATCAACTCAAAAGGAATAACAATAGCACTTGTAGAAACCTACATAGAATATAAAAACCATTAGGAGGAATACAAATGATTCATAAAGTCGGACAAATTATGTTATATGTAAATAATCAAGATGAGGCAGTAAATTTTTGGACGGAAAAGGTAGGGTTTCATGTAGTAGCAGAGGAAGATAACAAGCAAGGGATGAGATGGATTGAAATCGCTCCAACTCAAGATGCAGAAACGAGTATCATACTACATAATAAAGAAGTTATTTCGAAAATGAGCCCAGAATTGAATCTTGGTACACCATCCTTAATGTTCTTCTCAGAAAATCTTGATCAATTATATACAGATTTAACAAATAAAAATGTTACAGTTGGCGAAATGGTAACTATGCCTTCTGGTAAAGTGTTTAACTTTGCTGATAGTGAAGGGAATTATTTTGCGGTTATGGAAAAGAACAAATAATGATGTTATGGAAAAATCCCCCTCGTATAAAATGAGGGGGATTAAATATTTGAAGTGGACTTTTTATTCGACAGTTGTTCGATATAAAAAGCGCCTTTTTCAATAGCGGTTTCAATATAACCGACAATTTGATTAAACGTGAACACCTGTAATTCTTCATGCAAATGTTGCTCTGGATACAACATATCTTCAAAAAGGTATGTTCGAAAAGCTAAAACATTTCCTTTAGAAACTTCTGCGATATCCACAATGTGAGCCTCTTGATTAAGAAGAGAGAATAGCTGTTGTTCTTTGTCGTAATGATGAAGCAACTTTGCATTTAACAATTTAAAATCGTTATAGTACATAGGTGCGATAGTTTCGTCATTTTCTATTCTATTTTTTAGCCAAGGTAGAAAAAAGCCTTGTAGCCAATTATCGTCGGCAATGAGGTGGGTGTAATAGCCTAAAATAAATGGGGAATCTATATGTGCTTCATATTTATGAATAAATGAATCATAATCTATTCTTCTCGTATAGTTCTTCGTTGTACCGGCATAAAAATGTGAGGTGCCTTTTTCTTTTTTTGAATGAACAGCATCAGGGGCTACAGCTCCAAGTAAGAAAGAAGTTTTATCTTGAATACATAATTTCTCAGCAATACCGTTAGCGATAATCACATGCATAATTCTTGATCCCATGAATGCCACCTCTGTTTCAAGTATTCATTTCAGGAAGGGGACTGAACGTTTAGTATTACTTTCCCTGTACTTTTTCTACTTTCGACCCATTCATGTGCTTTCCCTGCATCTATAAAGGGAAAAGATTTTGTAGCCTTAATTTGCAAACTTCCATCACGTAAATAACGGAAAACTTCATTTGCAGTTTCTTGGAGTAATTCAGGACGTTTTTTCCGTGTAGTGCCGAAGCTGAATCCGAGTATAGAACGGCAACTTGCGTGTAAGTCTTTCGTTTTGAAATTGCCAATTTCACCGCTCGCATTGCCGAAATGAACGAGGCGTCCGTAATAAGCAAGACATTTTAAACTTCTTTCCGAAACCGTTCCAGAAATAGAATCTAAAATTACATCAACCCCTTCGCCATTTGTTAGCTCATTGACCTTTTCTACAAAATCTTCATCTTGATGACATATAACATAATCAGCTCCAGCGTCTAAAGCAATTTCTTTTTTTGCTTCACTTCCGACAGTACCGATAACTTTTTCAGCCCCTAATAGTTTTGCAAATTGAATAGCAGTAGTGCCAATTCCGCCAGCAGCTGCATGAATGAGTACAGATTCACCTTGTTGAAGCCTTGCAACATTTGCGAGTAAATTATAGCTTGTAAAAGATACGATAGGGCAAGCGGCTGCAGTTTGGAAATTAACTTCATCAGGTAAAACGAAAGTAAGATTTTCATTTGCAACAATATATTCTGCGTAAGATCCATTTTGAGGAAAAGCAATGACACGCTGTCCAGGATGAATATTTTTAACTTGAGAACCGACTCGTTCTACAATACCAGTGGCATCTATCCCTGGAATAAAAGGAAATGTTTTATTTCCTTTTTTGCCATAACGTGATTTAATATCGGCAAAATTAACACTAGTAGCAACAACACGAATTAACACCTGATTGTTTGAAATAGTCGGCATATCCACATCAGTATATTTCATCACTTCCGGACCACCGAACGACGTTACAACGATAGCTTTCATCATAAATCCTCCTAAATTTGACTATATAAATCATTTTAAAGCGTCATTAGAAATTGGAAAATTATATAATAGTTATGCAAGGTTATAAGTGAAGCTTATGAACTCAGTGAATCATTATATTAATTTATATAAAAAACTTTAAAAAAATCGAACGAAATATGAATTACTTGCCAATATAAAGTGTAAGACAAAGGGGGATGGTATATGAAAGGTGAAACAGTGTGTACAGATTTAATTCAATTAACTTTATCAGGCAATAAAGAAACGTATAGCGAATTGTATGATGTAACGATTCAAGAAGTATATAAAACAGCACATTTTTTAATAGAAGATAAAACAGATGTAGATGATGTCGTTCAAGAAATATACATACAACTATATGAATCGATTCGTAAGTATGATAGCGAGAAGCCATTTCGTCCCTGGCTAATTGGACTCGCGATTAAACAAATTCACTCTTATAGAAGAAAGAGGTGGATGCGACTACGAATTGTAAACAAGCAGAAGAGCAAAGAAAACCAGTACAAATTGATTTTTCTAACAATCTGGTAAGTAAAATATCAAACCAAAAACTAATCGAACTTATTCATAAATTACCGTATAAATTGAAACAAGTTATTATTGTAAGATACTTACACGATTATTCACAAGAAGAAGTAGCACAAATATTACATATTCCAATTGGTACTGTGAAATCTATAATTCACGCGGCATTAAAAAAACTACGTCAAAAAGAGCAAGTAGAAGAAATATTTTTAGGAGAGGTAGGGAATGTGAAATGAGTATAGACTGTAGAGTTAGGGAAACTATACAAGAAGAAGCAAAGGGTATTGTTGCCCCGCCGGAGTAAAAAGAAAAAGTAATCGTGCAAATAACAATGAATCGCGGGGGGAGTAAAAGGAAGAAGCACCTTATTGCAGGAGTGCTTGCAGCAGCTCTTTTAATCCCGACGACTGGTTTTGCGTATCAATCTATTATGGCGGATGGTATATACGGATCTTTTGAGAATTAAAAAAAACATGCCGGAGCAATGACATTAGAAGCGTATATACGTTTTAATGCAAAATTATCAGAAGCGAAAGATGAAATGGGTGCGAAAGAATATGAAGAGTTTACAAAAGAACTAAAGAAATTAACAAATGCAAAGCTTGCGTACGGAGATTCGAACGGTAATATTGATTATGATCAATTATCACCAGCTAAAAAAGAGGAATTGAAAAAGGTAGTAATGGAGCTTCATCCGTATTTTGATAAATTAAATGGCCATAAATCTAGTAAAGAAGTACTAACTCCTGAAGAATATGAACAATATATGGAGGCATTAATGTCACATCAAACTGTGTTAGTAAAAACGAAATCGAGTGGCGGGATAACAGTAGAAGAAGTTCCTGAGGCGTACAAAGAAAGATTTATTAAAGCCGAGCAGTTTATGGAGTATGTAGATGAAAAGGTGAGATAAGTAAAAAAGCTCATAGCCTAAGCTCCGAGCTTTTTTATTGAAACGTAAATTTATTAACCACTTATTCCTTTTGCTAGCAATAGGAAGTATACAACTAATAATATTACGCCATTTAATGCAGTACCAACTATTCCGAATAACCAATTTTTTGATGCAATTGCAAAAATAATACCGAGTAATGAAAGTATACTTAGAGTCACAATAATTAACGTTAAATTCGCATTAGGTCCTCTAAGGATAAAGAAAGAAAATATACTTGCGATAACCGTTAGAAAAGAGAAAGCCCCTAATTTATACATAATAAATCTCCTTGGTTAAAATGCATTTTGACATAATATACGAACAACTTTATTTTAACAGAATTCCCCTTTTCATTTATGGCGATTTTCACAAAAAATAGCGCACTTATAAAGAAAATGTCCTAATCAGCAACACTTAAAAATTGGTCATCAATTATATTTTTTCATATTTGCAGTATCTTTTTGTATAAAACAATCTAATAGTGAATAACCAGCTATTAAACTAATAATCGTAACAAAAGTTGTATTTATAAGAATAATATTAGCTAAATAAGGTAAGTATTCGCCAAGTGGTGAAAAGAGTAATGCAGGGGAAAAGGAAATGAATAGTGTAGGCACTGTAATAGCAATAAATTTATCCGGCTGAAAGCTCCAGTTTTGTTTACTCGTTGCGTAATTAATAGATTGAAGGAACCGTAATAAAATACCAACTATAAGAGGGAAGAGTGTAAAGTAGAATAATCTTGGATAAACGTTAAAGTTCACCTGCGCGTCTGTATCTAAATAAAATTGAATTTTTACTCCAATAAATAATAATAAGACGATAAATAATGTAAAGCAGAGGTATAGCATTACTTTTTGCATTCCATTCCACCATCCTTTACTAAAAATATATTCAAAGAAGAGATATACAATAACTACTGTTGTATATCTCTTCTTTTACTGTTATTAAATAGTGGAATTTGTTTTTTCTTGCTTCGTGAAATAATCAATAATACCCATCGCACTAATTTCTATATCTAGATGTAAAATGTTATAAACGGAATGATCGGATGGGACGTTTAATTTTGTAAGGTGAGAAGAGATTTTATCCATTAATAAAGTTTGTAATGCTTTAGTAGCCTCATCGAAATCATTATACTTTTCAAAGACCTCTTTACCAGTATGAACGAAAATAGGTAACCAATGTTCTAGTTGGTTATATACTTCTGTAACATTGGATGAAGCGCCGTAATGACCGAAATAAATAGTATCTACATTCATACTTTGAATATGATTTTTAGAAGCAATCATCGCATCGGGCTGAAATTGCGAAGGGGACGTTGATGGTAAATATAACTCTACACCAAGGTCTGCAAGCTCTCTATAATAAATGCCAATTGTATCACCAGTAAAAATGCCGTTTGTTAATGAATCATGAATGCTAATATGGTGCTTTGCATGTCCAGGTGTATCATAAAATGTAAGGATGCGGTCTTCTGCAATTTTTAACGTATCATCATGTTGTACAATATGAACGCGTTCTTCTTCTATAGGAAGAATTGGATCGAAAAGTTTATCGAAATCATCCTTGTATACAGCTTTTGCGCCTAAAATTAGTTTTGTTGGATCAATCATATGACGAGCACCGCGAGAATGCACATATAAAGTAGCATTTGGGCACTTTTCCATCATTAAACCAGCTGCCCCAGCGTGATCTAAATGGACATGTGTAACGATAATGTTTTTTACATCGTTTAAATCAATATGTAATTGTTGTAAGCCATCTAAAATATAGGGAAGAGAAGGGGCCGCGCAAGTTTCAATTAAAGTAATATCGTCACCTAATAAAACATACGTACCTGTTCGTTCATTATGTTGTAAGTCGTAATCATCAATAAGATATAGGTGAGAAGATAATTGTTCTACTTTTTTCATACTTATCACTCCTTATATACGGTATGTATCTATTATACGCTAAAAAGAAAAAAGACAGAAAACGAAAGCTCGTCTTCTGCCTTTTTAAAGTGTTTTTATTTCGTTTGTTCTTTATTGATAGACATAACGAACAGTCCAACAATGCCACCAACGATCGGAAGCGTAATCTCTCCTGCTAAATTAAAGTAGGAGCTTAAGAATAAACCATTTACATCGATTACCCAACCAGTAACATACAATAACATCATATATAGTACGAAATAAAACTCGCGATTTGAAATCGTTTTAGGTTGTGCAGTTTTCATAATGAACACCATCCTTTTCTATTATAATAGAATATAAACTGTCACATTTTGTTCACAATTCAATTGTAAAACTTTCCATTCTAAAAGTCTAGTAGTTTGTGTCGAATTTTCGAACATAAATAAAGCGCTATCATTTCGGTGTGTAAGTATGTAATAGAAGCTGTATATTCACGAATGTAGTATAGTATAAACATAGAATAATAGTATAGAGAGGGGTAGGAACAATGACAGTTTATGATTTTTCAGCTAAAACAATAACAGGAGAAGATAAATCGTTAAAAGATTACGAAGGAAAAGCACTTCTTATTGTAAATGTAGCTAGTAAATGTGGATTTACACCACAGTATAAAGGATTACAAGAAGTATATGATAAATATAAAGATCAAGGACTAGAAATACTCGGTTTCCCTTGTAACCAATTTGGAGGACAAGAACCAGGTACAGAAGCGGACATTACTAGTTTTTGTGAATTAAACTACGGTGTAAACTTCCCGATGTTTGCAAAGGTTGATGTGAAAGGTGATAAGGCTCATCCTCTGTATACATACATGACAGAACAAGCGCCAGGTTTACTCGGTATGAAAGCAGTGAAATGGAATTTTACGAAGTTTTTAATTGGAAAAGATGGGAAAGTAGTAGGGCGTTTTGCGCCGCAAACGAAGCCAGTTGATTTAGAGGTTGAGGTTGAGAAGGTACTTGGGGAATAATTAGGAGTTTGTTATCTTTTATTATAGTTATTAAAAAATACCTCAAAGAACAAAGTTGCTCTTTGAGGTATTTTCTTTAAACTCACATGATCAAGATTAAATCACTGTATCGAATTCATTTGATTTAGGTAGAGAAGCTGCTTTTTTCATAAGCACTTCCCATAAGTGTACGGATTTCTTCCATTCGGCTGCGGTCTGTCCGTTTTGATACATAGCGTTCTCATAACTGAAAGTAAGTTGTTGCATATCGGCCGAGTTGTAAAGTGTATCGATGCGGAGAGCGTATTCTCGGAATGTTTGACTTTCCCCCCGTGGTATGCCAATTCTCGCAAATTGTTTTAAAAGTGCGCCGTAAGCTTTTTGATAAACAACATCATCTTTTCGGTATTTATAGAAAAGAATAATAAAAAATGTAATCCATTTCATTCTAGTAGTGAAGAGAATGTATCCGATGATACTAATTGGTATCGTAGAGAGGAATACGTACCACCAAGAAAAACTAGTTTTAGAATTTGTGACCTTTTTAGTAGAAGTTTCTTCTGTATTTTCTATTAAACTTTTAAGTTTTGCTTCATTATTTCGTTGATGTATTTGCTGGTTATTAGAATTATTTGCTTCGCTATTTTGTGAAATAGGAGCAGGCGTATTATTTATAAAATTATAGGGATTGGTAAATCCTTTTGTTGGTTCGAATGGAATCCATCCGTATCCTGGGAAATATACTTCGACCCAAGAGTGTGCGTTATCGTTCGTGATTTTATAAATATCCTGACCTTCTGCAGAGGCAAGTGTATTGTCAAGAGTTCCTTCTGTATAACCTTTTACCCAGCGAGCAGGAATCCCAGCAGAACGAAGTAACACGATCATAGACGTCGAAAAATTATTACAGTAGCCGCTTTTTGTATCGAAAAGGAATTGATCTACATAATCTTGGCTTTTGGCAGGGAATGAAACATTCGTTGTTTCGTATACAAAAGAGTTGTCTGTGAAGTAATTTTCGATAGCTAATACTTTATCATACCGGTTGTCTTTATCATTTGTAAGATTGACAGCCAAGTCTTTTACTCGCTGTGGTAATGATTCGGGAAGTTGTGTGTACTTTGTCATGAAATAAGAACTCGCTTCATGGCCTTCATTCGTTTTTACAGTTTTCAAGCTTTCTATGGGAAACTCCGTGATCTCATATGTTACTTTATACGAATTTAAAGTAGTAGAAGAGCCTCCGTGCATCGTATAGATTTTTTCTGAAATTGGGTCAACACTGTATGATACATCAGAAGAAGTCTCAACTGATACTAATCCTGCTGGGTAGGTAAGGTGAAAATCACTTTTTTGCATGGTGATGGTTGCTTCGGTTGTTTCCGTTTTTGTATTTTGTTCGTACCAACTCAAGACGTCGTTTTTAGTTTTAAAAGAAACCTTTTTCAGCTTTTCAGAAGCCTCCCAGCCTTTTCCTGTATAAAAATCTTTTGTTTCTACTCTCCAATATTGTTTGTTTTGCGTTTGTGCTGTGAAAACAATTGTAGGATCCGCCTGAAAAGGACCGCCTAATTGCGAGTCATCTAAACCATACCCAATTGTAGAAACTTCTTGTTTTTTACTCGCTTCGGATGTGTTGAATTTTAAAAAATTCATTGGGTTTGGCCATTGAGGGCCGAATTTTGGAGCAAAGTATGCGATGGTTGCTGACAATACAATAAATATTGTAAGAGGTCTAAGTAATTTTGAGATTTCTCTAGCATAATTTTGTAAGTGTTCCATCTCTTTTATTCGTTCTATTCGAAGAAGACTAAGCATAAAAAAGCCGATGACAACAGTACGAATAATAGCGTAGTTTGCATTGTATAAATGTAAGTTATGAAAAGTTGTGATATAAATAATAGTCAATACAAGAAATAACAATCCACGTTTTTTATGAATCATCCAAAAAGAGATGAAAGAACTCAAAAACCAAAATGATAGAAAAAATAAAACTGTTGGAAAAACTGGAGAAATATCTAGCAAATTCCTCTGGAACAACAGGGAGGAATTTTGAGCAATATCAGTAAAAAATTTCGTTAGCCAAGATGGATTTATAAAAGCATTTTTATAATATAGGAAATGAATGATGAATAAAATCGTGATGATCTTTATAGGAATTTGCCACCTTGTTTGAAAAAAAGAGAGAGTGTAGCAAATTCCTATAAATATTACAAAAATATCTAATCTACCTACGTTTGTAATACCTATAAGGGGTCTTAGCCATTCTAGTAAAAGTAGAAATGCGCATGCATGCATGAAAAAACGGTTCATATCCAATTGTTTTTTTGTATGTAATGTTATCATTTGCTCACCTCAAAAAACACGTTTGCATACCGGTTTTCATAAACCGCGTTTACAAATATTTTTCTTTTTTGTAGGGTTTCTAGTATACTTAGCTCTCGATGTGAGAGTTGATTTGCTTTTTCTTTCACGACAAACACTATTAATTTTCTATTTTTTATAGCAGCACAGTCAGCCGCCTTTTGAATATCGGGAGAAAGATCGCTTGTCACGAGTATAATCGTTACGGGCTGATACATTTTTCTTAATTCCATTTCTACACTCTGAGAGAGGGGGGATACACTGTCTGCATGTACTTTCGCTAAATGACAAAAGATTTGTTGCAACTGGGTATCTCCATTGTCTAAAGGGAAAATAGTTCGTTCTTTTCCGACAGACACGAATGACGCTGGTGAATTTTGCTTCAAGACAGCCCTTACAATAGAGGCAGTAAACGTTACGACTGATTCGAATAGAGGGGACTCAGTTCTGTCCATGAATATCATGATATTATGGCTACGCTGTTGTTCAAACTCTTTCGTCATAATATTGTTTGTTCGTGCAGTTGCTTTCCAATCAATCCATGAAAAGCGGTCACCAGGTTTATAGTCTCTGACGCCGACAGATACTGTAGAGTCTTTTGCTGAATGTATATTTGCTGAAAGCGCCCCTTGTTCGAAATGATTTTCCAATTGTCGATACGCTATATCTACATACTGGGGATAGACTAAAAATGTATCTGGAACTGAAAAAGTTACTTCTTTCTCTATCATACCGAATAGATCGCCAGTTTTGACACGTACGCTTGAAAAAATGTGCTCTCCTCTAGGGATTGTATCAATAACATATTGAAACGAAATATTTCGTTTCAATCCTGGAAAGAGTATGACCTTATTCATCTTTGCTTGTTTACAACTTGTAAATGGTGGTGGCAGTTCATCTTCTATAACTAAATAAAGTAAGGGAAAAGGAAGTTTTCTTTTTATTGTAATCGTGCTTACAAACTGTTCTCCTGCTGCATATTTGTTTTGGTTTGTTATTCGTTTTACTTCAGCGTCCCGTAAAGCGTAGAAGGGGAGTAGTAGTGAATAAAGGCCAATAGGAATCGTACTGTAAAACAAAAACCAACTTACAAATCCTCCTTGAAGCATAGCATACACAAATGTTAAGACTACGCATAAAGGGATTAGTGATAACTTTGTAACGTGATATAGTGCTCGTAGTAGTCGCTTCATCAAAGGTTCTTCGTCCTTTGAGTCGGCACGGTAGTTCGTGCAACGATTTTGGAGATAACTTGTTCTCCTGTTATTCCTTCAAATCTTGCTTCCATTTTTAGAATGAGTCTGTGAGCTAAAACGTAAGGAGCTAAAAATTTAACATCGTCTGGAATAACATAATTTCTGCCATGGATGAATGCATAAGCTTGTGAAGCTTTCATTAAAGCAATTGAGCCACGTGGACTTGCACCTAGCTGTATAGAACTATAAGAACGAGTCTGATTAACAAGCTTTACAATGTAATGCTTGATTGCTTTGTCCATACTTACTTCCCTTACGCTTTGTTGTAAATAAAGTAATTCTTTTATTGTTGTAATAGCTTGTAAATGGGAGAGTGGGTTTGTTTTTTCCATCCGGTTTAAAATTTCAAATTCTTCTTCTGGTGTAGGATATCCCATTGTTAGCTTCAACAAGAAACGATCGAGTTGAGCTTCTGGTAAAGGATATGTTCCTTCATATTCGACCGGGTTTTGTGTAGCCATGACAAAGAAAGGTTTTGGTAACGATCTTGTAATGCCATCTATTGTGATAGTGCCTTCTTCCATACTTTCAAGTAAGGCAGATTGTGTCTTTGGGGATGTACGATTAATTTCATCAGCAAGTACAAAATTCCCCATGATTGGTCCAGGCTTGAACTCAAATTGGAGCTCTTTCGGATTATAAATAGAAACACCTGTTACATCTGACGGCAGTAAATCAGGTGTGAATTGAATCCGCTTGTAATCGGCGTCAATGGATTTAGAAAGAGTGCGTACTAGCATTGTTTTCCCAACGCCAGGAACATCTTCTAATAGTACATGACCTTCAGCTAAAAGAGCTGTCATGGTTAAAATCGTTTCTTTTCGTTTTCCGACCATTAATTTTTCAATATTGTTGATTATTTTTTCTACAATGGGATGTAATGAATCAAGACGGGCCATCGTAATCCTCCTAATTTTATTATCTTTTCTAATTCATTTTTATGTTAAAGAAAAGGAGTCCCTTCATTTTAATGCAGTATAATAGTAATCTAAGAGGCAAGTAGGAATGGTGTATATAAGTTCATAGTGAGAACTTATATAAATAGGAAAAAACGTAAATGTAAAAAAATCATGGTGAGATACTTTATAATTTCTATGTCCAAAAAGGAAATCCTACTCGTAATTTTATGAATATTCAGATTATATGTGCGGATAACATTTAGTATAATTGTTTCCGTAAATAAGAGCAATACCGTAAATAATGATTTATAGTTATATCTCGCTATTTGTGGGCTGATAATCAGTGGGGGACGAACAAAACCTTCACTGATTAAAGTTTCACTTTATATAAAAACGTAGGAATCTCTCCTGCGTTTTTTCTTATGCAAAAAAAGGTGAATCCTCAAAATGCTATTTTCCTAATAAGCTCACGGCCGACCGAAATCTTCACAACAAAACAAAGTAATCTTTATTTATAAATGTTTCCCCGTAAACCGGTTTCCAAATGAATTTATGACAATCTCTTGAACTGTGCGAAATGTCACATCTGTATTTTACAACCTCTTTTATAGTAAGGGTATGTAAGAGAGACGTATTAAAGGAGTGAACATGATGAAGAAAAAACCTTCAGCACTAATGAGACGTTTAAAATATTTTTCACCAATAGATCGTTATAACGATAATCATACACAAGAAACATATGAAGATCGTGAATGGGAAAATGTGTACAGAAAACGCTGGCAGCATGATAAAGTAATTCGTTCTACACACGGCGTGAACTGCACTGGTTCATGTAGTTGGAACATTTATGTAAAAGATGGAATTGTAACTTGGGAAGGGCAGGAGCTTAACTATCCAACGACAGGTCCTGATATGCCGGATTTTGAACCACGAGGATGTCCGCGTGGAGCAAGTTTTTCTTGGTACATTTATAGTCCACTTCGTGTGAAATATCCGTATGTACGTGGTGTTCTTTGGAGTATGTGGCAAGAAGAATTACAAAATAATGATTCACCACTAGATGCTTGGAAAAGTATTGTGGAAAACCCTGAAAAAGCACGTAAGTATAAGCAGGCGCGTGGTAAAGGTGGATTTATTCGTGCGAATTGGGATGAAGTATTACAACTCGTTTCTGCTTCGTTACTTTACACAATCATTAAATACGGCCCAGACCGAAATGTTGGTTTTTCACCAATTCCAGCTATGTCGATGTTAAGTCATGCAGCGGGTAGCCGCTTTATGCAACTTATGGGTGGACCGATGCTTAGCTTCTATGATTGGTACGCGGATTTACCACCAGCTTCTCCGCAAATTTGGGGTGATCAAACAGATGTACCAGAAAGTAGTGACTGGTATAACTCTGGTTACATTATGACATGGGGTTCAAATGTACCGATGACGAGAACGCCAGATGCACACTTTTTAGCCGAAGTTCGATATAAAGGAACGAAAGTTGTTTCTGTAAGTCCTGACTTCGCTGAGTCTACAAAATTTGCGGATGATTGGATTAGTGTGAAACAAGGTACAGATGGTGCACTTGCGATGGCAATGGGGCATGTGATCTTACAAGAATTTTACGTAGATAATCAAGTGGAATACTTCACAAAGTATGCGAAGCAATATACTGATTTTCCTTTCTTTGTCACATTGAAACAAAAAGGAGATCAATTCGTCGCTGATCGTTTCTTAAATGCTACTGATATTGGACGAGAAACAAAGTTAGGAGAATGGAAGCCTGTTCTTTGGAACGAGAACACGAAAGATTTTGCAACACCTCACGGCACAATGGGGTCACGTTGGGATAATGAAAAGAAATGGAATTTACGTTTAGAAGATGAACAAACAGGTGAAAAGATTGATCCACGTCTTTCTTTACTTGGAATGGAAGACGCTGTGGGAACGGTACAAATTCCGTACTTCTCAGATGAGGGAAATAAAGTATTGGAACGTACAATTCCAGTGAAAAAAGTTATGACAGAAGAAGGCGAAGTGTTCGTTACAACTGTATACGACTTAACGTTGGCAAATTACGGTGTGAACCGAGGGCTCGGCGGACAAGAGCCGAAAGACTTCAATGATGATGTACCATTTACACCTGCATGGCAAGAGAAAATGACAGGAGTGAAACGAGAGCTTATTATTCAAATTGCTCGTGAGTTTGCACAAAACGCAGTTGATACGGATGGGCGCTCGATGATTATTGTAGGGGCCGGTATTAACCATTGGTTTAATTCTGATACGATTTATCGCGCAGTTTTAAACCTTGTTCTTCTCGTTGGAGCACAAGGCGTAAACGGTGGCGGTTGGGCGCATTATGTCGGTCAAGAAAAATTACGACCAGCAGAAGGATGGCAAACAATCGCGATGGCAAAAGATTGGCAAGGGCCACCGAAATTACAAAATGGTACATCTTTCTTCTATTTCGTAACAGATCAATGGCGTTATGAAGATACACCGGTTGGACATTTAGCATCACCAATTGAGGGCAACTCTCGTTATCAACATCACGGTGATTACAACGTATTAGCGGCACGACTTGGCTGGTTACCTTCTTATCCAACATTCGAGAAAAATGGAATTGAATTATATAAAGAAGCTGTTGCTGCTGGTGCAACAACGCAAGAAGAAATCGGAAAATACGTTGCACAAAAACTAAAAGAAAAAGAACTAAAATTTGCGATTGAAGATCCAGATAATAAAAACAACTTCCCGCGCAACTTATTCGTATGGCGTGCCAACTTAATTTCAAGTTCTGGTAAAGGCCACGAATATTTCTTAAAACATTTATTAGGCACAACAAATGGATTAATGAATGACGATAGTGATTCGTTGCGACCAGAAGAAATTAAGTGGCATGAAGAAGCGCCAGAAGGGAAGCTTGATCTACTCATTAATTTAGATTTCCGTATGGCTGGAACAGCGCTCTATTCTGACATCGTCTTACCTGCTTCAACTTGGTATGAAAAGCATGATTTAAGCAGTACGGATATGCATCCATTTGTACATCCATTTAATCCAGCAATCGGTTCACCGTGGGAAGCACGCTCTGATTGGGATATTTTCACCGCTCTTTCTAAAGCTGTGTCAGATTTAGCGAAGAAAATCGACCTTGAACCAATGAAAGAAGTCGTTGCAACACCACTTCTTCACGATACACCGCAAGAATTAGCGCAACCACTTGGCAAGATTAAAGACTGGAGTAAAGGTGAGTGTGAACCAATACCGGGTAAAACGATGCCACAAATTCATGTTGTCGAAAGGGATTATAAAACGATTTATGACAAGATGACTGCACTAGGACCAAATGCTGGAAAACAACCAATTGGTACGAAAGGTATTTCTTGGTCAGCAGAAAAAGAGTATGAGCAATTAAAGAGCAAATTAGGAGTTGTTCGAACGGATTCTATTGCGAAAGGTTGCCCAGACATAAAAGAAGCAATCAATGCTGCTGAGGCGGTATTAACGCTTTCTTCGACAACAAACGGTCATATGGCTGTAAAAGCATGGGAAGCACTTGAAAAACAAACGGATTTAAAACTGCGTGATTTAGCAGAAGAACGTGAAGAAGAATGCTTCACATTCGAACAAATTACAGCACAGCCGAAAACAGTAATTACTTCTCCAGCCTTTACAGGTTCTGAAAAAGGTGGACGCCGTTACTCACCATTTACAACAAATGTGGAACGTCTTATTCCTTGGAGAACGATAACGGGTCGACAATCTTTCTACTTAGATCATGACATGATGAAAGAATTCGGTGAAACGATGGCAACATTTAAACCAATTCTGCAACATAAACCGTTCCGAAAATCACGTCCCGAAGTAGAAGGAAAAGAAATTACACTAAACTATTTAACACCGCATAATAAGTGGTCGATTCATAGTATGTACTTCGATTCATTACCGATGTTAACGCTATTTAGAGGTGGTCCAACTGTTTGGATGAATAAAGATGATGCGAATGAAGCTGGCGTCGCAGATAATGATTGGATCGAGTGCTTTAACCGTAACGGTGTTGTTGTAGCACGTGCTGTCGTAACGCACCGTATACCGAGAGGGATGGCATTTATGCACCATGCACAAGATCGCCACATTAACGTGCCTGGTACGAAATTAACAAGCACCCGCGGGGGAACACATAATAGTCCAACCCGTATTCATGTTAAACCAACACATATGATTGGTGGATATGGCCAATTAAGCTATGGATTTAACTACTATGGTCCGACTGGGAATCAGCGTGACTTAAATGTTGTAATTCGTAAACTGAAGGAGGTAGATTGGCTTGAAGATTAAAGCACAAGTCGGAATGGTAATGAACCTAGATAAATGCATCGGCTGCCATACTTGTAGCGTAACATGCAAAAACACCTGGACAAATCGTCCAGGTGCTGAATATATGTACTTCAATAACGTAGAAACGAAACCTGGAATTGGTTATCCGAAACAATGGGAAGATCAAGAGAAATATAAAGGCGGCTGGGAATTGAGAAATGGTGAAATTCAGCTGAAATCAGGTTCGAAAATGAAACGCCTTATGAATATTTTCCACAATCCAGATCAACCAACCATCGACGATTACTTTGAACCTTGGAACTATGATTATGAAACATTAACAAATAGCCCGCAGCGTAAGCATCAACCAGTTGCTCGTCCGAAATCAGCAATTACAGGCGAATTTATCGACAAAATTGAATGGGGTCCAAACTGGGAAGATGATTTAGCTGGTGGACATATAACAGGATTGCAAGATCCGAACGTAAAGAAAATGGAAGAAGAAATTAAAACAGATTTTGAAAATGTCTTTATGATGTATTTACCACGCATATGCGAACATTGTATGAATCCATCTTGCGTATCTTCTTGTCCATCTGGTGCGATGTATAAACGTGAAGAAGATGGGATTGTTCTTGTGGATCAAAATGCATGTCGTGCTTGGAGGTTCTGCGTATCTTCTTGTCCATATAAAAAAGTGTATTTTAACTGGCAAACGAATAAAGCAGAAAAATGTACAATGTGTTTCCCGCGTATTGAAGCTGGTATGCCAACGATTTGTTCGGAAACATGTGTAGGGCGTATCAGGTATATTGGGGTAATGCTATATGACGCTGACAAAGTGAAAGAAGCAGCTTCTGTTGAAGATGAAAAAGATTTATATGAATCTCAGCTTACTGTTTTCCTAGATCCAAATGATCCAGAAGTAGCAGCTGAAGCGAAAAAACAAGGCATTCCTGAAGAATGGATTAAAGCAGCACAAGAGTCACCGATCTATAAAATGATTATCGATTGGAAAATTGCTCTGCCTCTTCATCCAGAGTACCGTACAATGCCAATGGTTTGGTATATCCCACCGCTTAGCCCGATTATGAATATGGTGGAAGGGAAAGGAAGTAACTGGCAAGCAGAAGAGATTTTCCCTGCTATCGATAATATGCGTATCCCAATTCAATATTTAGCGAACCTACTCACTGCAGGAGATGAATCCCACATTCGTCTTACGTTGAAAAAAATGGCTGTCATGCGGACGCATATGAGAGCATTGCAAATTAATAAAGAACCAAATGAAGCAGTATTAAAAGAAATTGGTTTAACGAAACAGGATGTAGAAGATATGTATCGTCTTCTTGCTATCGCGAAATATAAAGATCGCTTCGTCATTCCGGGCACTCACCGTGAACAAGTTGCTGATTTATATAGTGAACAAGGAAGCTGTGGTTTATCCTTCGCAGGTGGGCCAGGGTCTTGCATGACAATTTCTTAAATAAAGGGGGCGGAAAATGATGAAACAAAGTTTACAAACTGCTTTTTCTTGTTCTTCTTTTCTTCTCTCCTATCCGGAACTTGGGTGGGGAGAAGCTTTAACTGAAGTACAAGAAGAGATTGAAGCAATTGAACAAGAAGACGTTAAAGCAGCACTTACAGCGTTTATAAAACAAGCACTAGATAAAACGAACGATCAATTAATTGATCGTTACGTATATACATTTGATTTTGGTAAAAAGACAAATATGTATTTAACTTATATGAACACAGGTGAACAAAGAGAAAGAGGTATTGAATTATTAGAGTTAAAACAGCATTATAAAAAATCTGGTTTTGAAGTAACAGATAAAGAACTACCGGATTATTTACCGCTTTTGCTTGAGTTTTTTGCAAATGCAAATGAGCAAGATAGTGAGCCAATTATGAGTAAATACAAGGAAAATATACAAGCATTGCACGTTCAATTAAAAGAAGCTGATAGTATGTATGAACCAATTCTTGCAGCTATTCTCCTCGCTATCGATACATGGGGTGTACAGACAAATTAGAAAGGAGAGTTGTCAAAATGATGGATCAATTTCTATGGGTGTTGTTTCCCTATATCATTTTTGCAATCTTTATCGGTGGACATATTTTCAGATACAACTATGATCAATTTGGATGGACATCAAAATCTAGTGAACTATTAGAGAAGAAAATGCTCCGAGCCGGAAGTCTATTATTCCACTTTGGGATCATGTTCGTAATTGGCGGTCATGTTATGGGGATTTTAATTCCAGAGTCCGTATACCGTTCAATAGGTATTTCTGAACATATGTATCATGTAGTAGCAATTAGTTTCGGACTTCCGGCAGGAGTTGCTTCTATCATCGGTTTAATTATATTAACGTATCGCCGTGTAACCGTAAAACGCATCATTGCAACGAGTACAACGGGAGATTATATTGCGCTTATTTTATTACTTATCGTTATGCTGGCAGGACTTTCCTCAACATTTTTAAATATCGACTCAAAAGGGTTTGATTATCGTACAACGATCGGTCCTTGGTTCCGAAGTCTCTTTATTTTCCAACCGAAAGTTGAATATATGATGGAAGTGCCTGTATGGTTTAAAATTCATATTATTGCAGCGATGGGTCTATTCGCAGTATGGCCGTTCACTAGACTTGTACATGTATTTAGTGCTCCAATTAAATACTTAAGCCGTAGTTATGTAATTTACAGAAGACGTATTCCTAATGAATTGAAAAAATAATAACGCTTTGAACAAATAGCAGCTAAAACGAAACGAGGTCTAATATGGAAGGCCTCGTTTTTATTAATATAGGGGAATAACCGTGTACGTTATAATGAAAAAGTAACGTAATATGAAAAAAGATTAGCATCTAAATAAGATGCTAATCAATGCTACAAACAGAGGTAGAACAATCTTCACAAGCAATTTCACATTTTAAAAATTGTAAATCATGAATTGTAATCTTTCCTTTAGTAATAGAAATCGTACCCTTTTTTTTCAAATCATTTAACATTCGATTTACGCTTTCACGGGAAGTTGCACAGAAGTTCGCAAGTTCTTGATTCGTTAATGGTAAATCGATGAGAATACCATTTTCCTTTAACACACCATAACTATTTGTCATTCGTATGAGAGTAGAATACAGGGCACCTTTTTTGCCGTGTAATACTAAATCGCGGAACTTCGTTTGCATTCTTCTTAAATGTTCACTAATCCATTTCATAAATTCAAATACAAGTGCGGGTTTTTGGAGTAATGCTTTTTCTAAGGTTTCACGCTTTATTACTCCTACTTCAACATCTTCAAGGCATTTTGAATTTAATAAATACTTCGCATTGTCCGTGAATAATGTTAATTCGCCAATAATGTCGTATGCCGAACAAATACGGAGTGTTAATTCTTGTCCGTCAGCACTTAGTTTACTAATTTGTACTTTTCCTGAGTGGATGATATAGAGTTCTGTTGCTTCCATACCTTCTTGAAAAATAAAACTTCCTTTTTTTATCTGCATTTTATATTCAACAGATGCAAGTAATTCCTTTAAATCTTGAGATAATGTCATACTGTTTGCCACAGCGATCACCTTTCTTCTTATAAGCAATACATTTCCTATTTTGAGTGTAAGTATGATGAAAATGCAAGAGCTATTTAAAAAAAAGTGAAATTTCAATGACCGTACGGGAAAATAAATTAATATGTTTTAAGAGTTAATGGAAGTAAAGGGGTAAATGAGTATAAGTTTTTAGTTGAAAAGATAACCAAAAAAAATTCAATATGTAAAGTAGATGAGACTAAAGATGTGAACAAAATTCGAACGGATTTGTGAAGAATTTTTGAATGGGGAAAGTAATGTGAGAAAAGTCACATTGAATATGTAGCTTCTTTTTTATAATAAAGGCAAATAAAAAATATGAAACCTACTAAGGATTGCAGTAGAAAAGAAGGGATATAGATGCACGAGAAGATGAGGGATTCGTTAGAGCGGCCACTTCAAGATTTACGTATTTCAGTTATTGATCGTTGTAATTTTAGGTGTACATACTGTATGCCAGCCGAAGTGTTCGGATCTGATTATGCTTTTTTACAGGAAGAGTTTTTATTAACATTCGATGAAATAGAAAGATTAGCTAGATTATTTATAAGTATGGGAGTCAATAAAATTAGACTTACTGGCGGTGAACCTTTATTGCGTAAAGATTTACCAAAGTTAATTGCAAGGCTTGCAAAGCTAGAAGGCTTAACAGATATTGGACTCACAACAAACGGTATTCATTTAGCAAAACAAGCTAAGGCGCTAAAAGTTGCGGGATTAAAACGTGTAAATATTAGTTTAGATGCGATAGAGGATCACGTTTTCAAAAAAATAAATGGCCGAAATGTAAGCACAAAACCTGTATTGAAAGGGATTGAAGCAGCGAAGGCAGCTGGATTAGAAGTGAAAGTAAATATGGTCGTAAAAAAAGGGATGAATGATAGTCAAATTCTTCCTATGGCTCAGTATTTTAAAGAACAAGAAATTCAGCTACGTTTTATCGAGTTTATGGATGTGGGCAGTACGAACGGCTGGAACTTTGAACAAGTCATTACGAAGGAACAATTAATAGAAAAAATTAATCGTGTATATCCGATTGAGCCCGCCCAGCCTCGTTACTTTGGAGAAGTAGCTAAAGTGTATCGATATGTAGGGAGCGATGCAGAAGTTGGCTTTATTACTTCTGTTTCTGAGTCATTTTGTTCTTCTTGTACGAGAGCTCGTATTTCGGCAGACGGAAAGTTTTTTACATGCCTATTTGGAACGAAAGGAACGGATTTGCGAACGCTTCTTCGAGAAAATATTTCTAATGCATCACTATTAAAAATTCTACAACATACATGGGAGTTTAGAAAAGATCGGTATTCAGATGAAAGAACAGCTGAAAGTGCAAATAAACGTCCAAAAGTAGAAATGTCTTACATTGGTGGATAACGAAAGGAGGGTTCCCTATGCAAGAGCGTTATTCAAGGCAAGTATTGTTTTCTGGAATTGGTGAAATGGGACAAAGAAAAATAAAAGAAAAGCATGTGCTCCTAATAGGAGCGGGTGCACTAGGAGCTGCGAATGCAGAAGCGCTCGTTAGGATGGGAATTGGGAAATTGACAATTGCTGACCGTGACTACGTTGAATGGAGTAATTTACAAAGACAACAGTTATATACAGAAGAAGATGCACAGCAGTGTAAACCGAAAGCAATTGCAGCGGCAGAGCATTTAAGAAAAATTAATTCTGAAGTAGAAATTGTACCTGTTGTAACGGATGTTACAATGCAAGAAATGGAAGAGTTAACAAAAGAAGCAGATCTTATAGTAGATGCGACTGATAATTTCGATACGCGCCTACTTATAAATGATATTTCACAAAAAGAAAATATACCTTGGATATACGGTGGATGCATTGGAAGTTACGGTGTAACGTATACGATTCTTCCTGGAGAAACACCATGTTTTCGCTGCTTAATGGATCATCCTATGGGCGGTGCAACATGCGATACAGCCGGAATCATTCAGCCAGCGGTACAAATGGTTGTTGCTCACCAAGTAACAGAAGCGATGAAAATATTGGTGGATGATTTTGAGGCGTTAAGAGGAACAATGTTATCATTTGATATTTGGAACAATCAATATCTCTCATTAAAAGTAAATAGGCAGAAAAAAAGTACATGTCCATCTTGTGGGAATGTACGCACGTATCCAAGTTTAACATTTGAAGCACAGATGAAAACGGAAGTGCTATGCGGGCGGAATACAGTTCAAATCCGTCCAGGAATAAAAAAAATTCTTAATTTAGAAGAAATTCAAAAGCGCTTACAAAAAAGTGTGAATGTCAAAAAAACTCCATATTTACTATCCTTTCTAGTAGATGAATATCGTTTTGTGTTATTTACAGACGGCAGAGCGTTTATTCATGGGACTAATGATATGAAAATGGCAAAACGGTTATACGCAAAATATATAGGATGAACAGAAAGAGAGTTTCTTCTTATCAAAACGAGGTGAAAAAGAATGTTAGAAAAACGTACACCAATCTCAGTGGCAGAAGCAGTTGCACGTGTAATGGAATATGCCTATCAAGGTGAAATGGAAAAGGTTTCTCTTACCGAAAGTTACGGAAGAGTCCTCGGAGAAGATGTTGTTGCAGATCATGATGTTCCGCATTTTGATCGCTCTCCGTACGACGGATTTGCGATTCGAACAGAAGATACAAAAGAAGCAAGTAGCAGTAACCCAATTCAGTTTGAAGTGATAGGTGAAATTGGAGCAGGTTTTGTTTTTAAAGAGGAAGTAAAAGCATTTCAAGCTGTACGTATTATGACAGGAGCCGCAATTCCAGCGGGATGTAATGCTGTTGTTATGTTAGAACTAACGGAAGGGTTTGAAGAAAACAAAAAGACTTATATGAAATTAAAACGCTCTTTCACTTCTGGTGATAACATTTCTTTTCAAGGAGAAGATGTAAAACAAAATGCCATACTTGTGAAAAAAGGGACTTCTATTAACCCTGGAGTAGCGGCACTGCTTGCTACGTTTGGTTATAGTTCCGTGCATGTTGTAAGACAGCCGGTTATTGGAATTGTAACGACAGGGAGTGAACTACTCGAAGTACATGAACAACTGAAAGAAGGGAAGATTCGAAATAGTAACTCCTATATGATCGCTGCTCAAATTGAACGAGCGGGCGGAGTTGTACAGTATTATGGACAATTCGCTGACGATTTTGAGACGTGTTATAACACTGTAAAAAAAGCGATAAAAGAAGTTGATATATTAATTACAACTGGTGGCGTTTCAGTAGGAGACTATGACTATTTACCTGCTATTTATGAGAGATTACAAGCAAATGTACTTTTCAATAAAATAGCGATGCGACCAGGAAGCGTGACAACTGTCGCTGAGCTAGAAGGAAAACTATTATTTGGTCTATCTGGTAATCCTTCTGCTTGTTATGTCGGATGTGAATTATATGTTCGACCAGTCATTGGAACATACTTGCACAGGAAAGATCCGCACTTATTTCGAGCAGAAGCAATTTTACAGAAAGACTTTCCGAAAGCAAATCCGTTTACTCGTTTTGTAAGAGGGAATGTAGAACTTGTAGATGGCCAATTACAAGTTACACCAGTCGGTTTAGATAAATCTAGCGCAATTTCTTCACTTGCAGAAGCGAATGCATGTATCGTTCTGCCGGGAGGAACGAGAGGATTTGAAGCAGGAATAACCGTTTCGGTACTGTTATTAGAATCAAGCGCCGGAAGTGAGTGGCCGTGGGAAGAGCCGCTTCGATCATACAAGTAACAGAAAAATAGATTGCTAATTTATACAAAGATAAGAGGTGCAAGATGACACATACGTATTATGAAGTAATTGATACTCCTATTTTAATTGAAGATGTTACAAGTAAAGTAATTCGCCGTGAGTGCGGTGCAGTTACTACTTTTATTGGTACTGTCAGAGAATTTACGAAAGGACGTCGCACGCTTTATTTAGAGTATGTAGCTTATAAGACAATGGCGGAAAAACAGCTTGAGAAAATTGGTGCTGAAGTAGAAGCGAAGTGGCCTGGGACATATGTGGCAATTACACATCGCATTGGTACATTACAAATTTCTGATCTTGCTGTTGTTGTTGCTGTTTCTACACCACACCGGAAAGCGGCCTATGAGGCGAATGAATATATTATGGAGCGTATAAAACAAATTGTTCCGATTTGGAAGAAAGAGTTTTGGGAAGATGGTGAGTCATGGATAGGGGATCAGTTAGAGAAAATAGCATATGGTAATGGCGAACCTGAAAAGGAGATGAGAACATGATTGAAGTACTATTATTTGCACATTTGCAAGAAGAAGCAAGTAAGTCGGTCTTGCAAATAGATTGTGAAAATATTTCAGTTTCTGAACTAAAGGAAGTTCTGATTAAGAAATACAATGTAGCAATTTCAAACGAGATAATGGTCGCCGTAAATGAAGAATACGCAAATGAGGATGACATCATTCAAACTGGCGACGTCGTAGCAATGATTCCGCCAGTAAGTGGTGGTTGATTCTTTTCAGCCTAATCATGTTAGGACGTGATTAGGCTGGAGAGAATGAATATAACTATGCATACATAGGAGGGAACAGGATGAAAAGTCCTAATTTTCAATTAAGTTTACAAACTTCTAATCTAGTTATCGGTTTTATGGTATGGGTCATTTTATCATCATTAATGCCTTATATTAAAGCAGATATTCCATTAACTGCGGGACAAATTTCTATGGTAACAGCAGTACCGGTTATTTTAGGTTCTATTCTTCGCATTCCAATTGGTTATTGGACGAATCGTTACGGAGCAAGAAAATTATTCTTTATTAGTTTTATTCTTTTATTATTCCCTGTCTTTTACATTAGTGTTGCCAATTCTATGATGGATTTAATTATTGGTGGCTTATTTGTAGGGATTGGTGGTGCTGTATTCTCTGTAGGAGTAACTTCTTTACCAAAGTACTTTCCAAAAGAGAGCCACGGTTTTGTAAATGGTATTTACGGAGTGGGTAACGCTGGAACAGCAATTACTTCATTTTTAGCACCTGTTATTGCAACTTCAGTTGGCTGGAGAACGACAGTACAGTGTTATTTAATTTTACTTGCAGCATTTGCACTTATGAACTTTTTATTAGGCGATCGTAAAGAAAAAAAGGTGAATACACCATTAATGGAACAAATAAAAGGTGTATATAAAAATGAAAAACTTTGGTTTTTATGTATCTTTTACTTTTTAACATTCGGATCATTCGTCGCATTTACAGTATACTTACCAAACTTTTTAGTATCTCACTTCGGATTAGAGAAAGTAGATGCAGGTATGCGGACAGCTGGCTTCATCGTATTAGCAACAATTATGCGCCCGATTGGTGGTTGGCTCGGTGATAAATTTAATCCATTTAAAATATTAATCTTCGTATTTATCGGTTTAACACTTTCAGGTATTATCCTATCATTTATGCCAAGCATGAACGTATACACATTTGGTTGCTTACTAGTCGCATTTTGTGCAGGTATTGGCAATGGTACAATCTTCAAGCTTGTGCCAATGTACTTCTCTGAGCAAGCAGGGATTGTAAATGGTGTTGTCTCAGCTTTAGGTGGACTAGGAGGGTTTTTCCCGCCATTAATTTTAACATTACTATTCCAACTGACAGGTCATTATGCAATTGGATTTATGGCGTTATCAGAAGTAGCACTTGCTTGTTTAATTATTACAGTGTGGATGTATAGCCAAGAGAAGCTGTTAGTGATGTTAAAGAATAATTAATAGAGAAAAAGAGCCGTCCCAAAGTGTTTTGGGATGGTTCTTTTAGTAATAGGCTCCAACATGTTTTTTAAAATAATGTGGTTTTAAAATGAGAAACAGAAGGTTTATGGGATTTTATGTTAAAATATAGATAACAGAAATTATTCAATTAAAGGGTAGATTAGTTAAGGGAATCTTAAATCTATTCTAAAGATCGAACTAACTTTTAGAATGCAAATATTTAATTGGATTGGGGTGTTTAGATGAAAAAATTATATAAGTCCACTCAAGATAAACAAGTATCAGGTGTGTTAGGTGGCTTAAGCGTCAAGTATGGAATTGATGTAAGTATTCTTCGCATAGTAACTGCATTATCAGCCTTTTTTACTAGTGGATTAACAGTGTTAATTTATATAATAGCTGCAATTGTTCTGCACTACCGACAGCATTTGATGATTGTTTCTCTAGTCGAGAGCTCAGTTTTTTGTCTATTAAAAGTTTCCAAAGTAAAAGCAACAGTAAGATTGTTATAAGACTGAAATGAACAAAAGAAAAATCCTCATAAAACATACGGAATATATCGAGAACGAAAATAATAACTTTTGAATTAAACTATGACTATTGATCGCTAACGAATCGATAAATAGTCGCTCCTTTCTAAAAGAAATATATATTAATCTATATAAAAATATATCGAAATGTTCTGAAACTCAAAAAACAGATGGCGGTATCTATAACAAGAAAAAACTTCATATTTTTTTAGGGCCAGATTGTTTGTTAAGGCTAATGGATATTGTGAAAAATACACTTAAAATAAAGAACACAGTTTAGGTCGATAAGATAAAATTATGAATTTGTATAAATAATCCATAATTTTCTTTATGAGTCATATTTGATATGTTAAAGAAAAGAGAGGGGAGGGAAATGAAATGAGAATTTTTGATGCATATTTTCATATTATCCCGCTATTTGCCGGGCTGTAAGACCCTCACCTCAAAATTCAGCGAAAGCAAAGAAGTTAGGTGGGGGTCGGGCTGCCCGTAAAAGCCCGATTGGTGAGGGCTAATAATCAATGGGGGAGGAACAAAACCCCACTGATTAAAGTTTCACTTTATTGATTGTTGTTTTCTGATTATTTAGAACTAAGGATGTTTTCCACCCAACTTTGTTGTGGGAGATTATCAGAATGAAACTCCTAATTTGAATGTAATTGGTGGAGCGATCGTATCTGGTTCTTTCCAAGGGTTTGATCAAGAATATTTATTAAAGGCACTAAAACAGTTGGGTTCAACATTTTGTGGCGTAACACAATTACTTTTTACAGTGACGGATGAAGAAATACTAAATTTAAATGAAAATGGGATAAAAGCATTACGCTTTAATATTAAAAGAGGTGGTTCAGAAGGTTTATCGAAGCTAGATTACTTTGCTAGAAGAGTTCATGATTTAGTAGGAGGGCATAGTGAGCTTTATATGGATGCAATAGAGTTGCCCGAAATCGCATCAACTATAGAAAAGTTACCAGCTATATCAATTGACCATTTAGGGTTATGAGAAGAAGGTTTACCACATTTATTAAAACTAGTTGATAAAAGGGTACATGTGAAAGCTACTTGTTTTGGTCGTGTCGAATTAGATGTTGAGAATGCCTTAAAGTCGATTTATGAAGTTAACCCAGATTCACTTATGTTTGGAACAGATTTACCATCTACCAGAGCAAAAAGACCTTTTGAGTATGGAGATATCAAATTGATTCAACAGCTATTTGATGAACAAGCTACCGATAAAATCCTGTATACGAATGCTTTCAAATGGTATTTTGGATAGCGTCAGGGGCTACATTTGAATTAACTGTATCCATATTTAGTAAAGAGTTTAATCCAACTATAATGTATTTAGAATGGGGTATTAAATGTTTGTTTTTATTATATTAGACGTGATATTACCAATATTAATATTGATGCTAATTGGTGCGATCTTACAAAGAAAGTTCCAATTTAACTTAAAGCAGCTATCTACACTTATTACTTATTGCTTGATGCCAGCGGCTGTATTTGTGAATATATATGATATTCGTATAGAAACAGATTTGTTGCTCCAGATAATATACTATTTAATGCTTTATAGTCTGAGTCTGATCGTAGTAAGTCATTTCATTTCAAAAATATTAAAGTTAGAAAAAGGAGAAAGTGCAGCTCTAAAAAATAGTATTTCGTTAATGAATTCCGGTAATTATGGGTTACCAGTAAGTCAATTGATTTTCAGTCATAATCCAGTGGGGGTTTCCATTCAGATTTTTATTGTGATTTTCCAGAATCTTTTAACTTATTCATATGGGATATATAACTTACTATCAGCAACAAAAACAATCGGAGGTATTATTCAATCATTTCTAAAACTGCCTGTATTTCATGCGCTCGTATTAGGGGTTCTCTTTCAATCTTTTAAAATTCAAATACCTAATTCTATCTTGCTACCTCTTAATCAGCTTGCGAATGGTTTTGTTGCAATAGCACTCATATTGCTAGGAGCACAATTATCCAACATTAAGCTTAATTTTTTCAATCGAGTCATAACATGGGCTTTAATTGGAAGGTTACTGATGGGACCATTATTAGCACTTGCCGTGATATACCTACTAAACATTGATGGTATTGTTGCACAATCATTATTTATTGCAAGTTCTTTTCCTACTTCAAGAAATACATCAACCATTGCTATGGAGTATCAAATAGAGCCTGAATTACATGCACAAATCGTTTTGTTCTCAACACTTTTCAGCATTATTACAGTAACTGTCGTTATTTATTTGTCATATATTTTGTTTTGAATATACGTGCAAAAACGAATAGATTTGAGGTAGTAAATGATGGATGGGAATCCCATCGATATGAGAAGAAAACAGTCTTTAATATATTGAGTGTCGTTTACAATTGTACCATGTCTGATAATCAAGCGGCTTAATTCAAAAAAGGAAACTCATTAGGGTTTATTTCGTATGCAAATCTTTAAAGCATCTACATATAGACTTGCGAAAAAAGACACAATCTCGCTTATAATAGAAGTTACATGAGCTTAGGTTGATAGCGATGGGGTGGGAGTGTCAAGTAAGAATTTTATCTTTATTGATTTTATGCGATTTTTCCGCATAATTATAACAAAGGGAGATGATTCCAAGTTGAGTAAACAGAATATCAGCACAACAGTTTCAGGAGATTTGATTGTTACCCATCTAATTGGTCAGATTAAAACAGAGGATGTGTATGAATGGTTTAATGATTTTGAGCAGGTTTGTCAGCAATTTATTTCTGAAGGGCGGAAATACAAATTATTGGTAGATAGAAAAGGATACACGCCAAATCATTTTTCTGTTCAAAAAGTATGGAAAGATAAGTTCTTCAATGAAACCATTTTGAATCATAGTAAGGCAATTGCATTTCTTCTTGAAGAAGGGGAGATACTGAATTATTTACAACAATCCAATACGAAAGAATCTGTGGAATTTTTCGATGATTATGAACAAGCGCTAATTTGGTTGAATGAATATCCAATGTAAAAAATGAATTGAAAGAGTTGCTCGTAATGTTGCAGTTATCATAACATTTACTTGTTTACAAGTTGCCGACACCATTCATTTTCTTCGCAGATTGCTTGTGCAGTTTCAAAAAAGAAACCAAAACAAAAAGAACAAACGCTTCTAAAAAACGTTTGTCCAAAGGTAATTACTATTTTGGCTAAGAAATAGATTATTATTTGTGAGTACGAGAAAGCTTTTTTATAAGTTTAGGAAGTATAGATGTTAATTCTTGCTTCATACGCTTTGTAGACGATGGATCTTTACCAGAAGTTGAAATAGTGACAATATATTCATTATTTCTTATAACGCCAGGTGTGTGAAACGATGATTCTGTACCATCGCTTACAACGTTAACCCACTGGAAATCGTGGGCGGCCTGTTTGACCATCATATTAACAGCATGTTGATTTGTAGCTGCATAAATAAGATGAGCATCTTTAATGTCATCATTACTAAAAGTTTTTTGCTTCCAAGTAATATAGGGAAGTTCTTTCATTTCCTCGCAAATCTCGGGGCTAATAACGGTGACGAAAGCGCCTGTATTTTTTAATCCAGACGCTTTTCGATATGCAATTTTACCTCCACCAATGATAACGACCACTTTATTATGTAGATTAAACATAAGAGGGTACATGCTATACATACACACATTCCTCCATTCGCTCTAATAATGCCAACTTCATATATGTATCAAACTTCAGGCAGTTACAAGTCGTAACGTGATCGTATTTTTTTGTATGCAATTTGATTTTTTGAAGCAATAATCCGGTAAAGAGAAGGTACGGCATGACATATACATGGGATGCGGCCGATGTTATAGTCTTGAGCTCAGCAGTAAAAGAGGGAGTTCCTTTCGTTAAAAAGGAGCACGATACTGGCATACTGAGTTTTCGTTCGACAGCTGCTCCGATTTGTTGTAACTCATGTATCGGCTGGGGGTCACTACTGCCTCTTCCTACGAGTAAAATACTACTACCTTGCATTGGAATAGTTTCACGTATTCTTTTCGCTACAAGTTCAACCATATGTGGATGCGTACTAAAAGGTGGTACAACTGAAAATGTTATATGTGGGTATTTCTTTTGTATTTGTTCTATTTCAAGAGGAATATCACGTTTATAGTGAGCTGCTGCAAATAATAAAACAGGTACAATCATTATTTCAGTTGCTCCCTCTAGTATTGTTTCTGTAACTGCATCCGAAATGGTAGGTGTTGTTAGTTCTAGAAAAGCTATTTTTTGAATTCTTTCGTTACGTTCTTTCATGACAGATTGAATAAAGCGAATAAATTGTTCATTGCCTTCTTGCAGGCGACTACCGTGTCCAACATATACAATTCCTTTCATCGTAGCACCAAATCTTTCTTCATAATAATGTCTTGTAATTGCTCATCTACATTATGTAATCCGACTTTATTCGCATAGTGTAAAGTTGGAACGTCGGTATACGAGAAGGGAAGAGTAAGAATATCAATAAAACCAAGTCGTTTTATTTCTGATAAAAAAGTATCAATTGAGGCACGCCCTTCAAACACAATGCTATCCCATGAGAATTCAGAAAGTATACGAGAATGAACTTCATCGAAACGATGATCAATTGTATACTCATGAGTCATCATATAGGAGCCAGCACCAATTTTCTCTTGAATAAAAGCAATTCGGTTAATATTTCTGCCTAAATAAACAGTTGTATGGGAAGAGAACTTTGCTTGTTTACTTAGTAGCCCATATTGCATAAGTTTTTCTTGAGTGGCAACATTCATGTGCTGCAGCTCTGCCTGTAAGGAACGAATATCTTTCTGGTATTTACTACATGCTTGCATCAAGATTTCTACACTTTCAGCTGAACAAAAAACAAGGCGATCAACGTTAAAAATTTCATTGATTTGTTCAAGTGTTAATGTATATTCTTCCTTTTTGAAAGTTGGAATTTGATATATTTCTGCACCGGTTTCTTGTAACCTTTGCTTCATTACACTTGTTTTATTTGTTGCAGATGCAAATAAAACTTTTTTACCATGTAATGGTTTACGTTCTTTCCAAGCGATTTGATTACGTAAGGAAACGACATCACCAACAATCGTCATGGAAGGGTTAGAAATATTTTCGGTTTTGACGTTATGAACAATGGTTGCTAGAGTCCCTGTGACAACGCGCTGTTTCCCAGTTGTACCCCATTCAATGACTGCTACGGGTGTATCTTCTTTTTTTCCTGCTTGTAGTAAGTTTTCACAAATGGTAGGTAAGTTTTTTATACCCATGTAGTAGGCGATTGTGTCGCTATTGTGGGATGAATTATATTTTCCATAATCGGCCAAAGGACCTTTTGCATGTCCAGTTAGTAAAGTGACGCTATTACTGTAGTTACGGTGGGTGAGGGGGATACCTGCATAGCTACTAGCGGCGATGCTAGATGTAATACCTGGTACAATTTCATACGGAATGTTCGCAGATGCTAAAGTTTCTGCTTCTTCACCAACACGACCAAAAATAGAGGGATCTCCACCTTTTAAGCGTACAACGGTTTTTCCTTCTTTCGCAAATTGAAGGAGGTGGGCGTTAATCATTTCTTGTCGCATAGTATGATTTTTCGGCATTTTTCCGCAATAAATAAGTTCGCATGTTTCTTTTGTATAATGAAGAAATCTAGGATTTAATAAGCGGTCATATAAGACGATATCTGCACGCTTTAAGCAGTCTATCGCTTTTTTTGTAATAAGCCCTTCATCACCTGGTCCTGCACCAACTAAATATACATATCCGTTCATATTCACACCTCATCTATTTTTATTTAAAAGGAAGCCAGGGGAGGCTTCCTTTTGTAAATTACATGTTTATATAAATGTCACCATCAATAACTTCTACTTCGTACGTTTGAATACAACCGTCATCAGGTTTTTGAACTTCACCCGTTATTAATGAAATTTTCCAATCATGTAGTGGACAAAATACGAATTCTCCAGATACAATTCCTTCAGCTAATGGACCGTTTTTATGAGGACAACGATTTTCTACAGCGCGAATATCGCCATTTGAAAGGCGGAATAGGGCGATAGACGTACCTTTCATTTGCACCTCTTTACCAATTTGAATAGGAAGGTCTTCCGCACGCATAATTTTTATTTTTTCTTTCGTTTGTAACATATAGTGCACGCTCCTTATTTTACAGTTTCTACGTCATACATCGCTTTTAATGAATTCGTTTCTAGTGCTTGTCCCCATGCTTCCGTATATGTGCTACGAGCTGTTTGGAAACGCTCATTTAACTTAGTGACCATATTTGTATCTTGCAGTATTTCTTTTATATGATCGAAGCCTAATCGTTCTGTCCAGTAGGCAGTGCGTTCTCCGTAAATACCAGTTTCACGATAATATTGCATGTAAGCTGTAGCGATGCGAAGAACATCATCTTCAGTAGGGACAATCATTACAAAATCAGCTTCACGCACTTCCGTACCACCATTTCCGCCGATATATAGTTGATATCCATTTTCGACACAAACAACGCCAAAATCTTTCGTAAGTACTTCCGCACAGTTACGTGGGCAGCCCGTTACACCCATTTTCATTTTATGAGGTGTATCTACCATTTCTAATGATTGTTCGAGTAGCATACCAAGCCCTAATGAATCTTTCGTACCGAAACGACAGAAACGAGAACCAACACACGATTTTACATTACGAAGTGATTTTGAATACGCATATCCAGAAGTCATATGTAAGTCAGCCCATACGTTAGGTAAATCTTGTTTCTTAACACCATATAAACCGATGCGACTTGCGCCTGTAATTTTCACAAGAGGAACATCATACTTTTTCGCAACTTCAGCAATTTTCATTAAATCATCTGCAGTTGTAACGCCTCCGTACATACGTGGAATAACAGAGAATGTACCATCATGCTGAATGTTACCATTCATTCTTTCATTAACGTAACGGGATGATTTATCATCTTCATATTCTTCTGGAATTGCCATACGTAAATAGTAATTTAAAGCAGGACGACATTTCGAACATCCGTCTTCATGTGCAAAACCGAGTACATTTCGTACTTCTTTTGGCGATTTTAAACCTTTCTCATGAATCGCTGCTACGACTTCATCACGTGATAAAGTTGTACATCCACACATACCGGCAGATTGTGCTGAGGCATCAAAAGCATCTCCAAGTGTATGAGATAAAATTTGTTCCACAAGTGGACGACATTTACCACAAGAACCTGCGGCTTTCGTGCAGCCTTTTACTTCTTCGAAAGTAGTTAATTCTTGTTCTAAAATGGCATGTACGATTGTGCCTTTCGTAACACCATTACATCCACAAATCGTGTCATCCGCACTCATTGTAGCAACGTCAAGTTCACTTTCTACACCAGCTTTGTGAAGAAGGGAAGCTGGTGTATATTCTTGTATATCTTCTTCTTTCCTTAACATACTAAAGAGGCGTGTACCATCAGCTGTGTCACCATATAAAACGATACCGACGACTTTATTGTCACGAATTAATACTTTTTTATAGGAACGTTTACATTCATCAAAGATGGATATTGCTTTCGTTTGATCATCTTCATAGATTTGGCCAGCAGAGAATAAATCACAACCTGCAACTTTTAATTGCGTACCGACGATGCTGCCTGTATATCCATCAGTTTGTAAATTCGTTATATGTTTTGCTAATATTGCACCTTGTTCATATAGAGGAGCAACAAGGCCATAGGCGATACCGTCATGCTCTGCACATTCACCAACGGCATAAATGGATTCATCATTTGTTAGCATATAGTCGTTGACTACAATACCGCGATTTACAATTAAACTAGCATCTTTTGCTATTTGCGTATTCGGGCGTATCCCGACTGCCATTACAATTAAATCACAATCTACAACTTCACCATCTTCAAATTGAATGCCCTCAACATGGTCTGTACCAAGAATTTTTACCGTTTTCTTTTCCATGAGAAATTTCATGCCTTGTGCTTCTAAATCTTCACGAAGGAGAGAAGCTGCTTTTGTATCTAGTTGTTGCTCCATTAAGCTCGGCATTAAATGAACAACATGTGCGTTCATTCCTAAATCAATAAGACCTCTTGCGGCTTCTAAGCCAAGTAACCCACCGCCGATGACAACGGCTTTTTTCTTATCTTTAGCAGTATCAATCATAAATTGTGTATCTTCAATTGTTCGAAATCCTGTCACACCAGGAAGGGTAGAGCCTTCAACAGGTAAAATAAAAGCACTAGAACCTGTTGCGATAATGAGCTTGTCATATGTAAGAGTACGATTCTTTTCTGTGATAATGATTTTTTCTTCTCGGTTAATACTTTGAACTCTTTCGTTTGTATACAAGGTTATTTCATTTTCTTCGTACCAACTGTAGTCATTCATAATGATATCTTGCATATTTGTTTTGCCTTGTAAAACATGAGAGAGCATAATGCGATTATAGTTTGGATGTGGTTCATCTCCAAAAATAGTAATCTCATATGAATCACTATCATGTTTTAATATTTCTTCCATACAGCGTATGCCAGCCATACCATTTCCGATCATAACTAAACGTTTTTTCATATTCATTTCCCCTTTTTATGTGAAATGTTGAACAAAGTATATTATGTTTCTATTATAGAAAATAAAAAAAGAGGGAGATGTGATATTTATCACATCTTAATAATGATTCACAAATTGTTAAAATTCGGATTTATGTGGAGAGATAAGTGAAAGGGAATTTTTTATATGGGTAGGTGGGAGTCGGGCTGCCCGTAAATGCTCGATTGGTGAAGGCTAATAATCAGTGGGGCATGAACATCCCCACTGACTAAAGTTTCACTTTATGAGAGAATACGTTTTTCTCCTTGAATTTCTTGAATTGGATTGATATTTTGTGTGAATTCAAGAGTACCTATATATTCTCCATCTTCACTTCGTATAGCAAAATAGCGGATGTATACATATTTATCTTTAAATTTAATCCAGAAATCTTCACAATTTTTATCGCCAGATTTAAAGTCTTCCAAAAGTTTTTCAACAACATGAACGCTTTTTGGAGGATGACAGTTTTGGACTGTTCTACCAATTATCGCCTTTGTACGAGCAAAGATTCGTTCTTTTCCATGAGAGAAATAACGGACAACATCATCCTTGTCAATGTACGTAATATCCACGGGTAAGTGATTCAACATCAATTCTAATTGTTTTAAAGATAGTACCCCAGTTTCTAATCGAATAAATCCTTCAGACATAGCTTCTTTCTCTTGCATTAGGATTCTATCAGGCTTCCATACACCTGCAGGACTAGTTAAGCAATAGCCAATTCCATCGCTTTCATGAGCAATTTTAATCCATTCATCTTCAGTAAGAGTTTGGAGTGCCATCGGAAATAAAATATTTTCCTCTTTAAAAATCATTTCAGTCGTTTCACGAATGACGAAGTCAATACTATCTAAAACGGATTGTTTATTGCTGTTATAGTTTATTAGTTTTTGTTTCGTCTCTTTAATAGCGTCACGAATAACGTCATCGATACCCCACATTACTTGTGTCGGACCATAAATTCCGTACTTTTCTAAATAAGGGAAAAGTAAATTTTCTTTGCGGCTGTAATGCTTATCGACATCAAGTAATAAATTTAAATCTTCTATTAGCTTATAAATGTTTTTTTCACTATCTTCTTTTCCAAACTGTTCATAGTGAAGATTAACTTTAAAGTTAACAAGTAGATCAATTTCTTTGTTTTCAAGTTTAAATGTATGAATTGGATGACCAGGTTGTTCTTCAGGTTGATTCAATCTATGAATTTCTTCAATGGAACCTTTAAATATAGCGGTATGAACGGAGCATAAACGTTGAACTTCTTCCACAGGAATCCCTTCTTCTTCCATTAGTGCTTGCTCAAGCTTTGAAATTTCTGCAACAGTAATATTACCGACAGCTTCTTCAAATTGAGCTTTCACTTCTTCAACACCTTTGCCGCTATGAAGACTTTTAATAATTTCTTTTAACATGGATTGACGTTCCATTGTATCCATATTCTTTTGTTCACGATTGTTAATGATTTCACTCATAAGGATTCTCCTCTATTCTTTAATTTTAAACCCATTCGTTTCAAACGTATGTTTCACGAAATCAAATGAAATTCCTTTCATTCGGCATCCATTGGGAATAGTCATTACTCGGCCCGCTGTTTGCAGCATGCCAGGTTTCGTTATATGTTCAAAGCCTAGTTGCTTTAAGATAGGGATGAGTTCAGGATGTTGGCTAGCCAAATCATGAACTGTTTGATTCATATCGATTACTTTCATTATCATGCTCACCTCAAATTAGAGTGATATTGATTCTCAATAATAATGTAACATAAGGAAAATGAATAAGGTGTGAGTAAAATCACACGTGTGATGTGGATGAATTCAAGTGAAATTGTACTAGTAGGGGAGGGCAGTCAAAAGAATAATATACAGGAAATAATGCTTTTATAAAGGGATTTAATGGAATGAAAGAAGAGAGGAAGGAGGAATAATCAGTTAGGTATGAAGAATCCTCCAATAAAAAAACTTTCATTTTTAAAGAATTTCTGCTTTTAAAGCATTTGGATCAATAATGTAACAACCGTTTTCATCGAGATCAATTAATTCTCTGCGTTTTAACTGACTCATTGTACGACTAACCGTTTCTCTTGAGGATCCAATCATATTGGCGAGCTCACGATTAGTAAATTGTGTTTTTAACGTGTATGTATCGTTTACTTGTATACCATTTGATTTACATAGGCGAAGTAATAACATAATAATTTGTTCATACGTATCATGAAGAATTTGTTCTTCTAATCTGTTTTGAAGATCCACAATTTTTTCACCTAGAACTGTAAACAATTTAATGCATAATTCAGGGTACTGAATCAAAATCTTTTCAAAATCTGAGATAGGCGTAACAATTAAGTGAGCGGTTTCAATTATTTCCGCGTGAGCTGGAAAGACGCCTCGTCTAAAGAAACCAGCGTGTGGAAACATTTCTCCAGCTTGAAGGACAGCAACAATTTGTTCTTTTCCAGTTGCATCAGTTTTTTGAATTTTTACTTTCCCTGAGTGGATAAAGAAAACACGATCAAGTGGCTCATCTTGCAAAAATACAAATGACTTACATTTATAAGTTCGTAAACTTGAAATATCTACAATAGGCTGTAGTTCTTCTTCTGAAAGTTCTTTAAATAGGAAGACCTCTCTTAAATGTTTTTTAATCATTTGTTCTTTCATAAATACAACTCCTTCATGCTATGTAATATACTTCTTCAATAAAATGAAACTTTAATCAGAGGGGGTTTGTTCATCCCCCACTGATTATTAGTCTTCACCAATCGGGCTTTTACGGGCAGCCCGACCCCCACCTAACTTCTTTGCTTTCGCTGGATTTTGAGGTGGGAGTCTTACTGCCCGTTAATGCTTGATAAATTAAATAATAGTAAGCTGCCCAATGAAATGATAGGGGAAGTGTGACTATTTCTTACACAATGAAAAAGCAGGACATGAGCATGTATACTCATGTCCTGTGCTTTATCTATGCTTTCGTAATTGCACGTGGAAATAAAATGTTATTTTCTAAATGTATATGCTCAAATAAATCAGATTCTAGAGCTTCAAGACGTTGGTAAACAAGTCGATAAGTGCCACAAGCTCCTTCTGGAGGAGTAAAGTCATTTGTCACTTTACGAAGTTCTTTAATAATATTGCCAGCGTGGTTATGTTCATTCTCCAACTCATCCACTACTTTACGTAATTTTGCATAGTTTTCATCAGTTGGATGTTGTTCGAATTCTAAAATTAATGGGAAATCTTCTGTTTCTTCTTTAATTAAATGCTGTTCTAATTCCATCTTAAGTTCATGAAATAGCTTATGAATTTGAGCTAAATGAGGCTGACTTGCTCCATGGACGCGTAATACTTTCGTTACATACGGACTTAATTGTGGCAACTCTTCATTTAAATAGCGATGGTGCTTATTTATAACATAATCAATCAATTCGCGATAAGATGCATTTTTCCAATCAATTTCAGACTCGTTTAATAGTTTTGTTTTATCATAAAGCGTATTTAACTCTGTAAGTACTTCTGTTGCTGATAAATTTCTTTCATTAATTGCATCAATAAGTGGTTTATTACCACCACAACAAAAATCTATTCTATATGATTTAAAAAGATCACTAGCTTTCGGAAATTGTGTAACAATCTCACCGACAATAGAAGTTTCAGTAAATGTATGTTCCATATGAATGCCTCCATAAAGTTTAATGTGATAACTAAACCAAGAATAGCAATATATTAAAATCAATGTGGTGATATAAATCACTTATTATGTGTCAGTTTTGAAAATAAACGGAATATATGTTGTTAAAAATGGTCAGGTCCAACTAATAGAACCACCTCAAGGTGGATTTGGTGAACAATCATTTGTATATTCAAAATGGAAAAGTAATTCGTATGGAAGAGCGAAAAATACGGTTAATATAATCAAATTTGAATTTTGTTAAGAAATGGGACTACAAGCATCAATAATTATATGGGAAAAAGAGCGTTATCACTGAAATAAAAAAGCCCTGCACACAGGGCATCTAAAAAGATACCTTAGCAATAATAACGATTTTGGGGACGTATTAGCTAAGGTATCTGGATGGATGGTTGCATACTAAGTATGCAGTCAAGAGCATTGTTGAATGTATTGGGTTATTCAATAAATTAAGAATAACAAGAAATTTCTGTTAATTCACCTGGTAAATTTGTCTAAAAAAATGCCTTTATAAAAGTTTTTCACCTAAGAAATGTATGCGTGGATCTTAACAAAAGCGTTATTTTAGCTAAAAGAGCATCTAACATAAGTTAAATACTCTTTGACTTAAAATAAATCTTCAGATGTATCTCTAATTGAATAGTTCTCACTAAAATTTACAATAGAAGAAAACTTTTGAAAATTGAAATTCATTAAAAAGAGCACTATTAGAATAGTGCCCAACTTCAATTTGCAGGAGTATTATGAGGAAACTTAAGTAGGTGGCTTAAGTTTCTCTGTAATAATTATGAATTTGTGATAAGGAAAATGTTTATATTTTAAAGTAATGTTGAGGGATATTTGTAAGTAGTGAAATCTTCTTTGAAGATATCTTTAACTAATTGAATCGTTTCTTCATCATAAAAACTATCATAGGTCGGATGCCTTGGGAATAAGGGATCTGTAATATCACCATCTGCATAGTTACCTTTGTAATTTGCAAGATTACTTTGGTGGTGCCACGAGTTAATTAATCCATTTAATGGAGATTTTTTAAAACAATGTTTATCTTCTAGGGCGGACAGATGGGCAGAGAGATTTTCAAGGTAAATGTGATTTGTAACGAACTCTTCTTCTCCTTGTATATATTGAGGTGTGAAGTGTGGGTTTACACCTTCAAAATTTGGTGCATGAGCTTTTAAATAATATAAATAGAGTTTAAAAGAAATCTTTTTATTGCAAGATTCATCACCATAAAGATAACGACGGATTGGCTTCCACTCAGTGGATTCGTAATATGGCGCTGGTATAAGAGAAATAAAGGAACTTACAGCTCTTTTGAAAGGGTTTCTTACCAATTTATACGTGTCTTTTTCTTTTGCTTGTAATGCGTTGGCTAAATCAGTGAAATATGGTATAGAATTTTTATAAATTTCAAATTCATAGTTATGAACAAATGGGCTATATTTTACAACTTCTTTAAACAAATTAATGTGATAAAAGAACCAATATGCGAGTGAAGTGCAGCCGCTTTTTTGGCTCCAAAATAAGATTAAAGGGAAATCTTTGTGAAAGTGAGGGGGACGCCCATACTTGGCTATAAAATCATAAATATTTGTGATAAGCATATTTAACCTCCATTCACTTTGTATACTTTTCTTATTGTATGGAGGGAATACTAAACATATGAAAATAAGCAATGAAAATGTCTGAATAATTTAAGAGAAATAACTTTTCATAAAAGGGTTATTTGAATAATTATGGATTGTGTTGATTTATAGATACAACAATTAATTTGATAGAAAATTAAAATTAATCATGTTAATAATTTGGAAAACATAAACCTGGAAATAACAATTGATATTCTGGCATTAATCGGAGATCGCTAGTTAAGTTTGCATAGTGTAGATAATTTTCTTCTAATTTAGCTAGTGTTACAAGATGATGAGTACCCAAACCATTCTGGGCGCTATGTTTAGAAAGAGTAGGACCAATCTGTAGTTTCCGGTCCTTCATAGCGTTGTTCCATGGACTGTAAAAGAACTTTAAAATGAAAGCAGGATACTTGTAAATAGTAAACGAATAGAACGAGTTATGTCTTCCTACTGAATAGTTACCATGCGAATAATTATGAATTAATCTACCGCCGTTATAAATGGTAAGAGGACTAGGCTGAATTACTATTCCATGAAAACGTTGTTTGACAAGTGGAATTCCATATCTCGGTTTAGTGTAGGCATGCATAGGGTCATCTACCATTAAAATAGTTCTAATGGAATACATCTTTCTTTTTAATTTAGTAAGTGATGAAAAAAACTCTTCTTTATTAGAACAGCAAAGAAATTCAGTGGTATTTAACACCATTTTCCAGCCCGTAATTTCTTTTTCTATGTTCATTACTTCTTGATCAACTAATACGGCATCAAACTCTAATACTTTTGAATCACGGATTTCCCAATGAGGTGCAAATAATTTGCATATTTCAACCGAACGATCAGTAGACCCACGATTAATAAGAATACCATGATCAAATAATTTTGTATGGTGCATTAACCACCACGGAAGCAGATACTCTTCGTTATAAAAATGAGAAATTAAAGTTGTATTCATAAAGAGTCCTCCTTTCAAAATTTTGTGGAATATATCCTTGTCTAGTATGATATGCTACTTGATCTAAAAAGTTTTCTTTAAAATTTATAATGGATGTTGAGATTAAAAAACACTCAATGAAAGAATATAGCCCACCATATTCCGAATAATGCAATCCAAACAATCTAAGTAATATGTATTTCAAAATTTTCATAATTACTCCTTTTAGATATAAATTGCTCAATGAAGATGGATTTTATAAAATTGTTACAAAATAATCTTTTTCAAATAAGAAAGTTACTAAAATGTGGAAAAATAATATAACAATATCTATAAATATAGTCCTACTGTAAGAATCAGCGGACATCGAACTATAAGAGCATTAGTAATATTGCTCTATAGTTTGGTTTCCGCTTTTTTATTAACAAAATGTATAAGGGGTGTTTTTATATATGGCGCAATTAACTTTCTTACCTAAAATTGATCGCAAAGCAACGCAGGCTCGTTTAGAAGAGGTTCTTGAAAATGTTCGTATTTATAGACAATTTGGGATGATTAGACATGAAATGAAGGTTACAGCATCTAGCGAGGTAAGATATCATGGTCCAACAAATATGGTAGGGAAGCCATCTGAAGATATTACTTTAGCAAATGTTGGTATGAGTGAGCGTACGTATAGACGAAATAAATCTAGGGGTATCGCCACCATTTTTGAAAACCCCCGTGCTAAGAGCATACAAAAATTTATACAGATTTTGGCTAATTCAGTAACAAAAGAGAACCCGAAAACCTGAGTCAGGATAGGAATGTATAAAATAATGCATGAATCTTTAGAACAAAAAAAGGAAGTTCCTTTGTCAGGGGATGGGCCCACATTTCCTTGCTATCGATAATGAGACGTCATGTTAGCTTAACATGAATATAATATAAAAAAGGAATTTATAAGATTTGACGAGAATAAAATTGTACTAAAAGGATATCGGAGGTTTTTTATGAAACTAGTAGGACAGCAAATATATCTTCGACTTTACAAAATTTCTGACGCGAGCGAGTTAGCTAACTTACACACTAGAAATCGCGAATTTTTTCAACGAGTTTGTCCATTACTCCCAGAAGTCTTTTATACAGAAGAACATCAAAAAATACGCATTGAACGAGCATTAAAAAAGAAAGCTGAAGATCAAGTTTACGCTTTTGGAATCTTTTTAAAAGCAACTGATAAACTTATCGGAGACATTTCATTAACTCAAATTGCTAGGGATCCCGCCCAAAGCTGTTATACGGGATTTACCTTAGATAGGGAGCATAATTCAAGGGGCTATACAACAGAGGCTCTACAACTTGTTGTAGACTTTGCATTTAGAGAATTAAAACTACATAGAATTGAAGCAGGAGCTATGCCTAGCAATATAGCATCTATTCGTGTATTAGAAAAAGTAGGATTTAAAAAAGAAGGTATAGCTAAAGAAAATGTAAAGATTAATGGCAAATGGACAGATCATCAAATATTAGCTATCATCAACAGCCTGGATGTATAAGCACATTTCACTCCCAATAATGAGACGTTATGTTAACCTTACGTGTATATAATATACAACCAAAATCAAACAACATATCACTTCTTTAAAATGGTAAAATAGGGAAAAAGGAAGTTCTAAATAATACCTTTAGAAAACTCTATTTATTACATAGGGGTTGCCAAAAAAAAGATGAAAGAGAAAAGAAAAAAGTAAGGGAGGGGCATAAGTGAAATATATTTATGGATTGTACATATCACTTATATTGATGATATTTATTAATTTACTTAATACTACAATATTTGATAATAAATATTCAGGAATAACAATGTACATCTCTTCCGTTATATTCACAATTGGGAGCGCATTCTTCATAAATGCAAAACGGCTTAAAATTAGTGAGAAAAAATAAAACAAAAAGCAACTCCCAATAACGAGAATTATGTAAATAAGCTGTCCATATGGGCAGCTTTATTTTATGTTTCCGCATAGCGTAGGTTATTTTGAAAAATGCTGGTGGTATCCCTCCCTATACAGCTACTCATAATTTTTGTACTGTGTAACTCAAAAGAGAAAGTTAAATAAAATTAATTATAGCAAGGGATTCAGTGATAGGATCAGTTACACACAATATAAGATAAGGGTAAGTCAATTATTTATATGTTAATATTATGCTATAAACAAGAAAGTGGTGGTTGTGATGAGGGAAAGATGTCCGGTTTGTCAAAACTCTATTGAGGAACCCCAATTAGTAGGAGTGGGAGGGGGACGTGCAGAGCAATATAAATGTGAGAATTGTGGCACATTTTCCATGATTGAAGAAGCGAGAATCGAATTAAATGTAGAGCAGAAGAGAAAACTTTCTGCAATTTTAAGAAAGAGAAACATTAGAGGGATGGGAAAAATAATGATTTTTCTTAATCGACCAGATGAAAATCTTTCAGAATTTCCGTATCCTATTTATCTTTTAGCGGATCTATTAAGTGAATATCCAGATAGTGCTTCTGATAGATTGGATGAGTCATTAATAAACTTAGCTAAATTGTCAAAATTTCCAGGTGACCCATTATATATTCGTGAATCAGATAAATCTCTATTTTTTGTACAGAGTGTTCATTTGTTGGAAATGAAATATATAGCGAACCAATTATTTCAGGACGAATTAATTGAGATATCTAAGCTATCTGCAGCAGATTTTCCTGCACATATTACAGTTACAGCAAAAGGGTGGAATCGTATTGCAGAATTAGAAAAGGGAAGAGAAGCGGATACTAAGCAGGTGTTTGTCGCTATGTCGTTTAGTCCAAAAACGGATAGTCTATATAAGAATGCAATTGCAACGGCTGTAAAAGAAGCAGGTTATGAGCCTATTCGAATTGATAAAGTGGAACACAATAACAAAATTGATGATGAGATTATAGTTAAAATAAGACAAAGTAAATTTGTAATTGCAGATTTTACTGAACATAGAGGTGACGTCTATTTTGAAGCCGGCTATGCAATGGGACTTGGTAAACCTGTAATATGGACTTGCAGGGAAAATGACTTAGCAAATCTGCATTTTGATACTAGACAATATAGCCATATTGTTTGGAAAGATGAGAGGGAATTAAAAGATTCATTATTTAATAGAATAAGAGCTACAATAAATTAAAGAAAGGTGGCAGAGTCGTGACCGCTTTTTTGCAGTAAATGTGCCGGTCGTTTTGGAGTTAACGTGATATATTTGTATTGTGAGAAGTGGCCGAAAACATTGCCCATAAAATTCCTCTGAAAATGGATCTTCATAACTGGTGGCGATGGTTGCAGACTGGATGAATGGTTGTTCTTCATTTCACATTCAATTGCAATTTACGTTGTATAAACGGAGAAGGGGTTTTGCTCTTCTTTTAGTTACTTAATATTGCTGAAACAGATAAATGTAAATAAGATTAGGTGATTGGAAGAAGAATAAAACTTCATTTACCATAATTGAAATGCAAATGTAATACTTAATGAAAAAGCATCCATTCGGGTGCTTTTTATTTTGGAGGGATGAAGGATGGATAAAGCCAAATTAACTAAACCAGCACAAGCGGTTATAATTGGTACATTCATTTCAATGTTAGGACGGGATCTTGTAAATGAACGTATCGATAAAAAGAAATTAGAAAGTGTTATTCCAATCTTTAATGAGTTGGAAGATATACAACGCCAAAGTAAAAAATTCGATAACTGGGTGTTCAGATTTTGTTGTACCGGTCATTATTAATACAATAGAAATAATAAAAAAGATAACGGTAGGACGACCATATTGTTTTGCTTTTCCATTTTTCTTAAAGAATGAAAAGGATACATAAGATTAAAAGATTAAAAGCAACTAGAAATAATACGCCACCAATATTACTCAAAATAGCCATTTTCATACTTCCATTTGCAAGATTTTCTCTATTGATTATATAGGAACTTATTGGATAATACACGTTTTATATTCATTTCGAAAATTAATATTTTTAATAGATATATATAAACGATTAATGTGTATATAAAGAAAAATAGATATATTTCCTATTACTTTTTTAAAGAGATTTCATAAATTATAGTATATCGATTGAAAGGAGGAGATTTGAATGGAATTTCAATTGTTAGTGAATTGTATATTACAAGAAGGTAATGCGTACTTTTTAGTAACGAAGGTAGACGATGTAATTACGTTAAAAGTACCGATTACAGCAGGAGTAGCAGCACTATTTTTAGCTTTTGGTGTACCAAGATGTTCTTAATTTAAATCTCTATAGTAGAAAGAGGAGGACAAGCCTCCTCTTTCTACTATTACATAATTATTTTATGTAAACTATAATGGTGTTTTATATTAGCACGTTTAAAATGGACATGCATATACTATAATGTTTCATTGGCGTATGTGATGAACGATAGTTTTGATAAGTGATATTCTTTTAAGTTATGAAAATAAAAGAGGTGCTATTATATATGAAAAGAAGAACATTAGATATTCCAGTTACATTGCGAAGAGAGTGGTTTTTAATAGAGTTAGCTCATTTAACGAAAAAATATGGAATTGAAATTGCAACTAGCAAAATGGAAGCCGCACCATTTTTAAGGGATCAAGTTACGGAATCAAAAATAGGAGCAGGGCTACAATACGATAAATATGATGATGAGTATATAATTGAAATGTAAGTAATACATGGCACAAAAAGAAATGCTTAATAATACTAGTCTTTTAAAAGAGTAACACTGATAAGGAATTACGTTATAAAAAATTATAAAATAAAGCAGATTCTATATATAGAATCTGCTTTATTATGAAATATTTTTAATTAACTAGCCTCTTTCTAATATTTTTCCTACATATTTCTCTTGAGTTATTCCAAAAGATTCACGAAGAATGCGAGCATATTCTTTAGAACCTATTGGTCGTTTATTTTTTGTGCCTTTAAAGGTTTCTGTATAATTTTTTTTCGTTAATGATATGTGACCGTAATCAGTTAATTTACAAGTGATAGCCCCTTTATTAAAAGGCGATTCGTTATGCTCTACAATTACTTTTTGAATGTTATTCACTTTTTTCTCATCTATTGGATCTATAGTGAAAGCATAGCCTATTTTCCATTCATTTGAAGGTTCAGATTGTAAGAAACTTGTAGATTCGCCGTTTGCCCCTTTTCGCATTTCTAAAATATGTGTACCTTTTCGGGTATTTCGTTTGTAAATTCGATATTCTCCCGTTTGAGAAGATATGACTTCGCCATTAAAAGGGACTGGATGTAAAGGGAGGTGAGATGCAAAACCTGCATCCACAATATAATCTGTATGATCATGACTTAAAATGATAATGACATGACCATCATCAGGTTTCCATTTATTATCGTAAAGATCGTATACAGTACCAGCTACTTTGTATACTTGAAACCCACAATCAATTAAAAAGTAATACAATAAGGAATTTAATTCATAACAAAGACCGCCTCGTTTTTGAATAAGTAACTTTTCTACTAAGTTATTTTTTGAAATGTTTTTAATAGTACCAGCCATAATATCAAGATTTTCATAGGGGAAAATCATTCCCATTTTTAAGAGGACTTCATCTAAATCATCAAATGTTAGTTCTTTTGCGGGAATTTTTAATCGTTTAAAAAACTCCTTTTGTAAATTGGTCATCATAAAGCATTCTCCTTTCTTTTTACAGAATTTTCTTCTGCTCACTGATAGGTTAGTACTTCTAAAAACTTAATTCAAGTCTGCGGAAATTATCATAATATATGTTTCTGGAAATATGATTGTATATTTTGAAATTTCAGTTAAATATTTAGTCATAGGAAAGTCTTACAATACAATCTCCTTTTAAATTCGTTTGTATGTAATGAAAAGAAAATACATATCTTCATTATGTTTTTAAATAACTAATTAGTAATAAAATGTTTTTTTACTAAAATTTTTTCAAGATTTGTATGCTTTATATAAACAATCATGATTTGAAAAACATCTGGATGTAGCGAAGTTAACAATTATTGAGAAATTTTTTTGTCGTGTTTACTCAAAAGGAAGAGATGGAAACGAAGAGAATAACGTGAGTTAAGGAAGAGGGTGTACGAGTAATCACCTGAATATAGGGCTAACATCTTTTTCAAATAAAAAGATTAGCTATTATTAAGGGAGAAAATATAAATTATTACAAAGAGCACCTTCTTTCAAAAAAAGTGGGGGGAGTAACATGCGATTAATGAGAAGATGTGTTGCCTTACTAATTATATTATTTATCATGGCTCCATCGATTAGCACAAATGTAAGGGCAGAAGTTGTAAAAGAGCTTGGAAAGGGGTTTCCTGATACAGAAGTATTTACACCTGGCGATTGGTTTTTAGGACAAAAACCAACTAATTATGATGAGAATAAGCCTCCAATTCTCTTTGTACAAGGCAGAAATGGTAATGCGGATAGTTGGTATGGAAAGACTGTATATCACGATATAAATGATATGTATGACTATGCTTTGAAAGCGGGATATCAAACGGTATTTATTCAACTATATGATGCGGCAGGGAAAGGATCGGCTAGTCAGTGGGACAACGGAAAATTGTTAGCACAAAAACTGGAAGAAATATATAATCATTTCGGTAAAAAGGTTACTATTGTAGCGCATAGTAAAGGTGGTATAGATACACAAGCGGCATTAGTTGGATATGGTGCGAATCGATTTGTTGGGAATGTTATTACACTTGCGACACCACATCACGGCTCAAATTTAGCGGATTTATCATATAGTTGGTGGGCAGGTTGGCTTGCTTCTATATTAGGTCAAAAAGATGATGGTACGTACGCGTTACAAATAGGGGAAATGGCAAAATTTCGTTCAATGATAGATAATAATCCAGCAGTTAAATTAAACCGTTACTATACGGCTACTGGGACTAGCTGGGGACCAGTATTTTCTGCGTTATCTATGGGCGGATTATATTTGTCATCGTACGGCTCGAATGATGGATTAGTAAATGAATGGAGTGCTAAGCTACCATATGGCACACATTTATTTACAGATTCCAAATTTGATCATGACAATATACGAAAAGGATCAGCTGTTTTCGCACGAATTGAACCATATTTACGTACTGCAAGTGTAGGCGTGCCAGCGTTAGTAGCACCAAGTAATAGTTCAGAAGAAAATATAGAGCAATTAAATACAACTTCTAATCAAAATATTTTAGGGGGAGAATTGCCACAAAATCAGTGGATAGAGCAAACTGTGGCGGTTGATAAAAAGGCAGAAGGAATAGTTTCTGTATTAACAGCCGCTTCTGATGTAGAAATACAACTAATATCTCCAAAAGGAAAAGTGTATACAAATAAAGATAGTACGATAACTACTGGTGAAGGTGAATCTTTCTTTAATGGGGCAACAATTAGTACATTTAAATTTGACAAAATGGACGTAGGAGAATGGAGAGTTAAAATGATGGCGAAGCAGTCGAAAGATGCATACTTAATTGTAAGCGATCACAAAAGTGGCGCGCCATTCGTTCTTCAAATGCCAACAAAAGTCAAAATAAACAAATCAGAGTATAAACTGAAAAAATCACCTGCGGCACCTGAAATGAAAGGAGATCTTTCCATAACAGTAAGAGTTGTTAATAAAGAAGGGAAGCTAGTCTCTGAATTTAATGAATTACAAAATGTTAATACAAATACATTTACAGGTGCTTTGAAGGACATAAAGCAACCAGGGGTATATAACGTTACGATGGATATAAAAGGGATAAATAAAGAAGGAAAACCTTATAATCGTACGATTGTTAAGTCGGTTTATGTGGAGAAGTAAGAGTGAATAGATTTTGATATGAAAATTGCCGAAACCTTGTGTTAGAAGGGGACGGCAATTTTTTATGTTTATTAGGTTAACAGAATAATGAAATAGGGGTTTACGTTCTATAAAAGAGATGATAGGAAGCGGAAAAAACAAAACTTTATAAAAAAAGATGCTGAAATAGCATCTAAATCTGATGGAGTATTATTAACTTAGTTTTGTAACTGTTAATTCAACTGAGTTTATTCCATTATCACAAGTTACAATGCTTTGATTATTAAAACCACTATTATTTTTAAGTTGAAGATATTCGTTATTTAATGAAGTATTCATTTGAAGAGCGAAATCACCTTGACTATTAGCAAGTGGATTGTTATTTAAAAATATAGTTATGACTGGAATATGTGGAAATACTGGATTTAAAGTAGTGTTAATACTTGAAATGAAAGAAACTCTATAGTCACCAGCTTGACTAAAATGTATAGTGGTCGGATTTAGTAAAGAAACTCCTCCTGCTTTTGGCCCAGCGTGATTGAATGGGAAAGAACCACCAAAAGGAACGGTTATAAACTCAGTTTGCCAGAAAGTACCGTAAGCTGGCTTTGATGGTTTATGTGAATCGTGGCAGGAACATCTTTTATACGAGTTTGAAGAACGATAGTATGAACCCAATATATTACCTGATGATTAATAAATGTAAGATACATAGTAGTATATGTAAATGAACTGAAGTTCTAAATAAATTGAAGTATTGATGAAACGCTTATTATACGAATTGCACCTGAAAAAGTAGCATTGTTATTTTTTGGTGCGATAATGTTGTCGTTTAGCGAATTGCTCCTATTTAAACGTTTGTATATTAGAGTCTTTATTCGTTACTTTTTATTTGTGCAGTTGGGCAGGAAGAAGACGAAAGGTATCGAATTCATTTACATAGGAAGCATTGTTTGCTTTTGGTGTGAATAATAGTTAAAGATACGTTGAAATATTTAAAACTGTAATGAAAGAGCTATTAAATAATAGAGGGAGCAACTTACATGGAAAATATATTAAAGGTATCTTCAAAATCAAGTCCAAATTCAGTTGCAGGTGCAATAGCAGGTGTACTAAGAGCAAATGGCAATGTGGAAATCCAAGTAATTGGGGCAGGTTCTTTAAATCAAGCAATTAAAGCAATTGCGATTGCAAGAGGATTTGTTGCTCCAAGTGGTGTTGATTTGGCTTTTGTTCCAGCATTTCAAGAGATTTCTATCAATAATCAAGAAAGAACAGCAATTAAATTAATTGTAGGTCCTAGAAAGAGAAGATCCTAATAGAGTGCCTTTATAGGATGTGATTTGAAAAGTGCGATAGAAATCGTCCTTTTCTTTTTTTATTTATATTTTAAAGTTGAATTTTTAGTAATAAGCATTAGTGTAGTTAATAAAAAGTGTCGCAAATGCTTGTATGACAGGCACTTGTGACACTTTTGTAGTTTTATATAATATAAAATGAACAATTCTAAAACTGCTCATTCTTCTCCCAAGATTCAACGATATAATGAGCAATTGTTGGGTTATATCCTTTTCCAACTAAAAACATAATCGCAGCGACTTCTGTTAAAGCGTGTTTATGTGAAGTCTGTTTCGCTTCATTTAAACCATAATCTACCCAAGGTTTTACGAAATCTAATACAGGTTTCTTTAAAGGTAAAAATTGTGTACCGACAACTTGTTGAATTTGTTGTTGAGTCGGTTCTGTAATAGGCCCAGGTGGTAAAATTTGTGGTTGTGTAATATCTAAAGTCGGACCTGGTGGTAAAATTTGTGGTTGCGTTGGATCAATTGTTGGTGGTTTAGGTGGTGAGACACGTGCGTCGTAGTTGGGTTGATACATTTGTTGTTGGTATTGTGGTTGTTGTGGCTGAGTTACATACGGATTTTGTTGTTCTTGAGTTTGCGGTGCTGCATATGGATTTTGAGGATATTCATAATTTGGACGTGTGTCATATGGATTTTGTTGTTCTTGAGTTTGCGGTGCTGCATATGGATTTTGAGGATATTCATAATTTGGACGTGTGTCGTATGGATTTTGTTGTTCTTGAGCTTGCGGTGTAGCGTATGGATTTTGTTCGTATTGTTGTTCTGGCTGTTGTAATTCTTGTTCCTCATATTGTTCTGTATATCTTTGTTCCGGTTGCTGAGGGTAAAATGGTTGTTGTGGATAAGGTGGTTGATTATTATAGAACATGTTTATTCCTCCTTCATGATGATGCCTACCACCTAGTGTATGGGCGGACAAGAAAATATGTGATGAAAAAAGGCGGGCGTGTTACAATAAGAAACTGGGTGAAGATAAAATGACAAAACAAGAAAAGATTAAAAAAACAATTACTTTTGTAAAAAATATTTTAGAAAAAGATGCGAGTGGGCATGATTGGTATCATATTGAGCGCGTACATAAACTGGCGATTTCTTTATCCGAGCAAGAAGGAGGAAATCGTTTTATAATTGAAATGGCAGCATTACTTCACGATGTGGCAGATGAAAAGTTAAATGAAAGTGAAGAAGCAGGAATGAAAAAAGTTTCTGATTGGTTAGAAGAGTTACATGTAGATGAGGAAGAAAGTAAACATATTCTTCATATCATCGCCAATATGTCTTATAAGGGTGGGCATGGCGGCGCAGTTGAGTCAGTTGAAGGGAAAATTGTTCAAGATGCAGACCGTTTAGATGCCCTTGGAGCAATTGGGATTGCACGTACTTTTGCATATGGCGGAGCGAAAGGGAGATTAATGTATGATCCAACAATTCCGCCGCGTGAAGTAATGACGAAAGAAGAGTATAGAAAAAATAACGATCCATCTTTAAATCATTTTTATGAAAAACTTTTAAAATTAAAAGACTTAATGAATACGAACGCAGCAAAACAAGAAGCTGAAGTTCGTCATCGTTATATGGAACAGTTTATAGAACAATTTATGAAAGAGTGGAATGCACAAATATGAAAATGTTAACTGTGGAGAACTTATCGAAATCATACGGAGAAAAACCGTTATTTGATGGATTATCATGTAGTATTACAGAAGGACAACGTGTTGGAATTATTGGTGTAAACGGTACTGGTAAATCAACATTATTAAAAATTATTTCAGGGTTAGAAACTCCTGATACAGGTGAAATGACGCATTCACGTGGATATACCATTAGTTATTTATCACAGCAACCAGAGTTTGATGAAAAACTAACAGTATTAGAGCAAGTGTTCCATGGTGATACACCTTTAATTCGTCTTCTTCGTGATTATGAAAAAGCACTATTAAATATTGAAAAAGATCCAAGTAATGAAAAAGTACAGGAACAATTATTTGCAGTGCAGCAACGTATGGATGCAATGAGTGCATGGGAAGCAAATGCAAATGCGAAATCTCTTCTAACGAAATTAGGAATTACAGATTTCACTGCAACTGTTGGGAATTTATCTGGTGGACAGAAAAAACGTATCGCAATGGCACAATGTTTTATTGAAACACCTGATTTATTAATTTTAGACGAGCCTACGAACCATCTTGACCATGAGACAGTTGAATGGTTAGAAGAATATTTAGCAAGATATACAGGGGCGGTATTACTTGTAACCCATGATCGTTATTTCTTAGATCGTGTGACGAATCGTATTTTTGAATTAGATAATGGTAAACTATATAGCTACGAAGGAAACTATAGTACATTTTTAGAAGCGAAAGCACTTCGTGAAGAGCAAGAATTGGCACAAGAATCCAAACGCCAAAATTTATATCGTCGTGAACTTGCTTGGATTCGCCGTGGTGCAAAAGCCCGTTCTACGAAACAAAAGGCGCGTATTCAGCGTTTTGATGAGTTAAAGGAACAAGAAGGGCCAGCTGCAAAACAGTCAGTTGATATTGCACTAAGTGGAAGTCGTTTAGGAAAGAAAGTACTTGAGTTAAAAGATGTAACGAAAAAATTTGGCGATAAGACGGTATTACATAATTTTAATCATATTGTGAAACCAGGCGATCGTATCGGAATTATTGGGGCGAATGGAAGCGGGAAATCTTCTCTATTAAATATGCTTGCAGGCAAGTTATCTCCTGATAGTGGTGAAGTTGAAGTAGGACAAACTGTAAAAGTTGCTTATTATACGCAAGAAAATGAAGAGATGAATTTAAATCAGCGTATGATTGAATACATTAAAGAGATTGCAGAAGTTATTCATACAACAGATGGAAAAGTAATTGGTGCATCTCAAATGTTAGAACGTTTCTTATTCCCGACACATTCACATGGTACACCGCTTGGTAAACTATCTGGTGGTGAAAGAAGACGTTTATATTTATTACGTATTTTAATGGGGGAACCAAACGTACTATTACTTGATGAACCTACGAATGATCTAGATACACAAACATTAACAGTACTAGAAGATTATTTAGAAGATTTCCCAGGTGTCGTTTTAACTGTATCGCATGACCGTTACTTCTTAGATAAAGTAGTAGATGAACTGTTCATCTTTACTGGCGGAGGAGAAGTGCGTGAGTTCCTAGGTAGTTATACAGATTATTTAGAAATGGAAAAAACGAAAGAACTTATTGAAAAAGCGGAAGTTCAAAAAGAGAAAAAAGTAGTAGAAGCAGCTCCAAAACAACAACGTAAACGTAAACTTTCATACAATGAGCAGCGTGAATGGGAAACAATTGAAGATACAATTGCCGAACTAGAAGAGAAAATTGAGTCAATTGGAGAAGAACTTGCGAAAGTTGGATCTGACTTCACAAAGGCACAAGAATTATCTGAAGCACAGCAGAAAACAGAAGAAGAGCTAGAAAAAACGATGGAAAGATGGAGTGAACTATCAGATATCGTTGAAGGATTAAAATAAAAACAAGCTGCATATATTGAAAAGTAAAGAGAAAAACTTTACACTATTGGTAGAACCTATTTTAGGAGGGAAAAAATGAGAACATCTAATCCAATGTTGAAAAAAGAGGCATTTCGTAAAGAGGGAGCAAGCGCTTCTGCGATGACTATTGGCGGAACAGTAGGCAAAACGTTTATCATGCTTATCTTGCTACTTGCAACGTCTGTCTATTCATACATACAGATGATGCAGGGTACGATGAAAATGCCAGTGTTAATTGGTGCATTAGTAATTGCGGCAATCATCGCATTTGCATCTATCTTCTTCCCGCGAATGGCACCAATTGGGGCGCCAATTTATGCGGCGGTAGAAGGAGTTGTATTAGGAAGTATTTCAGCAGTTTATACAATGAAATTTGGCGATTCTATCGTTTTAAACGCTGTATTACTTACAATTTCAATTCTATTTGCAATGTTAGTTTTATATGCAACACGCGTTGTAAAGGTAACTGATAAATTCCGTACGGGTGTAATTGCAGCGACAATGGGAATTATGGTTATGTATTTAATCGTATTCTTATTAAATATGTTCGGTGTAACTGTTCCATATATTCACCAGGGCGGTACAATCGGTATTATCATTAGTGCGGTTGTTATTGTAGTTGCTGCATTAAATTTATTACTAGATTTCGATTTAATCGAAAGCGGTGCACGTAGCCAAGCTCCAAAATATATGGAATGGTACAGTGCAATGGGTCTAATGATGACTCTAGTATGGTTATACTTAGAAATTCTTCGTTTCGTTTCTTACTTTACGAAAAATGACTAATGAAAAAATCCTGCATGAAATGTGCAGGATTTTTTTATTTTCAAAGATAAATTGAATGAATGGTATAATGTGGATGTTAGAAGTTTGAATGGAAGGGGATGGAATATGATGAAAGAGAAGAAAGGGATTATGAAAAAACTATTTTCTAAAAGTTTTTTCATAGAACTAGATGATGCTTTAACATATCCGGCAGCAGAATGCATTATTTCAGCCATTGAAGGGTATGCAACTGAATGTAATGAACTACTAAAATTTGAGAGTAAAGTTAAACCGATTACATTCTACTTAGACGATGCATTGTTTAGCGCTGAAATAAAGATGGCTCGAGGAGGGTATTACATCTCTTACAGTGAAGTATAATATATCTTGAAACCTTACATGTTCAAAATATGTAGGGTTTCTTTTTTGCTTTTTTATATGTAAAGTAATACTTTTTACTTTAGAAATATATAATTTTATCCTTTTTACCCTTCACACATTTTTCTTTACAATAAAGAAAAACATGCGAGGTGGTATAACTTATGATGAATCGAGTTGTATTAATCGGTAGATTGACAAAGGATCCAGAATTATACTACACAAAACAAGGCGTCGCTTATGCACGAATATGTGTTGCAGTGAATAGAGGATTTCGAAATAGTTTAGGTGAACAACAAGCAGATTTTATAAATTGTGTCGTTTGGCGAAGAGCAGCTGAAAATGTAACAAAATACTGTACGAAGGGATCACTTGTTGGAATTACAGGGCGTATTCATACGAATAATTACGATGATGAGAAAGGAAAGAAAATATATAGAACTGAAGTTGTGATTGAGAGTATTACCTTTTTGGAGAGAAGGAGGGAGGGGGCATCGTAATAAAAGGGGATTTTAAGTAATAGCTTCGGAAAAATTTTGTGGAAAGTATTTTAATAAAGTTAAAGAAGGGGTACCGTCAGCAATTTTGAAGAAAAACAAGCTAACGAAAATTATAAATTTAAAATCTTTTATACTGAATATTGAAAGATTCCTCTGGAAATGGTTACTCATTGAATTGGGATTATTAGATTTGTATTATTCCACATTTTTCACGGTACTTGTTAATCTTTTGAATCATTGATTTATTAATATTGAAGATAATTATGTGCATATTAATCACATAATTTGTCCCTATCAAAATGAACTTTTCTTGCATCTACTATATTGTTAAAAATATTTTATTTTGAAAGGATGTGATTATATGGCTCATAAATCTACTGGGGTTTTTCGAGTTCCGGTTTCTGAGAATGGTATTATTCCAACTGCTCTCAATATTATGTTAAACAATGATTCACGCTGCCATACTAGTAATGTGACGGTAATTGTTAAGAGAAGTCCAAACACTTTTTTCCCAACGCAAAATGAATTAGTTGAAATCTCTCGTACTATTGTTTCTTTAGGACCAAACAGAACATCTAAGATTGTGTTGTTTACTCCAGAATTCCATATAGAAGATTTTCTTGATGTCATCATTAGAGGAAATAAAGATGATGTTGAGGATGTTCTTGTGTATTCTTTCTTAGCAGACTCAGAAGGTCACAATCTTCCATCTACTGTTTTCAGGAATGAAGAATATACTTTTGCTTGCTAACACCATGATGATGTATATCATATACAAATATATTTGACATAATGTGAAATTATCGGTAACAAAAAAAGGCGAACCCCTTAATCTCATAAAGGGTTCGCCTTTTTTCTTTCTATCACTCTAAACAATTCCATTAATTCATCTTTCGGAACATTCACAATCAAAATGTCTTCAGAAATCAATTCTCCACCAACAAGTCCCTCAGAGCGCATTCGTATGAACGTTTTTATATATAAATCGTTCTTCTTTTTTAGTAGTATCCTCCAGAGCTGTATTTATTAACTGCACTTCACTTTAAAATGAATGATCTAACTAGGATATAGATACCTCTTTTTATGTAGGGCAAAGAAAACAAATTTCCTCCTTAAAATAAAACTTATCGGAAGCGAATGGTTTTCAAATTTCGTTCCTAATTTGAAATGTAAAAAAGGATGAAATAGTATGGTAGCAGGAAGAAAGTAGTAAAATAAAGCATCCGAGTAGGAGTATAGAGTGATAACATGTTACAATACAGCTAAGAACACGCAATAAAGGAGAGTTTTTTACGTGAAGATTAAAGCAATTGAACCGACGCCAAGTCCAAATACAATGAAAGTTATTTTGAATGAAGTATTATCATCAGGAGCGCGTAATAATTATACAAATGAAAATAAAGAACAAGCACCAGTACAAGTGCAAGAAATTTTGAAAATTGAAGGCATTAAAGGTGTGTATCATGTAGCAGACTTTTTAGCAGTCGAGCGTAATGCGAAGTATGATTGGAAAGTTTTATTACAACAAGTTCGTGCCGTTTTCGGTGAAGAAGTAGTAGAAGAAAGCGAAGAACAGCAACTTTCTCACTTTGGAGAAGTGAAAGTGTTTATTCAAATGTTCTTTACTATTCCGATGCAAGTAAAGTTAACAGATGGAACGACGGAAGAGCGTGTTGGTTTACCTGATCGTTTTAAAGAATCAATCATGAAAGTGCAAATGTCTGCACCTAACGTTGTGAAAGAGCGTAAATGGGTAGAGCAAAGTACACGTTACGGTAATTTTGAAGAAATCGGGAAAGAAGTAGTAGAAGAAATTATTGCTGCTTATTCAGAAGAACGTGTAAATGAAACAGTTAAAGAATTATTAGATCAGGCTGGGGCAGTTGAAGTAACGATTCAAAAGCGTGAGCCATATAAAGTAACAGAAGAGATGATGAAAGATTCTGACTGGAAAAACCGTTTTGCAGCTTTAGAGCAAATGGATCCTACTGAAGAGGATATTCTAGTGTTGAAAATGGCGTTAGACGATGAAAAAGTATCTATCCGCCGCATAGCAACAGCTTATTTAGGTATGGTAAAAGGTGATGAAGTATTACCGTTATTATATAAAGCGTTATTAGATCGTTCAGTAAGTGTTCGTCGTACTGCAGGGGATTGCTTATCAGACGTGGGTGACCCAGCAGCGATGTTCGTTATGATTAAATCGCTGAAAGACCCAAGTAAATTAGTACGCTGGCGTGCAGCTATGTTTTTATTTGAACTTGGAGATGAAAGTGCTATTCCGGCATTAAAAGCAGCGCAAGATGATCCAGAGTTTGAAGTAGCGATGCAAGCTCGTCTTGCATTAGAGCGTATTGAAGGCGGCGAAGAAGCGAAAGGTTCTGTATGGAAACAAATGACGGAATCTCGTAAAGGGGAATAATATATGATTGTTTTCTATGATAGTTGGTGTCCGATGTGTACTGCAGTGGCAGAGCGTACGAAGAAATTAGATAAAAAGGGTAAAATGACATTTGTTTCATTTCGAGATGATGATGTAGTTAAGAAGTATGATCTTTCTCAAGAACTACAAAGTAAGATGGAGCAAAGGATGTATATTTTTAAAAATAATAAATGGTATGACGGAATTCATAGCATAAACGTATTAGCGAAGGCCGTTCCATCTTATTGGTTTGCAGTGCCTTTTATAAAATTATCTATCGTACTTGGGTTTGGAAGCAAAGTATATGATTATATCGCTAACAATAGAAAACTTGTCCCAGTCGGACATTGCCGTGAAGGGGTTTGTGAAATCCCTTCAAAAAAATGAAAACGTCACTATCTTTCTTTTGCACCTATTAATAGAGCGTGATATGATGAATTTGGAATGAAAGTTGAAGGAGAGATACAAGATGTCAAATGCTTATGAAGAATACATGCGCCAAATGGTAATTCCAATGCGTCAAGAATTAGTGCGTTCTGGATTTGAAGAATTAACTACAGAAGAATCTGTTACAGAATTTATGGAGAATGCATCAGGTACAACTTTAGTAGTTGTAAACTCAGTTTGTGGTTGTGCAGCTGGTTTAGCGCGTCCATCAGCAGGCCAAGCAGTTGTTCGTGCTGAAAAACAACCTGACCATCTTGTAACTGTATTTGCAGGTCAAGATAAAGATGCTACTGCAAAAATGCGTGAATACTTCGGAGAAATCCCTCCATCTTCACCATCTATGGCATTATTAAAAGGAAAAGAAGTTGTTCACTTCATTCACCGTCATGAAATTGAAGGTGCAACAATGGACGAAATTATTACGAACTTAGAACAAGCTTTCGAAAAGAATTGCTAAAGAAGGGGGAGAGTAAATCTCCCTCTTTTCTTTATATAGAGGTGAAATAATGATAGTAACAACAGCAGGACGAACAAATAAAGAAATGACATCTTATGCAAAAAAAGTAGCGACAGAATTAAATAGTTCTTTCGTTATACGTAATGATATACCTGTGCACAAACTGCATGAGAAATATGAACAAGATGTGCTTGTTGTGGGGAAGAACCGATTAGCTATTTACCCTGAAGGTACGGAAGAGTCGTTTTTCTTTCATCCAAACTCAGCAATGTTTCGTGTGAAAAGGTTAATGCGCGGAGAACACGATCCGTTTGTACAAGCTGCCCAATTAGAGAGAGGGATGACAGTGCTAGATTGTACGCTCGGCATGGCATCAGATAGTATTGTAGCTAGCTATATTGTTGGTGAAAGTGGAAAGGTAACAGGACTTGAAGGTAACGAATATATGGCTTACATAATGGAAAAAGGTTTGCAAACATGGTCTTCATCAGTTGCTGAAATCGATAAAGCAATGCAAAGAATCCATGTAAAGCAAACAGAGCATTTCGCTTTTTTAACGCAATGTGAGGATAATAGTTATGACATTGTTTACCTTGATCCGATGTTTGAAGAAACTGTCATAGAATCAGATGGAATTAAAGGATTAAAACACTTCGCTTTGTATCATGATATTACTGATGAAACAATTGCGGAAGCGAAGCGTGTGGCGAGAAAGCGTATCGTTCTGAAAGACCATTTCCGTAGTACTAGATTTGAAAAACACAATTTTTACGTATACAAAAGAAAAAGTGCAAAGTTTCATTTTGGCGTAATTGACCCTTGCTAATTGTTTGAAAAGATGTATAATAAGCAATAATTAATTAAATATACTGTCTGTGATGAAGAGAGTAGTCTTTTTCAGAAGGAAAGCGAGCTAGGGATGGTGTGAGCCTAGTGCGGAAGAAAAAGATGAAGCGCACTTCGGAGACGCTTCTTGAACGAATAGTAAAGTAAGCCGAGGTCCCCTGTCCTCGTTATAAACGGGAAAGTGGTTCGTAATGAACAACAAGGGTGGTACCACGGGTTAAAACTCGTCTCTTATATAGAGACGAGTTTTTTGTGTTTTAAAAAAATAAGGAGGTTGTAGTATGGAATATAAAACACAGTTTGCGAAAAGTTTATCAAATATTTTTGTAAATGAATTAACGCAAAATCAAATTTTAGATTTAATCGAAACACCGAAACAAGATGAATTCGGAGATGCAGCGTTCCCATGTTTTTCACTAGCGAAGCAATATAAAAAAGCACCAGCTATTATCGCAAAGGAAATTGCAGAGAAAGTAAATGATCCGTTCTTTACGAAAGTAGAGGCTGTTGGTCCTTATGTAAATGTATTTTTCAATCGTGAAACTGTAAGTGATGCTGTATTAAAAACGATTTTAGCTAAGAAAGAAGAATACGGTCAAAACTACTTTGGATGTGAAAAAACAGTAGTTATTGATTACTCATCTCCAAATATTGCAAAACCTTTTTCGATGGGGCATTTACGTTCTACAATGATTGGAAATTCACTGAAACATATCGCTGAAAAATGTGGCTATGAAGTTGTAGGAATTAATTATATTGGGGATTGGGGAACACAGTTTGGAAAGTTAATTACTGCTTATAAAAAATGGGGAAATGAAGCAGTAGTTAAAGAGGATCCAATCCGTGAATTATTTAAGTTATACGTTCAATTCCATGAAGAGGTAAAAGACGACGAAGAACTAGAAGAAGAAGGGCGTGCTTGGTTTAAGAAATTAGAAGAAGGTGATGAAGAAGCTGTTGAGCTTTGGAATTGGTTCCGTCACGAATCCTTAAAAGAATTTTCTCGAATTTATGAACTTCTCGGTGTAGAATTTACTAATTTTCAAGGAGAAGCTTTTTATAATAACTTAATGGAAGATTTCATTGGGATTTTAGAGGAGCATGATTTGCTTGAAGAGTCAGAAGGCGCATTAGTCGTTAATTTAGAAGAAGAGGGAATGCCGCCTTGCTTAATTAGAAAATCCGATGGTGCGACGATCTACGCAACACGTGACTTAACGGCAGCGTTATATCGTCAAAACACATATGCATTTGATAAAGCCCTATATGTAGTTGGCCCGGAACAAAGTTTACACTTCAATCAATTTTTCACTGTATTAAAAAAGCTTGGCTACAATTGGGTTGACGGCATGGAACATGTACCGTTTGGGTTCATTTTAAAAGACGGTAAGAAAATGTCGACACGTAAAGGAAGAGTTATTTTACTTGAAGAAGTACTTGAAGAAGCAATAGACCTTGCAAAACAAAATATTGAAGAGAAAAACCCAAACTTAAAACAGAAAGAAGAAGTAGCAAAGCAAGTCGGTGTAGGAGCAGTCATCTTCCACGATTTGAAAAATGAGCGTATGCATAATATCGAATTCTCATTAGAAAATATGCTGAAATTCGAAGGAGAAACAGGACCATATGTACAGTACACACATGCGCGTGCTTGCTCTATTTTAAGAAAAGAAAGTGTAGAATTTGAAACGTGTACGTTTGCATTAAAAGATGATCATAGCTGGAGCGTCGTAAAATTACTGAATAAGTTCCCACAAGTAATTGAAGCAGCCTTCAACAAAAATGAGCCATCAATCATTTCGAAATACGTATTAGATGTAGCACAATCGTTCAATAAATATTATGGAAATGTGCGTATATTGGAAGAGAGTAAAGAGAAAGACAGCAGACTGGTATTAGTTTATGCTGTGACGGTTGTATTAAAAGAGGGATTACGTTTGCTTGGGGTGGAGGCACCTGAGGAGATGTAACATAAAAAGGTGTACGTATCATAGTAGATATGTATATCTTTTTTATATTTATAGGAAAGGTATAAGCAAAAGTTTCATTTTTTTAAAACTAAACTTAACTTTTCTTTAAAGTATAGGAATGTCTTTATTAAATGGAGAATTGTAATGTTATATAAGGAGGCGTTAGGCTTGGAAACATACGACTGGAACAGTAAACTAACATATTTAAAAAATACAAGAGATTTATATTACAACGACGATTATGTAAGTTTTTTAGTAAATTCAGTTTGGAAGATTAATAAGCCCGTACAAATCGTTGATTTCGGTTGTGGATATGGTTATTTAGGCTTAGTATTAATGCCGTTACTTCCAGAAGGTTCAAAGTATACAGGCATTGACAGTGGAGAAACATTACTTGCTGAAGCGAGAGAGTTGTTTCATCTACTTCCATATGAATCAGAATTTATTGAGGGGGATGCTACAGAAATTGAATTGAACGATAAATACGATATAGCAATCTGTCATGCTTTCTTATTACATATGAATACTCCAAAAATGATGTTAGAAAAAATGATACATGCAATTAAAAAAGGTGGTAAAATAATCTGTTTTGAACCACATTGGATTTCAAATATGTCTTCATATGTCTTAGATGGAGAGAATCAATCGGAAATTATTAAACTAGGTGCTTTGCAGAAGTTATTTGAAAAAGACGCGCAGAGAAACGGTAAAGATGGAAATATTGGCATGAAAATACCGATGTATTTAAGTAAATTAGGTGTGAAAAATATTGAGTGTAGAGTGAGCGATAAAGTGAACTTTTTAGACTCTAGTATGCATCACAATGATAAACACAGTTTGTATCATTCATTAAGAGAAGAGGGGATTGCGGACAACCCGGGTGATAAACAGCAATTTATAGAACGTTTAATGATAAGAGGATTAACATATGATGAAGCATTAGCTCAATATGAAGCAGAACTACGATTTTTTAAAGCGCTCCATATACATTCATCTTTAGTATATGCTCCGAATATGAAAATTACATTTGGTGACATAGAATGTTAAAAGGTAGCGATTTATTGAGGATTGACATTTTTTATCGATAAGTCGATATTCACCGTATAATCGCTGATATATTTTAAGAATCGGTCGATATATTTTGAAAATCACCGATAAAACGAAAGAAGCGCTGATATATTTGAATTATCGCCGATATAATTTCATGTACTGATTTTGGCCTTGAAAAGATAAGATCCTCAATCCACGTTATTCCATATAATTAAACAAAATACGAAGAAAAACAATCATCTTTACTATATTTTGTTATAAATTCGAATAATATTAAATAATACTATCCATTATAGGAGATTTTAGTTGAATACCTACAATATGATGTGTAAAATCTAAGCAAGTAGCAGTTTAAATAAATATTCGAGGTGAATGCATGCTAGATTTTAAGCAGTTAGAAGCTTGTTTGAAAGACAAGAGATTTGTAGATGGATTACAGGAAATAAATAATGAAATTTCATATATAAAAGAAACAAATACTTTATCCTATGTGAAGACTTGGCTTGCTAATATTCCTTCACATAAGGAGTTTGATATATTAATTCGCCTTACTGATGAAGGGCTTATGCACCAATACAGTTCATTCCTCATTCGCTACGCTTATAAAAAATTCCCAAATATGAGAACGCTCTCTTTATATTGTGATGAGTTAATTGATGAGCGAAAAATCCTTGAAGCAGAACAGTTGTTAAAAGAATCTTTAGAAGAGGCAGATAAAGAAGAAATAGATGACGATTTTTTAGCGAAAACATATTTTACTTTAGTACGATGTTTATTAGAAATGAAACGAAATGAAGAAGCGCTCATTTATATGCAAAAAGCAGAGGAGTACAGTACACGTGCGGTCTTTGATAAATGGGGCTACGTCTATATGCATACAGGTGAATGGGAGAAAGCAGAAGAACAATTTTTAGCTGGAAAGCAGCATAAAGATTGTGAAGAACTATCTACCTACTTATTATCACAGTTATATGCGAATAAAGGGGAACAAAAACGTGCATTACAGTTAATCGATGATGCGATTGTAAAGTTTCCACAAGTACCATATTTTCATTTTGAAAAGGTAAAGTATTTATTAGATTTAGCGAAATATGAAGAGATGTTAGCGGTAATAGATAAAATTAATAGTACGCTTCCTTATCATGCTTATGAAACTTACTTTGTACATTTACGTGCAGAAGCGTTGTACAAAATGAATAAACTTGTAGATTTACAACAGTTATTAAAAGAAGAAAAAAGTTTAAAAGGCTCTTTATATCATAATTTAGAAAAAAATCCAGATGGAAAAAAGGTTCACCTGCCGATAGTTCCAATTGTACAAAAGGATAATTATTGTGTTCCGACAAGTTTAGAAATGATGTTGCAGCTATGGGGAGAAAAACGTACACAAGATGAAATAGCAGAGTTTATTTTTGATATGACAGGCTCAAAGTTTTCCGATACGGTCTCTTATATTGAAGAATTAGGCTATGAATATCGTTATTTTAAAGGGAATGAGGAAATTTATAAGATATTACTCGACCGAAAGATCCCCGTTTTATTAAGTATAGACATCGAACATGCTTCACATGTGCAAGTGCTATCAGGATATGATGATACGTTACAAGCTTTTTATGTTCAAGATCCAAACTTTATAGAACCAGTTCTTGTGGAATATAGTAAATTGCAAGAGAAATATCGTTATACAGGTTGTTTGGCGATCACGTTTGTTCCGAAAGAAAAGAAGGAACAACTAGCATTTTTAAGTGAAGAAGAGAATCATTATTTTAAATCCATTTTCTCTCTTACAGATCATTTAGATGAACAAGATAAAGAGGGAATTAATAACTTAGTACGATTTTTAAAAGAGACGAGTGATAATCCGAATACGTGGTTATATACGATGAAACATTTAGATGTTGAAGTAGATAAAGAATTTATTTTATATTGTATAGAAAAGTTAATGGAAAAGTTTCCGAACTCGGATTTTGTTAAATTGCATGGTGCACAGTGCTTTATTCGTCTTCAAGAAATGGAGAAAGCTGAGCAAATGCTGGCAAGTGTTGAGAAGAAAAATAATCGTGCTTTATATCATTTGATAAATGGAAGATATGCATTTGAACAGGAAAGTTATATAGAAGCGATTTCAAGTTTTCGTTCCTCATTACAATTGGACGCAGATCAGCCAATCGCCTGGAGTTTCCTTGCGTTATCTTATATGTATATCGATCAATCTGAAAATGCGTTGCAGTTTTCTCAAGTAGCTGTAGAACGTAGTCCAGAAAGGTTCACTTTAACGAATCACGGTTTAATATTAATAGATTTAGAAAGATATGAAGAAGCATATGAAATCTTTAATAATTTGTTAAGAGAATATAAAAATGAGGCGCATGTATGGTATGAACGAGCGAGATGTGCGCATCAATTAGGGAAATTACATTTAGCGATAAAAGGACTTAAAGTGGCGATTCAGTTAGATAGTAATGCGCCTTACATTTATACGAAACTTTCAGAGATCTATGAATCTGATTTGAAGGATGAGAAAAGCACAAAAGAAATTTTATTAAAAGGTATTGAGAATTGTGATGATAAGGCGTCTCTATATGTAAGATTAGGTGATTATCATTTTCAAAATGATAGTCTGGAAGAAGCAGAAACATTATATAAGCGTGCTTTAGAAGAAGATAATGAAGATGTTTATTCTCATTTCGGACTTACGCAAGTTTATATGGCAAAAGAGCGATACGATGAAGCGAAAGAATATATTCTTGGTCTCGAAACACAAATTGAAAAGAGCCAAGATTTCCTTATGAATGCAGGAATGGTTTTATGGGATGCAGAGGTTGAACTTGGTGGAAATGAAGATGGGCTTAAAGTAGCATTGTCTAAGTTAGAGAGTGGTATAAAGCAGAGTGAATATAATGTAGCAAGTGCGTTAGATGAATATGTGAATCGAATTAAAGGAACTGTATTTGTACAACGAGGTATAGCATTCTTAAGAACGTTACAAAAAGAAAGAAATGAAGTAAGTGAATACAGTTGTTATGCAGGTATTTTACATGAATCTATTGGACAGTATGGCCAAGCGATGAAAAGATATAATAAAGCAATAGAACAAAAGAAAACGGCATTGCCATATTACCGAATTGGTGAAACACTTATGGCATTAGGACAATTGACAGAAGCAAAACAAGCGTATGAAACATGTTTAGAGCTTGATGAAAACTTCTTAGGTGTACATTTACAACTAGCAGAAATATACGAAAAAGAAGAAGACCGTTTCAAAGAACAAAGTCATATGGTTCAGGCGATGAAAGAAGAGCCTTTGCATATAAATATGGAATATTTGGCACAGCTTTCAGTAGAAATAAATCTTCAAGAAGAGTTGCTAAAGGAATTAGAACATCTAGCAGGCGAAGTACCCGAAATATGGCGCTTAGATGCGATTGCGTATGTGTATGGAGCGATGAATGAAATAGATACAGAAAAGATACGAATTGAAGAAGCACTACAAGTAGATGAGGGACATATAGAAGTTCTATATCATTATGCAAAAGTATTAGTGAAAAAAAGAGATGCAAAAGCGATTGAAGTTGCAATGAAAGTAATACAAAAAGATGTAAATAATGAACGTATATTTGATGTTTATGTAAAAGCGGTAGAACAACATAAGAAATTGTCTAACATCCGAGATTTTCTTCATACATTAAAAGTGAAAAAAGCAGAAAGAAGTACAGCATTCATGTATGCAGCAGCTGCGGTTACGGAAAGATGGATTGAACGTCAACAAAATGAACAACCGAAAAAATCTATATTTACGAGAGCTTTTTATCGTATGAAAAACCGGGCAAAAGAAATTTCAATGGTTACAACAATCATTGATTTATATGAAATCTCATTAAAGTTAAATCCAAAAAATAGTATGGCAGCGCAACGATTTGGATCATTTTACGAAAATGTATCGATGAATAAAGAAGCGATAGATGTTCTGCAAACATCGTTAGAAAATAAATGGGATTATGAGGTAGCGAAGCAACTTGTAAATCTATTCATTGAGTGTGAGGACGAGGATTTGTTACAAGATGCTCTAGAGTTAATGAAGCAATTAGTTCGAGAGCTACCGGATGATTATGATACGCTTCTTATACAAGCGCAAGTATTCTTGAAAGTTGGGGAAGAAGGAAAAGCAGAAAAAATATGCTTACAATTAACGGAGAAAACACCGTTTGTAAGTAGAGGGTTTCTTGCTTTAGGAGAAATGTACCAAAGTCAAGAGAGATATGAAGAGGCAATTCAGTTATTAGAAGATGCTTCTATACATCATCCAAATGATACGGCAATTCTTCTTTCATTAGCATCTTCATATCATAGTGCCGGACAAACGATAAAGGCAGAAAAAATAACAAGTGAAGTAGTAACAATGGATACGAGTGATCTGTTAGCAAGATATGATCATGCTTGTTATTTAGCGTTATTAAATAGAAATGCAGAGGCGAAAGAAGAGCTTGAACATGTACTTCGTGAGGATGAATCTGGATTTTTTGTTGAACTTATCGAAGAAGATGAAGATTTAGCAAGATTGAGAGAGTTTGAAAAGTAATTGTATATGTATATAAGTAGTGAAAAAAGGATATAAATAAAAATATATTTTGAATTAGTTGACAATTTATTGTTAAATGGCATAAAATAGCTTTTAATAAAGTATACAAATCTGAAGACGAGAAAGAGTAAAATAATGAACTGTTCCCCAGAGAGCCGGTAAAGTGCTGAAAGCCGGTGTTCAGACGTTATTTGAAAATCATCTCCGAGGAGCCGAGGCTGAAAGTAAGTAGGCCCGGACGGATGTCTACCGTTACAAAGAACGCGTATGTTAGTACGTTGCTAAGCGCTATTAGTGAAAAGCTAATAGAATTAGGGTGGTAACGCGGGTAAACTCGTCCCTACTTCATAGGGGCGGGTTTTTTGTGTGCTTTTAAAACATTCAAAGGAGTGATTGTAGATGAAGAAAGTAGATGTAAAAGAGTCAGCTGTAGGGAGAGAAACACGTATTCGTAAGCAGTGGAACGAACAGAGCATTTTTGAACAATCAATTCAGAATCGAGAAGGCGCGCAATCGTTTGTGTTTTATGAAGGACCACCAACGGCGAACGGTTTACCACACGTCGGCCATGCACTTGGTCGGGCAATTAAAGATTTAGTAGCAAGATATAAAACGATGGCCGGTTATAAAGTAGTAAGAAAAGCAGGATGGGATACACACGGTTTACCTGTAGAATTAGGTGTTGAGAAGCAACTTGGTATTTCTGGTAAACATGAAATCGAAGAGTACGGAATTGAGCCATTTATTAAGAAGTGTAAAGAGAGTGTATTCACATATGAAAAGCAGTGGCGTGAGTTCACTGAAAGTATCGGTTATTGGGTAGATATGGATGATCCATACGTTACTTTAGAAAATCCATATATCGAAAGTGTATGGCATATTTTAGGGACGATTCATGAAAAAGGCTTGTTATATAAAGGGCATAGAGTTTCACCGTACTGCCCAAGCTGTCAAACCTCTCTCAGTTCACATGAAGTTGCACAAGGGTATAAAACAGTAAAAGATTTAAGTGCAACAGTTAAGTTTAAAGTGGAAAATAGTGAAAATGAGTATTTCTTAGGTTGGACGACAACACCATGGACACTTCCAGCAAATGTTGCACTTGCTGTACATTCAAATATGGAATACGTTAAAGCGAAACAAGAAGGTCATGTATACATTGTTGCGAAAGAACGTGTACAAGAAGTATTAAAAGAAAACTATGAAGTATTATCTGTTCATAAAGGTGAAGAATTAGTAAATACATTTTACACAGCACCATTTCCAATGAAAGAAGTGACAAATGGTTACCGTGTTATTGCAGCGGATTTTGTAACGGCAGATAGTGGTACTGGACTCGTTCATATTGCTCCAGCATATGGGGAAGATGATTATAGAGTTGTTCAAAGTGAAGGATTGTCGTTCCTACATGTTGTAGATGGAAAAGGTGAGTATACAGATGCAGTACCATTTTTGAAAGGTAAATTTGTAAAAGATTGTGACGTTGATATCGTTCGTTATTTGGCGAAGGAAGGTTTGCTATATCATAAAGAAAAATATGAACATAGTTACCCGCATTGCTGGCGTTGTGATTCACCACTTCTTTATTATGCAGGAGAAAGTTGGTTAATCCGAACAACTGCAATTAAAGATACATTTTTAAAAAATAATGATTCTGTTACTTGGTATCCGGATCATATGAAACATGGACGTTTTGGTAAGTTTTTAGAAAATATGGTTGACTGGAATATTAGCCGAAATAGATATTGGGGAACACCATTAAACGTATGGGAATGCGAAAGTTGCGACCATCAGTTCGCACCGAAAAGCATTGCTGAATTAAGAAAGCATAGTAAGAAAGAAACACCTGAAGATTTAGAATTGCATAAGCCGTATGTAGATGAAGTGCAAGTCTGCTGCGGGAAATGCGGAGGCACAATGAATCGCACACCAGAAGTAATCGATGTTTGGTTTGATAGTGGTTCTATGCCATTTGCACAATATCATTACCCATTTGAAAATAAAGATTTATTTGAAGAGCAGTTTCCAGCGGATGTTATTGCAGAAGGAATTGATCAAACACGCGGCTGGTTTTATAGTTTATTAGCAGTATCAGCACTATATACAGGCAAAGTGCCGTATAAACGAGTGTTATCACTAGGGCATGTTTTAGATGAAGAAGGACAAAAAATGTCTAAAAGTAAAGGCAATGCACTAGATCCAGTTGATTTAGTAGAGAAGTTTGGTGCAGATGCGCTAAGATGGGCTTTACTCGTTGATAGTGCCCCGTGGAATGCGAAGCGTTTTTCTGAAAGAACAGTACTGGAAGCGAAATCTAAATTTGTAGATACATTAGTCAATGTGTATAGCTTCTACGTTTTATATGCAAATTTAGATGAGTATAATCCGAAAGAAACGTATGACGTAAAGCTTACGAAATTAGACGAATGGGTATTATCAAGATTGCATAGTACAACGAAAAAAGTGAGAACAGCACTTGATGAGTATCAATTTACGAATGCAGCTCGTGAAATTGCAGCACTTGTAGATGAAGTGAGTAACTGGTATGTAAGACGCTCACGTAATCGTTTCTGGGAATCTGGTATGAACGCTGAAAAAGCATCTGCCTATGAGACACTTCATGAAGTGCTTGTAACAATTAGTAAATTAATTGCACCATTTACACCGTTTGTCGCGGAAGACATTCATCTGAATTTAGAAGGAAGTAGCGTTCATTTAGCGGATTATCCAGTTGTAAATGAATCACTACTTCAGCCGAAATTAGAAGCGGAAATGGATGCTGTTTTACAAGTTGTCGAACTTGGAAGAAGTAACCGTAATCAGCATTCTTTAAAAGTAAAACAGCCGTTAGCTGAGCTTGTATTACTTGAGCATAAAGAGAATGATATCGATTGGGAATCTTATCGCGATATTGTAATGGATGAGCTAAATGTGAAAGCATTCCATGTTGAACTGGATGAAACGAAGTATACATCATATCAATTGAAGCTCAATTTTAAAACAGCAGGGCCGAAGTTCGGTAAAAATGTGAATGCAGTAAACGGCTGGTTAAAACAATTATCACAAGAAGAAGTACAAAAATTTGTATCAACAGAAAGAGCAGTTTACGAAGCAACATCAGGAGAAGAAGTGGTTGTAACCGCTGAAGATGTGTTAGTTGAGAAAGTTGCAAAATCAGGATTCTCTAATACGACTAACGGACAATATACGGTTATGTTAGATACGAATGTAACGGAAGAATTGTTACAAGAAGGAGTAGCTCGTGAATTCATTCGTGCGGTTCAAGAATATCGTAAGCTGTTGAATTTACCAGTTAACTTACGAGTTGATGTGATTCTTGATGCAGAGGAAGAACTACAGCAAACGTTAACGACTCATAAACATCTATTGGAAGAAAACTTACTCGTCAAGCAATTTACATTTGGCCACTTAACGAATGAAGACGACGAGCTTTCTTTAGGGGAGACAAAACTCCGAATTAAGTTAAGCGAGGCTAATTAATGAAAAAAGGAAGTTGGAATCATTCCAACTTCCTTTTTGTATGAGGGGAGATTATCCCGCTATTTGTAGGTTAATAATCGGTGGGGGGACAAAACCCCCACGAATTAAAGTTTCACTTTATCCGGCAAATTTTCGCATAATCCATTCAATAGGGCCTCTAGCAAATTTCTTTCTCCATAGCACACTAAATAAAATGCTCAAAATGAAAAATCCAGTAGCAAATAATAAAACGAAAAGTAGTGTTTGATGTTCCATTCTATTGAATAGAATTAATGTTCCAATCCCGATAAATACATGACTTACATAATGAGTTAATGTTAATTGACCTGTTTGTATAATGGAAGTAACAAACCAATTATTTTCATATTTTTCAGTGATATAGAGGCAAATTATTAATATAGCAATAGCGGATCCTGTAGCAGATAAAATATAAAATATATTTGGTAAAATGGGCCCTGTATTAAACAAAAATGTAGCAGCCTCTTTGCCAATGTGTGGAATAAAGTAGTGCGTGAGTCCCTTTGATAAAAGTTCTATCAGTATGGTGAATGTAATACCGGGCAAGAGCAACCTATCTCTAATCTTTTTATTATGAAGATCTAATCTGCCAATTATCATACCGATTAAGAAGAACGAAAACCAAGGGAAAAAAGGGTGATAACCATTAAAGAATAGATTGCGAAGAAAACCGTTTACTGTCCAGAAGTCTACATAGTTTATAAATGGAGTAGGGCCTCCCCAACCTTCGAAAGCATTGAAAGTAAGCTGAAGAGATTGTGCGAAGAGTAGGATAATAATAGATAGCAATAGTAATGCTTTTTTTCGTACTGTAATGAGTAATGCAGCAACGAAAAGGTAAACACCGTAGTAGTGTAATATATCCCCAGTCCACTCCATTACGTATAAAAGTAATCCAAAAATAAATAAGAATAGTGCCCGTTTCCAGATGATTTTCCGGCTATTAGAAATTTTTATTTTTTCATTGCTAGCAACAGATGATCTAGTCATGAAAGATATGCCAATTCCAGCAAGTATAACAAACAAGGCAGAAGCTCTACCTTCAAAAAGTGACATGAAAGTTATTAAAAATGGGGGACCATTTCGTTCTGCACCTGTTATAACCATAAAATTAACAAGCAGCATACCAAACATCGCCAAAGCTCTAGCAAAATCTAAGCCGATAATTCGTTTTTTAGTATTCAATTCAATCCCTTCTTTCAAAAATACTGTTTACAGCTTCAATCCATATTTGTTTATAATCTATATCCACATGTAACATCATAAAATTCCCTACATTATCAAGCACTAATGCTAACATATGAGCTTTTGAAATTAGATTTTTATTTTCGATTAATTGAAGTTCATTTGCTTTTGTAAGGAGTGATTCAAATCCATATAAATATTCTTTTTGCACAGTTAGTAATCTATCTTTATACATATCGTTTCTTGAAGAGAGTAATACATATTCTTGCAACACACGATTAAAATAAGGATCACCCTCCTGTTCATCAATTATTGTGAATCCAATTTCAACACATTTCTCAATAAAATTTTCTTTCGTAAACTCTTCTGTATGGAAGAAGGAAGAAAACTGCATAGCTTTACATAATTCAGTAAAGATACTTTCAATTAAAGCATCTTTAGACTTGAAGTAGTAATATATAGATGGTTTTGCGATACCAACCTCTTCAGCAATCATCGAATAAGTTGTTTTAGCAATACCATATTCAGCGAATAAGCGGTAACTCACCTCGATAATGGAAGAGAATGTTTCTTCACTTTTACTCATAATAAATCCTCCTAATAAAACATGAGATTATATAAAGCGTATCATTCATTAAAAACACTTTCAACCTACCGTTAGGTAAAAAATAACCTATTTTTTTACACATTACTTTAAAGGGAAAATATATTTCTACAGTATTTTTCTCGTTTTACACATAAATATTGAGAAAATTTCACTTACCCAAAATGTAAAGGTAATAGAATTGCTCGTATAGAATTACTCGTAGATTCACTTTATTTCGTTACTTGTGGACAGTAGTAGCCTTATAGGAATGGGGTAAAGGTTTCAATTTATTAGGGGGAGTGGTTTTATGTTAAACAAAAAAATGGTGGCAATGGCAATGACTGTACCATTAGTAATGGGGACGATTTCTACAGTTTCCGCATTGGAAAAGAAGCAAGTAAAGGTAGAAGCTTATTCACCACAGAAAAAAGCAGTTGAATATTTAAAAGGGAATGCCAATCAGTATGGATTAAAGCCCGACCTTTCAGACTTGCAATATATTTCTACAACAGAAACGTCAGTAGCTTCATATGTTAAGTTCCAACAAGTAGTAAATGGTGCGCCTGTATTTTCAAAACAAATTACGGTTACTCTTAACGGAGAGGGAAAAGGAGTACTTGCTGTTTCTGATTATCAACCTGTTACAGGTGTGAAGGAAGTAACGACAAAAATTAGTGAAAAAGATGCAATACAAAAATCAATGGCGTATGTTGGAGAAGCGAGTGAGCAAAACTTATGGGCTCCTACAGAAAAAGAATTCGGATATATTGTAGAAGAAGGTGTCGCTCTTCCAGTATATAAAGTGGTAGTCCATTCTAATAATCCATTCGGTGCATGGGAAACATTCATTGATGCGGAAAATGGAAAGTTAATTAAAAAGGTTGATATAAACCGAAAAGCAGAAGGAACAGGAAAAGTATTTTTACCTAATCCTGTCGTATCTAGTGGTAGTAAAACAGGATTAAAAGATAGTAACGATGCAGATTCAACAGCACTAACGAATCAACTGAAAACTGTTACGTTAAAAGGTTTAGATGGTACAGGATTTTTAATTGGTGAGTATGTTACGATTTCTTCAAAAGCGAAGACGAAATCTACAAACTTACAATTTAATTATACACGTGCAAATGATAGCTTTGAAGATGTTATGTCGTATTATCATATCGATACATTGCAGCGCTATATTCAAGGACTAGGCTTTAAAAATATTAATAATCGTTCGATTAAAGTAAATGTTAATGGTACAACGGATGATAACTCATTCTATTCTCCATCAACGAAAGCTTTAACTTTCGGTACTGGCGGAGTCGATGATGCAGAAGATGCTGGTATTATCGCGCATGAATACGGCCATTCGATTCAAGACAATCAAGTGCCTGGATTCGGTAGCTCACCAGAAGGTGGAGCAATGGGAGAAGGATTTGGTGACTTCTTAGGTGCTACTTATGAAGATGCAGTGTCGACTACAGGGTACGGAAAAGCATGTGTTGGAGAATGGGATGCGACAGCTTATTCTAGTTCGGATCCAACATGCTTACGCCGATTAGATACGAATAAAGTGTATCCGAAAGATATTACGAATGAAGTACATGATGATGGGGAAATTTGGGCTCAAGGACAATACGAAATGGCACAAGCTTTTGGCCGTGATGTAGCAACAAAAATTATTTTACAATCACATTGGTCATTAACGCCAAATGCTAAATTCCGTGATGGAGCAAAAGCAATTAAGCAAGCGGATGCTCTTCTATATGGCGGACAACATGCTGCTGATATCGATCGTATTTGGGCAGCAAGAGGAATTAGTACGAATTAATATAAAAAGTCGTGGCGTTTATAAGCCACGACTTTTTAATCTACATAAGAACTGGTACTAGTAAATAAAGTAATATCAATGATAATGTGAATACATCCGCATCCTCATTTACTTTTTAGATTCTTTAAAAACAAAATGCTCTTTAAATTTTCTAGACTCAACTTTTTGACCGTTTCGCATCGAGCGGAAAGGGTGTTCTTGCCACGTAATAATCACGTCAAACACATCTGCTTTTGTAGCAACAGGGAAATTAGCATGTTCAAATCCAGTTTTTCCGCTTGCTAACCGACTTTCCTTTAGGGAAAAGAGTTCATATTTCGTTTTTGTATTTGGCTCGTTGTGGAAGACTTCAACTTGTACGTTATACACTTCGCTTTTTCCGAGATTTTTTACAGAGAAATGATATGTTTGAAATACACCTTTTTTAGGTTGCAACAATTTTTTACTCGTTTTTTTCACTTCATCAATATTCACTTGCCATTGATTTGAATTTTGAGAAACCGGTAAAGATTTTGGGGTATAAGCATACGCTTCATTAACTACAACTATGCATAATAATAAGAGAAAAAAACTAATCGCTTTTTTCATATGTACACCTCCGCTACAAATTTGCTATTAATATGCGTGGGAAATACAGAAAATATGTAATAAAATGGAAAATGCATAGAGCATGAAAAAGACTAGTGTAAATCTAAAGGGGAAAATAATAATAGAACATGAGAAATACGCATATATAACGGTAGATGAAGAATCTTAAATAAAAAGGCTTGCGTTTTATAAAATAAAGAGATAGAATACTCTGTAAATATAAAAAGTGATGATCAGGAAAAGTACATGATGCAAAGGTCTACAGAGAGCAATCGGTTGCTGGGAAGATTGCGATACCGCATGATGGAAAGACACCTGTGAGTGTTGCTTTGAACGTGATTATTAGTAAAAGCAAACGGTACCTACCGTTATCAGGGCTAAGATGGTCATTGTGACAATTTGGGTGGTACCGCGGAAAAAATCCGTCCCTATTTCTAGGGGCGGATTTTTGTATTTTTTGAAAGGAGGTGAGTGAACGTGGATGACGATGATGACAACAATAACGTAAATAAAATGAAAACTATTGGAGGGAAATATAATGGATCAAATAATGACGCGTTCACTCGCTCAAGCGTGTACGGAGCATGTTGGAAAAGTGGTACTCTTACAAGGGTGGGTAAAAAAGATTCGTCATCTAGGTAATGTGAGTTTTTTATTATTACGGGACCGAACGGGAGTTATTCAATGTGTATTAGAAAACGAGTTAGCTGGATACAAAGTTGATGTAGAAAGTGTCGTTCAAATAGTTGGTGAAATTGTAGAGACTTCGAAAACAGAATTAGGGGTTGAAGTACTTGCTCATGAAGTGAAAGTATTAAATGGTGCAGAACAACTTCCATTTGAATTAAATAAAAAGAAATTACAAGTTGGTTTAGATCAACTATTGAATGAACGAGTATTATCGTTAAGACATGAGCGAACCGCGGCGATATTTAAAGTGAAAGCTACACTCGCTCAAAGTTTTAGTGACTATTTAACAGAGAACGATTTCATACGTATATTTACGCCGAAAATTGTTTCGCAAGGGGCAGAAGGAGGAGCGAATGTTTTTAAGCTTCCATATTTCCAAAAAGAAGCTTATTTAGCTCAATCACCACAGTTTTATAAACAAATGATGGTAGCGGGAGGATTGGAACGTGTTTTTGAAATTGCACCTGTTTACAGAGCGGAACATCACAACTCTTCCCGTCATTTGAATGAATATATATCGTTAGACGTAGAGCTTGGATTTATCGATGATTTTCATGAAGTGATGCAATTAGAAACGGATGTTTTACGATATATGTTTCAGCAAGTAGGAGAAACATGTGAGAAAGAACTACAACAATTACAAATAGAAGTACCTGTCATTACTGAAATACCGAAAATTACATTATCAGAAGCACAAGAGATTTTGAAAAGTAAGTATCGAAAAGAATCACCGATTGGAGATTTAGATACAGAAGGTGAAAAGTTACTAGGGAAATATGTGAAAGAAACATATAATAGTGAATTTGTTTTTATTACACATTATCCGAAAGAAGCGAGACCGATGTATACGATGCCGAATAAAGAGAATCCAACTATTACTGATTCTTTTGACTTATTGTATAAAGGATTAGAGATTACGTCAGGTGCACAGCGTATTCATAATTATGATCTATTACTCGCATCTTTTAAAGAAAAAGGATTACACCTAGAGAAATTTCAATCTTATTTAAATACATTCCGATACGGTTGTCCACCGCATGGCGGTTTCGGCATTGGGCTAGAAAGGGTTGTATATAAACTTTTAGAATTAACGAACGTACGAGAGGCGAGTGCTTTTCCGAGAGATTGTACACGTCTTACACCATAAAAAAGAACCTTCGCGATTATCGCGAAGGTTCTTTTTTAATGTTCTTTTATTTTTACATTGAAAGTTTATAAAAAACCTTTTCGACAAAAAAATTAATATATACCTTGACAGTTATAAATATAACCGATATACTTCATATTAATTTCAAAAGAAAATATATTCTAAATATTAAAATGTGTTGAATAGGAGTAGTAAGGTCATGTATTTGTGCAGAGAGCTATGGGTTGGTGCGACATAGTCAAATGACATCCTGAACTCGCCTAGGAGCAGTAAGGTGGAACGGAATCACATTCTTAGTAAATCTTAACGGTTAACCTTCGATATTAGGTTTGTAATCAAACGATTACTACTAAGGTGGATTCATAATGGAATCAATAAGGGTGGTACCGCGTTAAGTAAATGGCTTAGCGTCTCTTTATATAAAGAGATGCTGAGCCATTTTTTATTTTATAGAAAAAGAAATGGAGGGTTTATTCGGATAGGTATGTAAAATTTAATTATTTATATAAAAAGATTTAATTAGGAGGAAAATAAGATGAAACAGACAGAGCAATGGACTTCGAAATTAGGATTTATAATGGCTGCAGCAGGATCAGCAATTGGATTAGGCGCAATATGGAAGTTTCCTTATATCGCTGGGAAGAGCGGGGGAGGAGCATTCTTTTTAATTTTTATATTATTTACTGTGTTAATTGGACTACCACTATTAATAGCTGAATTTATGATTGGACGCAGTACACAGAAACAAGCAGTTGGCGCATTTAAAAGTATTGCACCAAATACAGGGTGGCACTGGATTGGACGCCTTGGCGTTGGAACGTGTTTTATATTACTTTCGTTTTATAGTGTTGTAGGTGGATGGGTATTGATTTATTTATTTAGAGGAGTAACTGGACAACTTATTACTCCGGGACAAAATTACGGTGCATTATTTACTGAAACAATTGGAAATCCCGCTTGGGCTATTACTGGACATTTCGCTTTTATGTTCATTACGATATGGGTTGTATCAAAAGGTGTACAAAACGGAATTGAAAAAGCAAGTAAATATATGTTACCAGCATTGTTCGTTTTATTTGTCGCCCTTATTATTCGTTCATTAACATTGGATAATGCAATGCAAGGTGTGAAGTTTTTCTTACAACCAGATTTCTCAAAGATTACTTCAGAAAGTATTTTGTTCGCAATGGGCCAATCGTTCTTTGCAATTAGTATCGGAATATCAATTATGGTTACGTATAGTTCCTATTTAAATAAAAAAGAAAGTTTACCAAAATCAGCAATAACAATTGTTGGATTGAATTTATTCGTTTCTTTATTTGCAGGTCTTGCAATTTTTCCAGCAGTATTTTCATTAGGAATGGAGCCGACGGAAGGGCCTGGATTGCTATTTATCGTATTACCATCTGTATTTAGTCAAATTCCATTTGGCGGATTGTTCTTAACGGTATTTCTTGCGCTATTTACATTTGCCACATTAACATCGGCATTTTCTCTACTAGAGACGGTTGTTTCAGCATTAGCAAATGGTGAACAAGAAAGAAGAACGAAACTATCATGGATCATTGGTTTCTGTATTTTCTTAGTAGGTATACCATCTGCGTTATCATTTGGAGTATGGAGTGATATTACGATTTTTGGAAAGAATATTTTTGATGCGGTAGACTTTTTATCTAGTAATATATTAATGCCACTAGGAGCGCTATTTATTAGTATTTTCGTATCATTCAAAATGGAAAAGAAGGTGCTAGAAGCAGAATTTTTTGTAGGTGGAAATTACGGAAAGAAAGTATTTACTTGTTGGGCATTTTTACTTCGGTTTGTAGCACCAATTGCCATAATCATCGTCTTTTTAAATGTAATAGGAATTATTTAACATAAAATGTTATAATATTCAGTAAAAAAGAAGGTGATGATTATAAAGGCGAATTTGATAGAAGCAGGGAAATACATGGACATTAGAGGGAAGAAGTTATATGTTGAAGCACATGGAAACCCTAAAAGTAAGCCTGTATTATACTTGCACGGCGGTCCGGGAGAGAGCTGTTATGATTTTTCATTTCATCAAGCGGAACGTTTAAAAGATTCTTTATATGTAATTATGATAGATCAAAGAGGTGTTTGTCGCTCAGAAGAAATTCTTGAGGACGAAGCTTTTGGATTAAATGATTTGATTGAAGATTGTGAAGAACTAAAAAAAGTATTGCAAATTGAGAAGTGGTCTGTAATTGGACATTCTTTCGGTGGATATGTAGCATTGTTATATGCATCGATATATCCAAGTTCAATAGAGAAAATAATATTTGAAGGACCAACTTTCGATTTTGCATTAACAAGTAGAGCTTTGTTACAAAAGACAGGGGATTTATTAAAAAAGTATGGAAAAGAAGAAGTAGCAGAAGAGTCCATCGCTTATTCATCTAGCAATGCTAGTTCCGAAGAGTTGCTTGAAGCTTATATAAGATTAAGCGATGAATTAGAAGAAAAAAGAATGGAGATTTACAATAATAAGGAAGATAGGACAGATGAGAGTTTATACAGTGATCAAGAGTGGGAAGTATTTTCAAAACGCTCCAAGATTCATTTTGATAGATTAAAATTAGAAGGCGCATGTCATACATCATTATTATCCAAAATAAAAGATGTACAAAATCCAATGTTATTACTTGTAGGAAAACATGATGTAGTAACGTGTGAAAAACAAATTGAAATATTTAATAAAGATGCTCGAAACGGCAAGTATATTGCATTTGAAGAGAGCGGTCATTCACCTCATTATGAGGAAGCGGATAGATTCGCAGAAACAGTCATGTATTTTTTGAAATGAAGAAAAGGGTGCTTCTATAAATGAGAAGCACCCTTTCTAAATTTCTGGATATGTGATTGTTATGTTAGGCCATTTACTTTGCCAATTCTTTTTAATAACTCTGTTTTTGTACATATGTATACGTCCTTTTGATTCGAGAAAATGAGCTGTTGGTCTCACTTGTAATGAAAGAACATCTCCAATACCGCACGGAGCTGTTAATATAACATTGTTTTTTTCGTCTAATGTAACCCCTAAAGCCGTTGCTGTTTCAGGGAATTTAGAAATAGCATCAACAGAAGAAGAATATGGTGGCATGTTGTTCACCACATGCATACGAGCTTGATTTTTAACCGACCAAGGTATAGAAGCATCCATATTTGTTAGTGTTTTCTCTACGGATTGTTCATATGTCTCGTCTTTATGTAATGGATCAAAATAGATGACATCAACGTCCGGTGTAGCAGTTCTTACTTCGTAGTTATGCAAAGTATCCCAAAGTTTAGAACGAACAAAACCGGCGCAAATCCACCAATCAGGTAGCTCTAGTGATTTTGCTATGTGTAATATGTTCATCATCCATTTGTCATTTTCTATTAAGCGAATTACATCTTGCTCTGTTTGTATCTTCATTGATAAATTCACCTTCCTAGTAAATTAGTGCATCAGTTCAATAATCCACAAAATCCAGTAAGCACCTGGTACGAACAACAGTTGTGCGAGTAAAGTACCGAGAAGTCTAGATATCATTAACCAACCATACATTTTACTCATAGATTCAGCACCATTTTCTGATTGTAAAGCACGCTCTGTTAATAGAGCAATGCGTGGATCGAGCAATACTGTTAATAAAATAGTAGCAAAACCATTCACAAGGCCAGAAGCTGTACTTGCATTTGTTGCGTAATCTGGATTTAGAAAAGAAGCATAAAGGGCAGAAAGAACACCTGCTGTATAAATTGCAGTAGCAAACATGTTAATAAGCATAATACGCTTTGGGATACCACCGATACGCAATCTATGAATCATTTCAAATCTTGGAAAGCGCACATATTTTTTTGTGTACTTTAATTTTTGAATGTTATTTGTTTTCATCATTCGAATGAAAGAACCATCTGTTTCAAAGTTTTGAATGACATATCCAAATAGTTTTGTCAAAGTTGGATAAAGAATAATCGCAAGTAATGTACCTATGGAAGCAGATAATAGTACAAGTCGTATAGTATGCTCTAAATTAATAGAAGCATCTCGTTTTGCTTCATCGACAATCCCGCCAATTAAAAAGGCTTGTAGTAAATTTGAAGTTCTTGAAATAAGTAATACCATTCCTACGACAGATAAGGCAACGACAATCTTTTTTAAACGAACACCAGCTAAGCGAATACTATAAGAACTAGTTTCGACTGCGTGGATGACAATTGTGAAAGCCATTATAAAAATTAACGTAATTGACATTTGTTTCACCAGTTTCTATTGAATTAATTGTAACTTTCTTACTTTATCATATCTATCCGTCTAATGTAACCGAAACTATGTAACATAGAAAAAGTGATTTTTTTGAAAAAATAAATAATGGTAGTATAGTAGAGATAGAGTAGTAAAAAAACTTTAGTATTACATGTAAAGTAGGATGAGTGGGGGATTAAATATGTATAGAACATTTTTATTTGATTTAGATGGAACAGTAACGGATCCTAAAAAGGGGATTGTAAATTCAGTTTTGTACGCGTTAGAAAAGGTTGGAATTGAAGAATTACATGTAAGTGAGTTAGATTCATTTATTGGTCCTCCTATTCAGCAATCATTCGTAGAGAGATATAATATGAATGAAGGAGAAGTTGAACGAGCTGTTTTTTATTTCAGGGAATATTTAAAGCAACGTGGGTTGTTGGAGAATAGTGTATACGAGGGTATTCTAAATCTCCTAAAACAATTAAAAGATAACGGAAATCGTTTATTTATAGCTACTTCAAAGCCTACTATTTTTGCTAGACAAGTAATAGAGCATTTTCAACTAACGAATTATTTTGAAGATATCATTGGAAGTAATTTAAATGGAACAAGAATAAAAAAAGAAGAAATAATTGCTCATATTTTACAACAGAATGAAGGACTTAATAAAGAGGAAGTTGTTATGATTGGAGATAGAAAGCACGATATAATAGGTGCAAATCATAATGGAATTGCTTCAATTGGTGTTTTATATGGCTATGGTAGTAAAAATGAGTTGATTGAAGTTAGTGCGACTCATATAGCGAAGGATATAGAAGAACTACACCATTTTTGTATAGAAAATAGTTTAATAAAAAAATAAAAATAGAGACTAACAATCCCTTTATAACGTATGACGATGAAATCGTTTCTGTTTAAAGGGATTTTTCATATGTAATCGAATATGTATAATTAGACATTTTAGTATGAAAAATTTGTATGAATTAGAGGAGGGATGTCAGAAATGAAAGATTAGTAGAAGTTTATCAATAAAAGATTGAATTTTCAGTTTAAAGGAGGGGTATAATTGGAGCTAGTTATTATATTGTTAGCACTTAGCTTACTTATGTTTGTAGCCTATAGAGGGTTTTCTGTTATTTTATTTGCACCAATTTTTGCATTATTTGCGGTATTTTTGACAGAACCTAGTTTTGTATTACCTTTCTTTTCTAATATTTTTATGGAGAAAATGGTAGGGTTTATTAAACTATATTTCCCGGTGTTTTTACTTGGAGCAGTTTTTGGGAAAGTAGTAGAAATGTCAGGAATTGCTGATTCTATTGCAAAGACGATTGTAGAGTTGGTTGGAGAAAAACGTACAATTTTAGCGATTGTTTTAATGGGTGCTATTTTAACATATAGTGGTGTTAGTGTATATGTAGTGGTATTTGCTATATTTCCGTTTGCAGCTAAGCTTTTTCGACAAGCTAATATTCCAAAGCGCTTAATACCTGGAACAATTGTCCTTGGAGCAGTAACATTTACAATGGATGCGCTCCCTGGATCACCACAAATTCAAAATGTAATACCTACAACATTTTTTAAAACGGATATTTATGCTGCACCGATACTTGGTATTGTAGGGGCAATTTTTGTTCTCACGTTAGGTTTATTATATTTAGAGAGTAGGCGTAAGAAGGCAAAAGCAGCAGGTGAAGGGTATTTTGGTTTTAACGATGGGAATACTGAAATGGCAGCATCTTTGGAATTAGAGCAGAAAGAAATACCGCTGTTAAATAGTTTAGAAATTACGAGGGTACAACAACTTATTGCTTTTATACCACTTATTTTAGTAGGTGTAATGAATAAAGTGTTTACTATTATGATACCAAAGTGGTATCCGAACGGTTTTGACTTTTCAGCAATTGGTATGAAAGCATTTGGAAAAGTAGAATTGAGTGCGGTAGTTGGAATATGGTCTGTAGAATTGGCACTTATAATAGGAATTTTAACAACTCTTTTATTATACTGGAAACGGGTAGTAACAGGATTTCAAGCTGGATTGAATACAAGTATAGGTGGAGCACTACTTGCAACAATGAACACTGGAGCAGAATTTGGTTTCGGTGGTGTCATTGCAGCACTTCCAGGTTTTGCAATTATGAGAGATGGCATTTCTGCAACGTTCACAAATCCTTTAGTGAATGGAGCGGTAACGACGAATATTTTAGCCGGTATTACAGGTTCTGCATCAGGAGGAATGGGGATTGTTTTAAGTGCGATGGGGGATAAATTTATTGCAGCAGCCAATCAATTTGATATCCCATTAGAAGTTATGCACCGTATCGTATCAATGGCATCAGGAGGAATGGATACATTACCACATAACGGGGCTATTATTACTATTCTTACAGTAACAGGTTTAACACATAAACAGTCATATAAAGATATATTTGCTATTACAGTTTTGAAAACGCTTGCTGTGTTTTTAGTTATCGCATTCTATACTATTACAGGAATTTATTAAAAATAGATACTATATGAATTGTAAAGGTTTATTTAGTTGATATTTTATAAACTAAACATTAATAAGGGTAAGAAGGGGTGGAGTATTTGCAAGAAGTTGCTGAGTTTCGTATGCCGAAGTCTGTACTATATGGAAGAAATTCGATTGAAAAACTGGGGGAACAATCAAAGAAGTTTGGGAAAAGAGCTTTTATAGTTACTGATACAATTATGGAGAAATTAGGGTATGTTGAAAGGTGCATAAAACAGCTAAATAAGAAAGGGATTACTGTTATTACATATAATAAAGTGAATGCTGAGCCTACAAATTTACACGTATTAGAAGCGTTAACGATTTGTAAAGAAGGAAAGTGTGATTTTATTATCGGTATTGGTGGTGGAAGTTGTATTGATGCTGCGAAAGCAGTAGCGGTGTTATATACTAATGGTGGAGCAATTGAATATTACGTCCAAAAAGATGTTGAAATAGAAAATGATCCACTACCACTCATTGCAATTCCAACAACTTCAGGTACTGGGTCAGAAGTAACAAGTGTAGCAGTAATTACGAATAAAAAAACAGATGTAAAAATGATGATGAAGCATCCGAGTTTTACCCCGCAAGTAGCGATTATTGACCCGATATTAACAAGTTCGGTACCACCTCATATTACGGCAGCGACAGGTATAGATGCATTATGCCATGCAATTGAAGCATATATTTCTAAATTTTCTCAACCACTTACAGATGTACTTGCTCTTTCGGCTATTGAAAGTATTATGAAATATTTACGTATTGCATATGAAGATGGAGGTAATATGGAAGCAAGGGAAGCAATGATGATCGCTTCATTACAAGCTGGAATTGCATTCTCAAATGCATCAGTTACGTTAGTTCATGGTATGTCAAGGCCAGTAGGTGCACTATTTCATGTACCGCATGGTATATCGAACGCCATACTATTACCTACAGTTTTAGAGTTCACAAAAACAAGTGCAGTGAAAAGATTAGCCGAGATTGGACGCAATTTAAACAAAGATCTCTACTCATATTCTGAGGAAGAAGTAGCGAATTACATGCTTGCTGAAATAAAGAAACTTTGTTTCGATCTTCGTATTCCAAATTTAAAAGAATATGGAATTGATGAAATTGAGTTTGAAAATGCTATTTCAAAAATGGCCTCGGATGCAATTGAAAGTGGTAGCCCAGGAAATAATCCGCGAGTCCCTTCTTATAATGAAATTAAACAGTTGTATCGACAATGTTTTAATTATCAATATGAAGATTCTATAAAAAAATTAGGGGATTAATTTCAGAATATTAACATAAAATTTCCTTGGAAATAGTTAAAACAAGACTTTATATTATAAACTTAAAGTCTTGTTTTATTGTGTATAATATACATAATAAAATATTGTTATTAGTTTAGAAAAAAGTTTAGGTAGGTGGTTTATATGAAAACGATAGGGCTTATAGGTGGTATGAGTTGGGAATCGACTTCGGAATATTATCGAATTTTAAATGAAGAGATAAAAAGTAGATTAGGAGGATTACACTCAGCAAAATGTCTGATTAATAGTGTGGATTTTGAAGAGATTGAACGATTCCAGTCTAACGGGGATTGGGATGGAGCAGGAGAAGTATTAGGGAATGCGGCGTATTCATTGCAGAAGGGAGGAGCAGATTTTATAATCATTTGCACAAATACAATGCATAAAGTAGTGGAGAAAATAAAAGAGAATATTAACATCCCTGTATTACATATTGCTGATACTACTGCAAAAGAAATTAAAAGAAAAGGTATTCAAACGATTGGTCTACTTGGAACAAAATATACAATGGAGCAAGATTTCTATAAGTCACGTATAGAAGAGAATAATATAAAAGTAATAGTGCCAGTAGAAAAAAATAGAGAAAAATTAAATGAAATAATTTATACAGAATTATGTTTAGGAAAAATAACATCGCAATCTAGAGAATATTATAAAAGAGTCATAGAAGAGCTAGTGCAAAAAGGAGCACAGGGAATAATTTTAGGTTGTACAGAAATAGGATTATTAATAAAGCAGGAAGACGTATTAGTTCCGATATTTGATACAACTTTTATACATGCAATGGAAGCAGTAAATGTGGCTTTAGAAAATAGATTATAATTATATTATGTAAACTTAGTTCGTGTATGTGGAAAACATTCAGAAAATATTTTATAATGTAAGTGGTTACATTTAAGGGGGATGCGTATGTTTTCAGTTCAACCAATCGCATTTGTACATAATGAAAGAAAGGAAATAAAAGATGACGAATGGGGAGAAGTAAGATCCTGTATTACTTTAACTGAATTGTATACAGAGGAAAGTATACAAGGGATTGAAGAATTTTCTCATATTGAAGTTGTTTTTTATTTTCATAAAGTAACGGATGAACAAATTCAATATGTTGCTAGACATCCTAGAAATAATAATGATTATCCTAAAGTAGGAATTTTTGCACAGCGCGGGAAAAATCGCCCGAATCGCTTAGGTGTAACAATTGTAAAAGTGATAAAAAGAGACGGTAAATCAATTATTGTTGAGGGATTAGATGCTATTGATGGCACCCCTATATTGGATATAAAGCCGGTAATGAAAGAGTTTATGCCGAAAGAAGAAATTCTACAGCCTAAATGGGTAACGGATATAATGAGACAGTATTGGAAGGGGAATGGAGTAAAATGAGAATATATGAGGCAACAATTGCAGATTTAGATGGACTAGCATCAGTTTTTAATAACTATCGTATGTTTTACCGACAAGATTCCGATTTAGAAGGTGCAAAAGTATTTTTACAAAATCGTATCGAGAGAAAAGAATCCGTTATTTTCGTAGCAGTTGAAGACGGTGAATATATTGGATTCACGCAACTATATCCATCATTTTCTTCCATTTCAATGAAAGAATTATGGATTTTAAATGATCTGTTTGTACAAGCCGCGAAGCGCGGATCTGGAACAGGTAAAAAATTATTAGAAGCTGCTAAAAATTTCGCATTAGAAAATGGCGCAAAAGGTGTAAAATTACAAACAGAGATTGATAATTTATCAGCACAGCGATTATACGCTGAAAATGGTTATTTAAGAGATAATCGTTATTTCCATTATGAATTAACATTTTAAAAAATGTAAGATTAAAAGAGACGTTTTCAAAATGAAAACGTCTCTTTTAAATTGTATTATAGTTGATTTAAAACCCAGTTTGTTGCATCTTCAAAGTTTTCTGCAATGTAGTTTGGCTCAATATGTGCCCAGTTGTCTCGGTACGTATGTAAAGCATCGTATCCAGCGCCTGTTCGAACTAATATTGTTGTCGCATTCACTTTTGCTCCTGCCACAATATCAGTCCAGCGATCACCAACTACAGCACATTGTGTTAAATCAAGCCCATGTTTTTCCGCTGCTTTAAGAAGCATGCCTGTACTTGGTTTACGGCATTCACAACCATCACCATGTTTATGAGGACAAACGTAAATATCATCAAAACCGAAACCTTTTAATTCTTGTACAAAATCAGCTATAGTCGCTATTCCATCCGCGATACCTGGTTGATTTGTGAAAGAGAAAATTTTTATATTTTGAGCTTTTATTTTTTGCAGAGCTACTTTTGTAAAGGGGAATAATGTAAAAGAACCAGGGTAATGTATTGTAGTGTCGCCGCCAATTGTACCGTCACGATCAATGAAAATTGCTTTAATGTTTGTCATATTTATAGTCCCTTCAAGTAAAAAGTAGTTTAAAAATGTTTTACAAATCGATATCCATTTACTTCATAACCTAATTTTTTGTAAAAAGGATGTGCTTCTACTCTTTTTGTTCCACTAACTAGCCATGTTCCAATGCAATGATGCTTCTTTGCTAATTGTTCTGCATAATCCATTAACACTTGTCCAATGCCTTTCCGTCGTATTGTAGAATCGACGCTAATAATTGAAATTTCTCCATAACGAGTTACATCTTCTAAATTTTCGCGTATACGAAACCCGAGTAATCCAAATATAGTTTCTTCTTCCACATAAACATATAAAAAATCAAAAGGACTCATTTGTACGAATTGCAAGCGGTTGTTCATATCTTCATAGGAAATAGAGGAACCTTTTAATTCTTTCGTTAAAGAACAAAGTGCATCTATATCATCCATCGTCGCTTCACGAATTTGAAAAGACATATTATTCACTCCAATAAAATGTAATCAAACATTTAATATTCTGTTAAAAAATGTTTTTTCCTGCTATGAAAATAAATATTTTATAATGATATATATAGTTATATGTTATTCTTTTCCTTGATTGTATTGGAAATGGAAAGAAGGGGAATGTATGTTGAAGGTGAATATCCGCTCAGCTGGATATGAAATAGGTGAAAAAACAATTCATGATATTGCTTTTTCAATTGAAAAAGGTGAATTAGTTGCTCTTATTGGCGCAAATGGTGCCGGGAAAAGTACGACGATTAAAACGGTGCTAGGCTTACTTGTAAATATGAATGGTGAAATATCATTTGGTGAAAAGAAAAATCCGTATGCATATGTGCCGGAACATCCAACATAATATGATTATTTGACGCTCTGGGAACATATTGAATTATTAATGGCTGCTCGTGAGAATGAAGTAGGAAGCTGGGAAAGGAAAGCTGAAGAATTATTACATATGTTTCGAATGGATAAGCATAAGCACGAGTATTTATCAAAGTTTTCAAAAGGTATGAAACAAAAATCGATGCTTATATTGGCGTTTTTAACTAAGCCAGATTTTTATATAATTGACGAACCTTTTATCGGATTAGATCCAGTAGCTACGAAAGAGTTTTTAAGTTATTTATATAAAGAAAAAGAGCGCGGGGCAGGAATTTTACTTTGTACGCACGTACTGGATACTGCTGAAAGAATTTGTGAGAGATTTTTGCTTATTTCACAAGGTACATTAGTTGCAGATGGACATCTAGGGGCTATTCAAACGTTAGCAGAAATGCCAGGGAGTTCATTATTAGACTGTTTTGATGTAATCGTAAGGCGTGAACAACATGATTAAAAACCAATTTTATAAAAGATTACGCCATGAACTTGAGCGGAAATGGAAGTCCATACGTTCGGTAACAGATTGGACAGTTGCGTTATATATTATTATTCCAGCACTTATATTTATGGGAATCTATTATCGATCACTATGGATGGAAACATTATCGATGGAAGAGATTGTTTATTTCGGATTAGGTTTACTCGTATTTTATCTTGTAACATATTCCAGAGGCGTTCGCTCGTTTTTTGAACAAGCAGATAGTTTATTTTTAATTTCGTATCCAACTCATATGCGAAAATTAATTCAGTATGGCATGATATATACATTTATTCGAATAGCAATAACGAATGTAATGGTAGTAGTTGTTATGTTACCGGTGTTAATGAAAAGTATCGGAGCGACAAAGATACAAATCGTATTATTTTGGACATTCTTTACTGTATTTCGATTTATGTTGTCGTTGTTAACGAGATTTATACATATACGTGTCGGGAAACGATGGGTTTTATGGATTATAAAAAATGTAATATTTTCTATGAGCTTATCCTTTTTTGGAATGAGTCTATTTTTCACTTATAAAAATCCATTGTATTCAATACTATTTATCGGTTTAGCAGTTTTCCTAACTATAGTATTAGTAAAAGAAAAGATGAATTATAAAAATTACTTTTTTAAAGAAGTTGAGAAAGAAAAAGAAGAAAGTATGCGTTGGACGAGCGGTATTATGCAAGTTGGTGGCCATGCTACTAAGCCGAGTAGTTCAAATAAAAAACCGTGGATGTTTCCACATTCTAAAAGACTTTTAGGGAAAAAAGCTGATTCGCGTATTGTTGAATCTTTTTTGAAAGAATTTTTCCGTACAAGTAGTGCACGAATATTTTATATTCAAATTGTATGTATAAGCACTGTAAGTATTATGATGAGTCCGAGGTGGATTGCAGCTATTATTCTTGTATTTGCTTTAGTTGCAATTTCTCGCTATGCGCGTGATTATTGGAATGAATTTACGAAAAAGATGTTTCTTCATTTATATTGTGATGAAGGAAAATTACTTTTGTTAAGATGGAAGGCCGATCGCTATTTACTACTTCCGGCAATATTTTTGTACGGCATAGTTATACTTTCTCAGTTTTATTTATTGCCAGCTGTGATCGGTGGCGTTGTTTTTATTTTATTAATTGTATGGATTATATTTTTTCCATTAAAAAAGAGCCATTGACGGCTCTTTTTCTAATCTGTCACACATTGATAAATAAAATATACTAAAACGAGTATGCTTGCGGCGGAATACATGACATCTAAAGTCATCTGATCGCCTCCTTATTGTTGTTGTATTTTATTGTATGAAATCTTACAATTTCATATTCAAGTGAAAAATATGTGAACGTTAACAAAATTGTAAAGTGCAAAAATTACAATCATTTTGTATAATAGAAGAAACAACCGTTATATAAAGTGAAACTTTAATCAGTGGGGGTTTTCTTCATCCCCACTGATTATTAGCCTTCACCAATCGGGCTTTTACGGGCAGTTGATCCCCCGCCTAACCTCTTTGCCTTCGCTGAATTTTGAGGTGGGGGTCTTACTTGCCCGTTAATGCGGGATAAAATATAATGAGTGAAAGGGGAGGGAACATAAATGCCAAATTGGTTTAGAAAAACCTTAGTCGCATTAATTACCGTATTTACATTTGGTTTAGTGACGCCTCCTTCCATATTGCTTGATAATGCCAAAGCTGCGGACAAGCCTACGAGCACAGCTGGGCAACAAAATTTGGAGAGTACGTCCTATACATATGAAGAAACGAATGACAGGTTAACCACCGATACTTTTATTACTTATGCAATGCAAGAAGCAGAGAAGCAGTCGATGCAAAAGTTTGGAACTAAAATTGGCCCAGTAATTGAAGATGAGTTTAAAGATGTAATATTACCGAAAATTGAAGAGGCAATTGCTGAGCTTGCCAATGATGTTCCAGAGGAGTCGTTACAATCATTATCGATTTCTCAGAAACCAGCTGGTGGAAATAATGAAAAGATTTTTCACGTTTACGATACGAAATCTGGAAATGACTTACTACGATTTCATGTAAGAAGAGATCATCCACCGCAAGATGGTTATTATTTCAATTTCCATTATCATCGTTTTGATGATGGATACTCTGGACATCATGAACTAGGAAATATTTATTGGAATACGAATGTACCGCCAAAATGGCTTTCTTAAAAAGAACAAGAGAAAATCTTGTTCTTTTTTTGTTGATAAAAGGGTAAGACAACTATGTTGTTGAATAACATATGTTTAGGAAAAAAGAAGAAAAGGGAGTATGGAAATGCAAAAATATATTGTTTTTGACTTTGATGGCACATTAGTAGATTCACAAAATATATTTGTACCGATCTATAATCAAATAGCTGAAAAGCATGGTTATAAAACAGTAAGGGAAGAAGAAATTGAGCATTTACGTAAATTAACGATGCCCGAGAGATGTAAACAACTCGATGTACCACTGTATAAACTCCCGATATTAGCGTTAGAGTTTTATAAATTATATCAACCAGCTATAAAAGATCTCGTTTTGTTCCATGGGATGAAGGATGTATTAGATGAATTACATAAAAAAGGCTACGGGATTGCCGTCATATCCTCTAACTCAGAAGAGCATATTCGGGCGTTTTTACATAATAATGGTATCGAAAATATTCAAGAGGTGTATTGTTCTAAAAATTTGTTTGGTAAAGACAAAATGATAAAAAGGTTTTTAAAATCAAAAAAAATAACAGAGCAAGAAATGTTATATGTCGGTGATGAACAGCGAGATGTAGCAGCGTGTAAAAAGGCTGGTGTGAACGTAATTTGGGTATCTTGGGGATATGATGTCATTGAAACAGTAGAAAAAGATGCACCAGATTATATGGTTCATACGCCTATGGAAATTGTACAAGTCGTACAAGGGGCACATTCTTAATATGAATACACTTCGAGCAGGTATTCATCATATTGAATTTTGGGTCGCGAATTTAGAGGAGTCTATTTCTTTTTATGATAAATTGTTTTCGATAATTGGATGGAGAAAGTTAAATGAAGTGGCATATAGTACGGGAGAAAGTGAAATATATTTTAAAGAGGTGGACGGGGAAATTGTAAGGACTTTAGGGCCTAGACATATTTGTTATCAAGCTATTCGTAGAGAAATAGTTGATGAAGTAGCAGATTTTCTTGCTAGTACAAAAGTGAAGGTAATACGTGGTCCGATAGAAATGAATCATTATTCGGACGGATACTATACGGTTGATTTTTACGATCCGAATGGATTTATTATAGAAGTAGCGTATACACCAAATGTAGAAATGTAAGGGGAATAAACATGAAGACAATTGCAGCACGGCAAAACAATATACAAATAGTAAAGGATGCAGCAAATATTGAAGAAATTTCTAAAGGTTTCTCACCTGATAAAAAATATATCATTACGACTATTAAAGATGAAAAGTATTTGTTACGGACAGGCGATATAAAAGAGTTTGAAAGAAAGAAAATAGAGTTTCAAATTTTAAATGAAATGCAAAAACGTAGTGTGCAAGCACAAAAGCCAATTGAAATGGGTTTGTTGGAAAAAGAAGGTTTATGCTACGGTATTTTTTCGTATATAGAAGGAGAAGATGCGAAGAAGTTGTTGCCGACATATACACTAAAAGAACAATATGATATAGGTATAGAGGCAGGAAAAGATTTAGCAAAAATGCATACATATGAAGCTCCTAAGGGTATACTTCCATGGTATGAAAGAGCAATGAACAAACATCGAAAATATTTAGAGGTGTACAAAACATGCGGAATTAAAATTAAAAATGATGATAAAATTATTAAGTTTATAGATGAAAATGAAATGTATGTACAAAACCGCCCAAATCGATTTCAACACGATGATTTTCATTTAGAAAATATAATTGTGCGGGATGGGAAATATGTAGGTGTTATTGATTTTAATGGTTATGACTGGGGCGACCCACTTCATGATTTCGTAAAAATTGCACTATTTGCAAGAGACATTAGTATTCCGTATTCAATCGGACAAATAGAAGGATACTTTAATAGGAGAATACCAGAGGAGTTCTGGAAATTATATGCGGTGTACGTCGGCATGACAGTTTTCTCATCAGTTGTCTGGACATTACGAGCAGCACCGCATATGTTAGATGATATGTTAGAGCGTCTTACTATAGTTTTAGAGGATCATAATAACTTTGAGTTATCGAAGCCGATTTGGTTTCAATCAGATAAGATTGATATGAAATAGAAAAGATAGGTGTAATTCGCACCTATCTTTATTTTTTACCATCAAAATACTTATTTAATTTTCTTAAATATAAGCGGCTGAGTACTTAACGTAGCTGGTACATGTAACTGAAGGGATGGGAATTCACCACTCACATTCATTTCGTATGCAAACAATAGATTCATTTTCATTTGGAATAAGTCAACTGGTGCGGAGAATATGTCGTAATGATGATGATGTAATTGAATCTCCATCTCCATAAATTGTACGTGTAATGAATCATCCCGTTTATATACTTGTAATACTCCATAAGCAGAATGTTCAAAAGTACCAGTGTAGTCCTCTAATTTGTGAGAAGGTGTAGTCCCTTTAATTTGCTCAGGAAGGGATTCAGTTGCTTCTTTCATCATTTCCTTCATTTTTTCAGTATCTTCTACAGCACGTTTATGCCAATTGATGCCTTCTAATTCAAGTAGCTCGTCATAAATTTGGTTAGCAAGATAAGTAGGAAGTAATGTGCCTCCAGCATTCGTTAAAATGACAAGTCCTACATTTTCTTTTGGCATGAATGAAACAAGTGCCGAAAATCCATCAATATTACCGCCATGGTGAATCACTTTGTTACCACGATAAGCGCTAATAAACCAACCGAGGCCGTAACTATTTAATGGAGATTCAGGGAGTGATAGAACTGGTTGATCTGGAATTGAATTGTGTGGTGTATACATTTGTTGTAATAATTCAGAGGAGATGAATTCATGATCTCCAAATTTCCCTTTGTTTAAGTGAAGAAGGACCCAATTTGCCATATCTTCAATTGTAGAGTTAATACACCCAGCAGCGCCGACTGTATCGATGTTATGGAATGGAACTTCTTTTATTTCACCGTCATTTTCAACGTAAGGTAAAGCATAATCATCTGTAGTTTGTGAATCTGTAACAGAGAAGTTTGTATGTCTCATATTTAAAGGTTCTAAAATATGTTCTGTAGCGTATTGCTCCCACGTTTGATTTGTAATGTTTTCAACAATGCAGCTAATTGTCGCATACATTAAGTTGTTATATAAAAATGCTGTTCGGAACGGTGCATCAAGTGGTAAATGTTTTATTTTTTCAACGAGATCTTTTCGAGATAAGGAAGAGCTGTACCAAAGAGCATCATGACGACTCACTCCAGTGCGGTGAGAGGCTAAATCTCGTCCCGTAACTTGTGAGGTAGCAAGTAGTTCAGATAAAGAGAAGTTAGGTATATAAGACTGGACAGGAGTATCCCAATTAAACTTTTTTTGCTGTGCTAACAAGCTTAATGAAAGTGTGCCAAAAGCTTTCGTTGAGGAACCGATTGCGAACCGGGTGCTCGGTGTAACAGCCTCTTTTGTTTCTATATTTCGATAGCCGAAACCTTCTGAAAGAATAACTTCACCGTCTTTTATAACAGCTACAGCAGCACCAGGAACTTTTAAATCCTTCATCATTTTTTCAACCGTAGTTTGTAACGAAGTCATAACAGGAGTTTCAATTTTAGACATACTTCTAACCTCCAAATTTAAATTTTGTCCTACCGCACTATACTTTCGGTAATAGAAAATGAAAACCTTTTTAAATATGGAAAGTTAATAATTTTGTAAGAATTACTGAAAATAATTTTTATTTATCAAGATTATTAAATTTGTTGTTTTTCATGTTATGATAAATTTCATATAAGATTGAAAGAAGGTTTTTCTACATATGAAACATGCTGAATATGAATACTTAAATTTATGCCGCCATGTAATGGAGCACGGTACGAAGAAAGAAGATCGTACAGGGACAGGAACTGTATCTGTATTTGGATATCAAATGCGTTTTGATCTGAGTAAAGGATTTCCTTTATTAACGACAAAGAGAGTACCATTTCGCCTTGTAGCAAGTGAACTACTTTGGTTTATGAAAGGTGATACAAACATTCGCTATTTATTGCAGCATAATAATAATATTTGGAATGAATGGGCATTTAAGAGCTGGGTAGAAAGTGACGAGTATACTGGGCCTGATATGACAGATTTCGGTCTTCGCTCACAACAAGATGAGGAATTTAAAGTGCGATATGATGAGCAAATGGATCTATTTAAAAAGAATGTTTTAGAAGATGATGATTTTTCGAATAAATATGGCTACTTAGGAGACGTATATGGCAAGCAATGGCGTGCTTGGAAAACGACGGCTGGTGAAACACTGGATCAACTAAAAGATGTAATTGAAATGATTAAAAAAACGCCAGATTCACGTCGCTTAATCGTTTCTGCTTGGAATCCTGAAGACGTACCGAGTATGGCATTACCGCCTTGTCATACATTATTCCAATTTTATGTAGCGGACGGAAAACTGTCTTGTCAGCTATATCAAAGAAGTGGCGACATCTTCCTTGGAATTCCATTTAACATCGCAAGTTATTCACTACTAACACATTTAATCGCACATGAATGTGGTCTTGAAGTAGGAGAATTTGTTCATACAATTGGAGATGCGCATATTTATACGAATCATTTTGAACAAGTAGAAAAACAATTGGCACGTGAACCACGTCCGTTCCCGAAACTTACATTAAATCCAGATGTGAAATCTGTGTTTGATTTTGAGATGGAAGATTTAACGATTGAAGGATATGATCCACACCCAGCGATTAAAGCACCGGTTGCAGTGTAATTGTAGAGGAGATGACAAGATGATTGTTTCATTTATGGTCGCAATGGACGAGAATAGAGTAATTGGTAAAGATAATAACTTACCTTGGCGTTTACCGAGTGAATTACAGTATGTAAAGAAAACGACGATGGGTCACCCACTTATTATGGGGAGAAAGAACTATGAAGCAATTGGTAGACCATTGCCTGGAAGACGTAATATTATTGTAACTCGTAATGAAGGGTATCATGTAGAAGGCTGCGAAGTAGCTCATACTGTAGAAGAAGTGTTTGAACTATGTAAAAATGAAGAAGAGATTTTTATTTTTGGCGGAGCGCAAATTTATGATCTCTTTTTACCGTATGTAGACAAGTTATATATAACAAAAATCCACCACGCATTTGAAGGAGACACATTCTTCCCAGAAATGGATATGACAAATTGGAAAGAGATTTTTGTAGAAAAAGGTTTAACGGATGAAAAAAATCCGTATACGTATTATTACCATGTATACGAGAAACAACAATAATAATAAAAATTGATGTGAGTATTCGCATCAATTTTTTTATTTGCATTTATAAATGTAAGTTTATAGATGGTATTCAATAGTGCTATAATGAAAGGTAGCATGTGAAAAATGCTAAAATTTTCAAAAGTATTAATATAGAAAGAGGAGGAGAATCAGTTGAGAAAAATATGGGGGATTCTTTTTCTTTGCTTAACATTCATGTTAGTTGGATGTGGTAAAGAAGAAAAACCACAAGAAGCGTTTGATACATATGTAAAATCATGGAATAAACAAAAATTTGCAGATATGTACGATCAATTATCAGAAAATGCAAAAAAAGATATTTCAAAGAAAGAGTTTACTGAGAAATATGAAAAAATTTATTCTGGTATTGAAGTGAAAGACTTAAAGGTAGAAACAGGGGAAGTAAAAGAAGATAAAAAAAATGAAGGCCCTGTTCCTTTTAAAGTAAGCATGGATACAGTTGGTGGTAAAATCACTTTTGGTCATGAAGCAAAAATGGTGAAAGAAAAAGATGGAGATAAAGAATCTTGGAAAATAGATTGGACACCTGATTTCATTTTCCCTGGCATGACAAAAGATAGTAAAGTGCGTATGCAAACAACCCAACCAAAACGTGGTGAAATATACGATCGTAATGGAAAAGGTCTTGCGACGAATGGGAAAGCTTCTGAGATCGGAATCGTTCCAGAAAAATTAGATGAAACTGCTCCGCAAACGAAAGAAGCAGTAGCGAAGTTGTTAAATATGTCTGTAGAAGAAATTGATCAAAAACTAACTGCTAAATGGGTAAAACCAGGGTATCTTGTACCAATTGGAATTTTACCTGAAGGGACAACGCAAAATACGTATATTGATTTACCTGGTGTTACAACAAAACCTGTAAATGTTCGTACATATCCGTTAGGAGAAGCGGCAGCTCATCTAACTGGTTATATCGGAAAGGTAAATGCTGAAGACTTAAAAACGCTACAAAAGAAAGGCTATCAAGCCGATGAGCCAGTTGGTAAAGCTGGATTAGAGCAAGTATTGGAAGAACAGCTACGTGGTAAAAAAGGCGGCCGTGTCTTCGTAGAAGATGCACAAGGAAAAGAAATTAAAAATTTAGCAAAAACAGAAGCTGTTGATGGAGAAAATGTAACTTTAACTATTGATAGTGCTGTTCAAGAAAAAACGTATAATGAAATGAAGGGCGAAGCTGGTTCAAGTGCGGCAATTAATCCGAAAAGTGGAGAAACAATTGCACTTGTAAGTAGTCCAGCATATGATCCTAATTTAATTGTACGAGGAACATCGAAAGCACAACGTGAAGCTTGGAATAATGACCCGAAAAAACCGATGACGAACCGATTTACACAATTATCGGTACCAGGTTCTGTATTTAAGCCAATTACAGCTGCAATCGGTCTTGAAACGAAAACACTTGATCCAAAAGAAGAGTTGAAAATTGAAGGATTGAAATGGACAAAAGATTCTTCTTGGGGTAATTATTATGTAACGCGTGTGAAAGATGCGAATCCGATTGATTTGGATAAGGCGATGAAATATTCGGATAATATTTACTTCGCACAAGAAGCTATGAAAATCGGAAAAGATAAATTTATGAGTGAAGCGAAAAAATTCGGATTCGATGAGAAATTACCAATTGAATATGGGTTCCCAGCTTCTAAAATCGCAAATGATGGTATTAAAAATGATATTCAAATGGCAGATACAGGATATGGACAAGGGCAAGTGTTAATGACTCCTCTTCATCTAGCTTTAACGTATGCGCCAATTGTAAATGATGGAACAATTCCGTCACCATATATCATTAAAACAGATAAACAACCAAAAGCTTGGAAAGAAAATGTCATTTCAAAAGGAAATCAGGATATATTAAAAACTGCTATGACTAAAGTAATTAATGATCCGGATGGTACAGGGAAAATTGCTAAAATTGATGGTATGACCCTTGCTGGAAAAACAGGTACAGCGGAATTAAAAGTATCTAAAGAGGCCGAAGGAAAAGAACTAGCCTGGTTCGCTGCATTTGATTTAAATGCACCTGATATGGTCATTACAATGATGATTGAAGATGTAAAAGGTAGAGGTGGAAGTAACATTCCAGCTGAAAAAGTGAAACATATTTTTCAAAAATAAAGGTTGATGAAGGACTATCTCCATGAAATATGGAGGTAGTTTTTTATTTAGTTAACATTTTAAATGGAAATATATAATTTATAGATTACAAAACAACTTATTAACTTACGAAAAAAAAGTAGCTATTTTTTATTGACATGAAGCGAGAGATTTTGTATTATACTTACATAAGGTAAGTTATTTACTTTCGAATTATAAATCTCAAATTAAAGATAAAATTAAAGGGAGAGAATACAATGACAAAAGTACTATTTATCACAGCAAATCCAAATTCAGCAGAAGGTTCTTTCGGAATGGCAGTAGGGGAAGCTTTCATCGAAGCTTATAAAAACGAGCATCCACAAGACGAAGTTGTAACAGTTGATTTATTCAATACGACTGTACCAGCAATTGATGCAGATGTATTTGCTGCTTGGGGTAAATTTGCAGCAGGTGAAGGCTTTGAAACTCTAACAGAAGTTCAACAACAAAAAGTTGCAGCAATGAACACAAACTTAGAAACATTTATGCATGCAGATCGTTATGTATTCGTAACTCCAATGTGGAACTTTAGCTATCCACCAGTAGTAAAAGCATACTTAGATAACTTAGCAATCGCAGGTAAAACATTCAAATATACTGAAAATGGTCCAGTTGGCTTATTAGAAGGCAAAAAAGCACTTCACATTCAAGCAACAGGTGGCGTTTATTCTGAAGGAGCATACGCAGCTGTAGACTTCGGTCGTAATCACTTGAAAACAGTATTAGGATTCATTGGTGTAAATGAAACTGAATATATTGCAGTTGAAGGTATGAATGCTAATCCTGAAAAAGCACAAGAAATTAAAGAAGCAGCAATTGCTAACGCACGTGAATTAGCAAAACGTTTCTAATATAGAATACTTAAAAATGTCCAAACACTTGTTGTTTGGACATTTTTTCTTCTTTTTCCTTCGTTTGTCTAGTATAATGAAGGTCGGAATGATAATAGGTGGGGGTTCTGTATGATTCAAACGTTTTTTAAAATCTTTTATTTAATTTTAATTGTAATTGCGATTACACCGAGAATGTGGCGTCTTAAAAAACAAGTAAATACGATGTCACCGCAAGAAAAAGATAATGCTGTGTATAAAACGACAAATTGGTTTGGTAAAAAAATGGTACGTGTTGCTGGTGGGGCAGTAGAAGTAAAAGGGCTTGAAAATGTTCCGAAAGACAAGCCGGTACTAGTTGTAAGTAATCATCAAAGTAATATGGATATTCCTGTTTTACTAGGTTACTTAAATAAACCAATTGGATTCGTTTCAAAGGCAGAGATTAAGAAGTTTCCAGTTGTACCAACTTGGATGGAACTTATGAATTGTGTATTTATGGTTCGTAATGATCGTCGTCAATCTCTTCAAGCGATTAAAGATGGAATTGAACTATTAAAGAATGGACATTCTATCGTAATTTTCCCTGAAGGAACGAGAAGTAAGGGTGGCGAAATTGGAGAGTTTAAAGCTGGTAGTTTTCACCTAGCAGTAAAATCTGGTGTAGCAATCTTACCTGTAACGTTAGATGGTACATATAAAATGTTTGAAGCGAATGGAAATCGTATGAAACGAGCTCATGCAACAATAACGATTTCTAAGCCGATTACACCTGAAGAGTATGCAAATATGGATATTAAAGAATTAACGAAGCATACACAGGATGTTATCGCATCACAATTACATAAGTAATAAAAAAGGTTTCAGCTTTCATTAAGCTGAAACCTTTTTTATTACGCTGCAGGTAAGACGTAAAAGAGTACACAGAAGAACATCATTGCACTACCGCCTAAAACGAAGAGGTGCCAAATGGCATGGTTGAAAGGTAGCTTTTCCCAAAGGAAGAAGATTGCCCCGACTGAATATAAAATGCCACCTGCTAAAAGTAATGAAAAACCATGTCCAGTTAGATTTTCGTAAAGTGGTTTAATAGCAACGATTATGAGCCAGCCCATAATGATGTAACATAACGTTGATGCTTTTATAAAACGGCGTACAAAGAAAATTTTGAAGACAATACCACCAATTGCAAGTGTCCATATAATAGCGAGTAACGTCCAACCTAAAGGTCCACGAAGTGTAATGAGTAGAAAAGGAGTATATGTGCCAGCGATTAATAAATAGATGGCTGAGTGATCTAAAATAGTAAATAATTTTTCTACTTTTGGATGGTGAATGCTATGTAGCAACGTTGAAAACAAGTACAGCAAGAACATGCTTACACCATAAACGGTAAATGCAACAACAGCAGATGCAGTACCATGTTTAGACGCATGAATAATTAATATAATTAAGGCAGGGATGCTTAAAATGGCACCGATACCATGTGTTATTGCATTTGCAATTTCTTCTTTCACAAAATGTGTCATTCGTGTCATTTTTTCAGTCATAATGCAAATCCTTTCTACTATCATAAAGTGAAACTTTAATCAGTGGGGGGGTGTTCATCCCCATTGATTATTAGTTGAACCAATCGGGCTGCCCGTTAATGCGGGATAAAATAATATGTCGTTTCTCTTACCATATCATACACAAAGACAATAGAAAATGAAATTTGTATAATTGATTATATTTTTGAATTTTTTTGACAAAAGACGATGGATTTGTTGACGTTTTCAAACTTTTTTGACAAAATAAAATTATGCAATAGTAGGACAAGAAATCTACTAATAAAGGGGATGGGGAAATGTTTTCAAATATTGGCTTTCCAGGGTTAATTTTAATCTTAGTAGCTGTACTAATATTATTTGGACCTAAAAAATTGCCGGAAATCGGAAAGGCTTTAGGGGAAACGTTAAAAGAATTCAAAAAATCAACGAAAGAATTGACTGATGACGCATTTCAAGAGAAGGAAAAGAAAGAAAAAATGTAATGGATTTTCCTCGTAATGGATAAGTAAAGTGTGGTGAACGAGATGGAAGATCGGGAAATGAGTGTAGTAGAACATATCGTTGAGCTTCGCAAACGAGTAATTTATACAGTGTTATCCTTTGTATTATTTTTAATTATTGGATTTACTTTTACGAAGGATATTTATTTTTGGCTTGTAAAAGATTTACCAATGAAATTAACTGTTCTCGGTCCAAGTGATATATTGTGGATTTTTTTCTCGATTGCTACAGTATTTGCTATCGTTTGTACAATTCCTTTTGCTGCTATACAAATTTGGTTATTTGTAAAACCAGGTTTACATCCAAATGAACAAAAGATGACTGTAATGTATATACCGGTATTGTCTATATTATTTATTGCAGGTTTAAGTTTTGGATATTTTATTGTAATGCCGTTTTTATTTCATTTTTTAACTACGATAGGTAATGAAATGTTTAATACGATGTTTACGACAGAAAAGTATTTTCATTTTGTACTTAATTTAACAGTTCCATTTGCTGTGATTTTTGAATTACCTGTAGTGGTAATGTTTTTAACGAGTATTGGCATACTTACGGCGGAGTTTCTAATAAAAATAAGAAGGTATGCTTACGTAGCATTGATTATCATTGCCTCGTGTATATCACCGCCAGATTTTTTATCTCATAGTTTAGTTGCGGTACCGCTTATTTGTATTTATGAAATTAGTATTGCCTTATCAAAGATTGTTAGTAAGCGAAAAAAGAAAAGGGAAGAAGAAATACAGTCGAAAAGTGCCTCGTTATAAAGGCACTTTTTTAATTATTTGTTATACTATGGCTATAAACGTATACAATATAAAGAAGAAAAAAATAATAGAATCTCCAAAATTTAGACAAACTTTGCACCTTTATAAGTTTATACTGAATGTATTAAGCAATTTACGGATAACGAGATTCCCGTCTCACGTGATAATTAGGACGGGGGATGGATTAGGTGGAGATGAATAGAGAATAAATCTACTAACCATAAGGACTAAAGGGATCATCTAAGGATACTTTTGTATTCAAAGGAGTCTCCACTTTAAACAACGTGTTACAGCGTAAAGTAGAGGAAGTTCAAAATCCAATGAAAAAGAGGATTGATATTGTGATTACGAAAAGTTTTTATTTCACTCATTCAACAGGGGATTGTATTAAAATATTCGAAATCCCTGTCCTACAGGCGCAGCATCCATTATCGTTTCTAATTCAGTCTCGTCTTCAATTATTTATTGCAAAAATTCAAAAACAAAAGCACCCAAGATTTTCGTATTCTTTCCGTGAATATTTACAAAAATGTTTGAAGTGGAATGATTATTTAAATGTATATAAAACGAATACCCTTGAAAAAAACGCATAAATTAGAGCAGGACAGAGTCAGGAATACTCTGTCTTTTTATTTTAGGTATAAAAATATAATTAATTTGATGAAATTTCGTTCGAAATTGTTGAAAGCATTAGGAATGCTAGTATAATAACAAGGAGAGCGTATTGGAAAGGGAAGAAGGATAGTATGCAAAAAATTAAAATTGTAACAGATTCAACGGCAGATTTATCACAAGATGTAATCGAGAAGTATGACATTCATGTTCTACCATTATCAATCTCTGTAAATGGACAAACATATTTAGATCGCGTTGATTTACAACCTGATGAGTTTATTGAAGAAATGATTAAATCAGAGGAACTACCAAAAACATCACAACCAGCTATGGGTACATTTGTAGAAATGTATGACAAGCTAGGTGAAGATGGAAGTGAAGTACTTTCTATCCATATGACAAGTGGAATGAGTGGTACTGTTGCGACTGCAAATAGTGCTGCATCGATGACTGATACAAAAGTAACAGTTGTTGATTCACAATTTATTACACATGCTTTAGCATATCAAGTAATAGAAGCTGCAAAAATGGCAAATGAAGGACGCTCACTAGAAGAAATTTTAAAACGTGTAGATGAAGTGAGAAAGAATACTCGTTTATATGTAGTGGTAGATACATTAGAAAACTTAGTGAAGGGTGGACGTATCGGTAAAGGAAAAGCGTTTATCGGTTCGCTACTTAATATAAAGCCAATTGCTAGCCTTGAAGACGGTGTTTATAACCCTGTAACGAAAGTGCGCAGTCAAGGCCAAATTGTAAAAACGTTAGCTAAGTTATTTGAGCAAGATACAGCAGGAAAAGTTGTAAAAGCTGTTGCGATTCCGCATGCAAAAGCAATTCCTTTAGCTGAAAGTATGAAAGCAGCGGTGGAAAAAGTGAGTGGATTTACTCAATCAGAAATTTTCTATACAACGCCTATTATTAGTACTCATACAGGTCCGGGTGCAATTGGATTTATGTATTTAGCAGAGTAATAAAAAAGCTACTTGAAAATATATTTCAAGTAGCTTTTTTATCCCGCATTAACGGACAGTAAGACCCCCACCTCAAAATTCAGCGAAAGCAAAGAAGTTAGGTGTGAGATCAACTGTCCGTATATGCCCGATTGGTTCAACTAATAATCAGTGGGGATGATGAACACCCCCCCACTGATTAAAGTTTCACTTTATGTGAATAGAAAGTAAGAAATGAGAAGGGCTATACAGGCGCTCCCGCTAATGATGTAGCGAGTCTGTAAATATTCATTCATAGAAAACACCCTTTATGATTTTCTATATTATATGATGGATATAGAAAATAAGTAGTTACATTACACTTGTAAAGTTTCGATTTCTTCTTGTACTTGTTTTTTATTTGTGTCGCTATTATAAGTAAAAGTTTGGCCTAAAAAGAGTACATGCAGTTGTTCCCACGGTAACATACGTAAATTCCAATTACTTCGAAGTTTTGTTATTGCCTCGCGAGGTGTTTCATCAGCAAGTGCAAAAGCTCCGTAATGCATTGGAATAAAATGTGTCGCGTTTAAATCTAAATAAGCTTGCACTGCTTCTTCAGGGGAAACATGAGATACTTTCATAAACCATTCTGGTTCATAAGCGCCAATTGGCATAAGAGCAATATCAATTAAAAAGCGCTTTCCAATCTCTTTGAAACCTTGGAAATAGCCGCTGTCGCCACAAAAATAAATGGTTTCCATAGTCGTTTCATTATCAATAATCCATCCACCCCAGTGAGATGTATTCATGTCAAATAAGGATCTTCTCGTCCAGTGCTGAGCAGGTACGAAGTGAAAAGAAACTTCATTAATCGTCGTACTTTCCCACCATTTATATTCTTCTACATGCGTAAATTTCTTACGAGTAAATAATTTTTTTAATCCGATAGGTACAAGATATAGAACATCATCATTTAACTGACGAAGAGTTGAAAAATCTAAATGATCATAATGACCGTGTGAAATAAGGACTATATCAATTTTAGGTAGTTCTTGTATAGTAAGACCTGGTTCAGTAAGCCTCGGAACTAACTTTAATTTATTTGCCCATACTGGATCTGTTAATATATTAAGTCCATTCGTTTGGATAAGAAAAGTAGAATGGCCAACCCATGTGACTGTCGTTTTTTCAACATTGCTTTGAAAAAATGCATTTTGTTTAACAGGTGATTGTTCTACTAAAAAAGAAAAGTCTTTTTTGTTCAGCTTTCGTTCTTTACGCCATCTAAAAAAAGAACGAATTGATTTTTTTGTACTGACATTATCCATATTTTCATAGCGCTTTGCCATGAACATCACCTCATTTAAAATCGTTGTAGTTGTATTGTACCGAAATGTTGTTAAGGAATACAGTGTATAACATGGATTAATGTTTAATTAATTGTTAAAAAGTAGGGAGAGGTATTTACAATTTTAACAATGAGCTTTGTTTTGCGAATACGATTTAGAGAAATAATAGTGAAAAAACATATTTTGTCTAGTAATTCGCTTGAAATTAAGAAGTATCATACGTAAATTCGTACGATTTCGTGAACAAATGCAGTAAACAATTTTCTCGTAGTGTTAACTTTTGTTATGATGAGCATAACCTATTTAAATTTAGGATAGAGAAAAGAGGTTTATAAATGAAGCGTTATCAAAAACTAATTGGTCTTATGGTTGTATTTTGTCTATTTGTACTCGCTGGATGTAGTGGATCAGGCTCAAAGCTTCGTAAACCATTAAATTGGGATTTAGAAACTTTCCAATTCACAAATCAAGATGGAAAACAATTTGGTACAAAAGATTTAAAAGGGAAAGTATGGGTTGCAGATTTTATGTTCACAAACTGTCAAACAGTTTGTCCGCCAATGACTGCTAATATGGCAAAATTACAGAAGATGGCAAAGGAAGAGAAGTTAGACGTTCAGTTTGTCTCGTTTAGTGTAGATCCAGATCTTGATAAACCAGAAAATCTGAAAGCTTTCATTCAAAAGTTTACAGAAGATACTAGTAATTGGAATTTATTGACGGGTTATTCGTTAGAAGATATTACAAAGTTTTCAAAAGATAATTTCCAATCACTTGTAGATAAGCCAGAGAACGGTCAAGTAATACATGGTACATCATTTTATTTAATTGATCAAAATGGAAAAGTAATGAAAAAGTATAGCGGAATTAGTAATACACCGTACGAAGATATAATACGTGATATGAAGCGATTAGTGGATTAAAAATAAGGGTGCGTAGCACCCTTATTTTTTTACATTAGTCTATAGATAAAATGTCATGCTGTTGTGGAAGTTTCGGTGCACGAATTTCTAACACACCATTTTGATAGGAAGCTTTCGCTGCTTTTTTATTAATAGAATAAGGCAATTTAATCATTCTTGCGGCTTCTGAAATAGACCGTTCTCGGCGATAATAGTTATGAGATGTTTGTTCTTCTGCCTCTTCAAGTATTTCTTCTTTTACAGAGACTTTTAAGTATTCGGTTTGTATTTCAATTTGAATTTGCTCTTTTTGTATACCCGGTAGTTCAGCGGTAACAACGAGTTCTTCATCAACTTCATATAAATCTACAGGGAATGTTAATAAACGATTTCCTTTTTGGAAAAAATGATTCAAATCAGCGATTACATTGCGAAGAGGTGTTTGCTCAAAAAAATCATCAATTTGCTTTAAATAATTGCGAACCGGTGGACGAGAAGAATCTTTTTTTTCTTCACTCATGGTATTCCCTCCTAGAAATCAATTTGCAATATCATATGACAAAAGCGGAGAAAGGTGATTGCCTAATTTTCATGTTTTCATAAAAAAATGTTAAAAATGTGAAATGGAGTGATTTTTTTATAGTTTTTGGTCGCCATATTGAGTTGATTATGCTAGTATAAATAGGGTTGATATAGTAGTATAGAAACAGAATGAAAACCGAAAGAGGGTAAGAAGTATGTGTGGTTTTGTAGGATGTTTATGTGAAAACCCTAGAGAGTTTTCAGAAACAGAAAAACATCAATTTGAAAATATGAACACGATGATTTTCCACCGCGGTCCAGATGACGAAGGATATTTTCGTGATGAACATGTACAATTTGGCTTCCGCCGTTTAAGTATCATTGACTTAGAGGCAGGACATCAGCCGCTAACTTATGAAAATGATCGATATGTAATTATTTTTAATGGTGAAATTTACAATTATGTAGAATTACGCGAAATGTTACTTGAAAAAGGTGCGACTTTCGCAACGCAATCTGATACAGAAGTTATCATTGCATTGTATGCACATATGAAAGAAAAATGTGTAGACTATCTTCGTGGTATGTTTGCATTTATGATTTGGGATCGTGAAGAAAAGAAACTTTTCGGTGCACGTGACCACTTTGGTATTAAACCATTATATATCGCGCAACAAGGTGATACTACATTCTTCGCATCTGAGAAGAAAAGTATTATGCATGTAATGGAAGACAAAGGGGTAAACCCAACGTCACTACAACATTACTTTACGTACCAATATGGTCCAGAACCAGAAACATTAACAATTGATGTTAATAAAATTGAGCCTGGTCATTATTTCGTAAAGGAAATCGGTAAAGAGATGGAAATCCATCGCTACTGGAAGCCTTATTTCAATGCTTCAAGCGCAACGAAAGAAGAGCATATCCAAGCAATTCGTGATGTATTATACGATTCAGTAAAAGTACATATGCGAAGTGATGTACCAGTAGGTTCATTCTTATCTGGTGGTATCGATTCATCTATTATCGCTTCTATCGCAAGAGAAATGAATCCGAACCTTTTAACGTTCTCTGTTGGTTTTGAACAACGTGGTTTCAGTGAAGTTGATGTTGCGAAAGAAACTGCTGAGAAATTAGGCGTTAAAAACCATAATGTATTTATTTCAGCGAAAGAATTTATGGATGAGTTCCCAAAAATTATTTGGCATATGGATGATCCTTTAGCAGATCCAGCAGCTGTACCATTGTACTTCGTTGCAAAAGAAGCACGTAAACATGTAACAGTTGTTCTTTCAGGGGAAGGCGCAGACGAGCTATTTGGTGGTTATAACATTTACCGTGAGCCAAACTCACTAAAAATGTTCTCGTACATTCCTAGCCCAGGTAAGAGCGTTCTAAAAGCATTAAGCGGTGCTCTTAAAGAAGGATTTAAAGGGAAGAGCTTCCTAGAGCGTGGATGTACGCCAATTGAGGAGCGCTACTATGGAAACGCGAAAATCTTCCGTGAAGAAGAGAAAGCGGAATTAATGAAGTTCTACAATGAAAGTGTTAACTATATGGATATCACGAAACCATTGTATAACGAGATTAAAGATTATGATGATGTAAGTAAAATGCAGTACATTGACATGTTCACGTGGTTACGTGGTGACATTTTATTAAAAGCTGATAAAATGACAATGGCAAACTCATTAGAACTTCGTGTACCGTTCTTAGATAAAGAAGTATTCGATGTTGCATCAAAAATTCCAACTGAATTAAAGATTGCTAACGGAACTACGAAAGCTATTTTACGTGAAGCAGCACGCGGAATCGTTCCAGATCACGTGTTAGATCGTAAAAAACTTGGATTCCCGGTACCAATTCGTCACTGGTTAAAAGATGAAATGCATGACTGGGCTATAAATATTATAAACGAAAGTAAAACAGATCATTTAATCGACAAACAGTATGTATTAAACTTACTGGAAGCACATTGTGCAGATAAAGGCGATTATAGCCGTAAAATTTGGACTGTACTTGCGTTTATGGTTTGGCACCAAATTTATGTTGAGCATAAATACGATACGAATAAGTTCCACGAAGAAACAAAACGTGCGTATATCTTAGTTTAATAAAAAAAACCTTAAGACCGCATATGGTCTTAAGGTTTTTTTTCATAAATAGAACGTATTATTGATACAATAATAGTAAAAGGATGGACAACATATGATTGCGTTTGAAAAAGTAACAGTAGAAAATGAAAGCGTTGTTAAAGAAATGTTCCGCTCGCATAATGTAAGTGAGAAACAGGTGCAGTATTGCGTAAAAGTTGATGATACATATATTGGTGTAATAGATTACAGTGTTCAAGAAGAGAGTGTAGTTTTATCTCAATTAATAATTCATTTTGATTATCAAAGTTACGGATATGGAACAAATACGTATTTTACATTTGAAGAGATGATGAAACAAAGAGGTGTGAAAGAGATAAAAGTGTTACAAAAGGAATTAACAGAACAAGCAAAAACTTTCATAGAGAGCTTTGGCTTTAATGAAGAAGATGGAACATACGTGAAGAAAATATAACGATGATTAGTAATGTACTAAAATAAATATAAGGCAGGTGGATACATGATAATGACTTCTGGTCTTGTATTAATTGGAGGATGTTTTATTTTGGCAGAACTAAGCCATAAGTTCATTCGGAAAAGAGCTAGTAAGAAAAGAAAGCCGTACGAATTACAATATGTACCTGTGTTTTTTATTTTGTTTTGCATGCTTGTTACAGTACAAAATATTACTAATTTCCCGCCACTTTTGAACATTTTTTTAAAGTTCGGTTTGTTATACAGCGGTGTTGGAATGGGTCTTTTATTTATTTTATTTTGCATACGTTATATTCACTATCAATCGTATATATTTATTTTAAATTGGTTAAAGCAAGATGATAGAAACCGCCTTACATAAGGTGGTTTTTTATTTGTAATTGTAACGGAACTTGTACATTTTACATAAAATAGGACGAGTAGCAATGTAAACCTATTACACGAAAGAAAGGAACGAGACAGTGATATGAAACTTGTAATAGACGCAGGTCACGGTGGATATGATTCTGGTGCTGTTGGTAATGGTTTAGTAGAAAAAAACTTAACACTTCAAATAGCGAGACGTGTGCGAGACATTCTATCTGCAAACTACCCAATTACTATTAAAATGACACGTGATAGTGATGTATTTATCTCTTTATCAGAACGTGCTAATATCGCTAATTCTTTTGGAGCAGATTACTTTATCTCATTTCATATAAATAGTGGCGGTGGAACTGGATTTGAAAGTTATATTTATAATGGGTTATCTAACAGTAGCTCCGCATATGCAAAGCAACAAAAAATTCATGCAGCAGTCAATCCTGTATTAACAAAATACGGCCTTCGTGACCGAGGGGCAAAAAAAGCAAATTATGCAGTACTAAGAGAGACTGCAATGGATGCAATTTTAACTGAGACTGCTTTTATTGATACAACGTTTGATGCAAATTTATTGAAAAACCCACAATTTATTGAAGATCTATGTCAAGCATATGCAAACGGAATAGCAGCTATTTTTGGAGTAGCTCCGAATCCGAATCCTCCAAATCCACAACCTCCAAACCCTCAGCCAACACCACAAACGAAGGGAATTGCTTATATACTTGGGAAAAATGTAAATTTAAGAAGTGGCCCATCAACATCATCTTCAGTAATTCGCCAATTAAACTCTCCAGAATCGTATGTCGTATATCAAGAAAGTAACGGATGGTTAGACTTAGGTAACGGACAGTGGGTGTATTATGACCCGTCTTACATTAATTTTGTAAAGACGAGCAATAGTGATGGTAGCGCAATCGGTGTCGCATATATACAAGGAACGAATGTGAATTTAAGAAGTGGTCCATCAACATCATCTTCAGTAATTCGTAAATTAAATAAACCAGAATCTTATTTAGTATTTATTAATCAAAACAGTTGGTTGAACCTTGGTGGAAATCAGTGGGTGTATAATGATCCATCATATATTAAATATAATCAATATTAGGAAATAAATTTATAATGTAATATGAATGCGTATCTATATATAACATAGATACGCATTTTAAGAACGGCCATTATTTACATACTTATACAGATAGTTTCAAAAAGAAACATTTGAATAACGGATAGAATCTAAATAGTATATATTAAAAAAGTTCTCTGATATACATTGACAATGTATGTAATATACATTAACCTTTAGTTGTTAATGATAATCGATTTCATCTAGGGAGGATATATGTTACATACTAAAAAAATGTTTATGTTCTGCATTATGATACTTATGGTTATAATCGCAGGGTGTAGTAAAGAAGAAAAAAAAGAAAATGATCCATCAGCTAAAGCGAAAGATTCTTATACTGTAAAGCATGCAATGGGGGAAACAACAGTAAATGGTACACCTAAAAAAGTTGTTGTTTTAACAAATGAAGGTGCAGAGGCTCTTCTAGCTGTGGGAGTAACGCCAGTTGGAACTACGAAACCGCGTGCGGGTGATGAATGGTACCCTCATTTAGCGAAAGAGTTAAAAGATACGAAAGTTGTAGGAACTGAGCGTGATATTAATTTAGAGGCAGTAATGAAGCTTAAGCCGGATTTAATTATCGGGAATAAAATGCGTCATGAAAAAATATATGAACAATTGAAAGAAATCGCGCCAACTGTATACGCTGAAACATTGCGTGGAGATTGGAAGGAAAACTTTACGCTCTATACAAAGGCTGTAAATAAAGAAAAAGAAGGTCAAAAGGCAATTGAAGATTATAAAAAGCGTATTGAAGGAATGAAAGAGAAGCTAGGAGATAAATTAAACTCTAAAGTTTCTATTATTCGCTTCGTTCCAGGTGATGTTCGTATATATCAAAAGAACTCATTCTCAGGTGTCGTTTTAAACGATATTGGATTTAAACGACCACCATTACAAGATAAAGATGAATTTGCGATAAAAGGAATTACAAAAGAACAAATTCCAAATATGGATGGGGACTACTTATTCTATTTCACATCTGATAAAGATGGCGATAAGAATAATGAAGGAAACACGTTAGCAAAAGAATGGACAGAAGACCCACTCTTTAAGCAGCTACAAGCCTCTAAAAATAATAAAGTATTCCAAGTAGATGAAGTAATTTGGAATACAGCAGGCGGTATTAAAGCAGCAAACCTAATGCTAGATGATATTGAAAAATATTTTCTGAAATAAAGTTGAACCAATCAGGCAATTACGGGCCGTTATCTCCCACCTAGCCTTGAGGTGGGATTTTTACTGCCCGTCAATAGCGGGATAAATGAATGGCTGAGTGCATCACTTTAAATAGGTGATGCATTTTTTATTTATATAAATACAGAAAATTCCTTTTTTTCAGTCGTTTTAAGTTGTACAATAAAATCAATCACGTAATAAAGGAGTGGGAAGGAATGAAAGCTACTCATAAAGATTGGATTTTGTTTAATGGGAGAATTGTAAATACGAAGGAAGAACAGCCGATGGTTGCATTAGAAGAGCGAGGTTTCCAATTTGGTGATGGTATATATGAGGTATTCAGACTATACGATGGGAAGCCACATTTATTAGATTTACATTTGGAGCGTTTTTTTAAATCAATGGAAGAAATTAAACTCATTGCACCATTTACAAAGGAAGAGTTAGTAGAAGAGCTACATCAAATGATTGAAAAAAATCAATTTCAAGAAGATGGTAATGTATATTTACAAATATCAAGAGGTGCTCAAGCAAGAAACCATGTATATGAAAAAGACCTTCAACCAACGTATTTTGCAAATATTGTTTCGTTCCCAAGACCAGTCGCTACGATGGAAGTCGGTATAAAAGTAACGGTAGAGGAGGATATAAGATGGAAATTTTGTCATATAAAATCATTAAATCTACTTCCTAATATCATGATTAAAAATAAAATAAATGAACAAGGATATCAAGAAGCGATTTTAGTGCGAGATGGAGTTGTAACAGAGGGATGTCATTCTAATTTTTTCATAGTAAAAAATGATAAACTGATTACACATCCAGCTGATCACTTTATTTTGCATGGTATTACTCGCCATTATGTTATAACATTAGCGAAAGAGTTACATATCGAAGTAGAAGAACGAGAATTTTCATTACAAGAGGTATATGAGGCGGATGAGTGCTTTTTTACAGCGACACCACTCGAAATATTCCCGGTTGTTCAAATTGGCGATGAACAGTTTGCTAGCGGCGAAAGAGGACCAATTACGAAAAAACTACAATCTGCATATGAAGAAAGTATTAGTTTGTTTAAAGTGACAAATTAATAATGAAGAAAAAAGCTGGTATTCCCCCAGCTTTTTTTCGTGATATAATTCAAACATAGGACAGGTTTTGAAAACGCTGTAAAAGGGGATTTAATGTATGAATTATGAAGCTTTTAAAGAGGTAATCCACGGAAGAAGAAGTGTTAGAAAGTTTACAGAACAAGAAGTATCTACTAGTGATATAAAAGAAATTATTGATTGCGCTCGTTATGCACCGAGTGATACGAACTCGCAAACGTGGGAGTTCTTAGTCATTATGAATCGAGAGAAAATTAAAGAAATTGAACAAATGACTTGGGATGCATTACATAAACTTGCGGCAAAAGCAGCAGAAAATGGAGAAGAGAAAGCAGGGAAATTACTTACACGTTCTTTCGGGCCATATGCAACAGCTTTCTCTGAGGCACCAGTATTAATCGTATGTTTGGCAACACCTTATGAATCAAAGTTTCGTGAAAAGATATTTGATCCAATTGCCTTCGTTCCGGATGCAGTGTGGGAAGAGGAAGGAATTAAGAGTAGCTGTTTAGCGGCACAAAACTTAATGCTGGCTGCACATGCGAAGGGTCTTGGTACGTGTCCAATGACAGGGCCTGTATTGTTAGCTCAAAAAGAACTAAGACAATATTTCCAAATTGAGACCGAAAAACAAATAAATATGGTTATTTCACTCGGTTATCCGAAAGATAAACCGAAGAAACTTCCAAGAAAAGAAGTAGATGAGATTACAACGTTTATTTTTTAATCACCATATAGAAAAGACATTGAAATAACAATGTCTTTTTATTTTGGATAGGTATGTTATTAATTTGTTGGGCTAAAATGATAAATAAGATAAAATTACTATTTATTTCATTAAAAAAATTAATGTTCTATTAAGGAAAGTATGGTACAGTAATCGTGAGCAAGCTACTAGTATTTGTTCATGAAAGTGTTAAAAATAGTTTTAAAATTACAAAGTTATTTTTGTATAATAAATTATAATGAAATTACAGGGGGGATGAATTTTGAAGAAATTCATAATCGCTGGATTGTCTGTATTGTTATTAGTAGGCTGTGGTGCTCCAAAGGAAAAAGAGGATGCACAGTCAAATCAGGAAGAACAAGTTGTAAATGCGAGTGAGGAGAGTATGGTTGTATTTCCTGAAGGGGCAGTACCAATTGGAGAAGGGATAGTAAAAGTCATTACACCAGATGGTACTTCTGAAAACGGCAATACACCGACTGTATTTATCAAAAAAGATACTTTAATTCAGCAAGTTGAATTAGAACTTTCTAATTTTCAAAACGATAAAGAAACATTCGTATTTGTAGATCAAATATTTGCTGATAAACATCAAGTAACTAGTACAACACAGACAACAGTACAATTAAAAGAAAAGACACTTGAGACAGGTAGTCATACGATTACTGCAGCTCAGTTTGAAAATAATGACCCAAAAGGAAAAGTCATTAGCTTTAATCAAGCGACGTTTGAAACGAAGCCAGCATCTTAATTATGGATAAAAAGTACATTACTTAAAGTAGTAGTGTACTTTTTAATTTGGATATAAATGGGTTGTTGAGAATAATTTGTTTCACTTTCTAGTACGTATGAATAGTAAGAAATTACTCTTTACTACTAAGAAAGAGAAAGAGGTTGAAGGTGTGCAGTGATTTGTTCGTATCATCTTGCTTAGTATGATAATTTCGATAATCTGGTTTACTTTACACGAGGTGGTTGAAGTTACGCTCAATTATCAAATCCATGACATGCTAATAGGAACAGTATGTTTTGTCATAGTATATCTGTTTTATGATAAACTTAGATTAAGTTAAGTTTTGCAAGAAAAATGTAGGTATTTCATTTGAAATGTCGAATAGTACATACGATGTCGTAATAACAAATTTTCTATTGTTTATTGTGAAACAGGAGAAGGAGAGATAGTAGTTATGAAACGAGCTCTTATTAATATCGATTATACATATGATTTTGTAGCTGAAAAAGGTGCTTTAACTTGCGGGAAACCAGGTCAAGAAATTGAGAAGGAACTTGTACATATAACGAAGCAATATATTGAAAATGGAGATTATGTAGTGTTTGCAATCGACAAACATGAAGAAAATGATGAATATCATCCAGAAGCAAAGTTGTTCCCTCCTCATAATATAGCAGGTACAAATGGAAGAGACTTATTCGGTGAATTACAAGATGTATACGAAAAATATAAAAATGATGCGAATGTATATTATATGGATAAAACGCGATACAGTGCATTTGCTGGAACAGATCTAGAGATGAAGTTGAGAGAACGAGGAATAGAAGAAGTTCATCTTGTAGGGGTGTGCACTGATATTTGTGTTCTTCATACAGCAGTAGATGCTTATAATAAAGGATTTAAAATTGTTGTATATGAAAAGGCAGTTGCATCTTTTAATGCGCAAGGACATGAATATGCACTTGGACATTTTAAATCTTGTTTACATGCAGAAGTGAAGTGAAAAAGAGGCCTTTGAAAAGGCCTCTTTTTACGTTTAAATTGAGACGACATTTTGCTCAATTAGTTTTTTTATGAACGGGCTAATGTTTTCTGGTAGCCCATTTAAATCAAAAAATTGTACATGTAATGATTCAACTCCGTCAGCTTTTAGCAAGCCACCTTTAATGTCTTTGCAAAGGTAAGCGATTGTTATAGGATAAAATTCATCTCCGTTCGCTAATTTCACAAAAAACTCTTTACCTGAAAATACACTTACTAACTGAAGTATACCAATTTCAATGCCTGTTTCTTCAAGTACTTCTCGTCTTCCAGCTTCTTCTGTGGATTCACCAAGTTCCACAAAACCTCCAGGAACACCCCACATGCCATTTCGTCTTTGTTGTAGTAATATTTGTCCTTGGTCATTTAAAACAGCTACAGCAACTCCTACTAAATTGAGTGGTCTTGATTCAACAATTTCTCTTAGTTCTTCGATATCCCCCATTAATTGTAACCTCCGTGAAAAAAGTATCAAATGAATGATTCGGTGTTATGTGAATGTATTCCTTTAAATGAGGTAAGTATTACAAAGTTGTTTATAAAAATTTCTATTGTAATCTCCCTTTAGATTATTAAAAAGGGTATATTTATAGTAAATAGAAAAGGGCATCAGAAGTTGAAAGATTAATGAAAGGGTTATATTGTTGAAGATGTACTAGGGATACAAATACATAGTTAAGAAAGTAAAATGAAAGGTCAGGGGAAAAGTTACGAAAGAAAATTTTGAGATAATTAATAAGGAATTATAATAGATCAGCTCTACATGAAATTTTTAAAAATAAGGAAGTGGATAGATGAGTATATTAGCGTATACGGAGGAGTTTTTTAATTATGTAAGGGAGTTTTTACTATTAAGGTTTTTACTATTTGCTTTAGTTCTTATCATTATTTCGTTTGTTATTAACCGCATTATTGATTGGTTTTTTAGAAAGTCCAGCTTTTTTGATGAAGAGGTAGAGCAGACGATTCAAAGTGTCATTCGATCTATTTTTAGATATATCATTATCATCAGTCTAATCATTTATTTAATTAGTCAGTTTGTAGATATAAAAAGTATCATTGCAGGTGCAGGGATAGCGGGAGTTGTCATTGGTTTTGCTGCGCAACAGATGCTAAAAGATGTCATATTAGGCTTTGCGAGATTAGCGGACAAAGAGTTTCGCGTTGGCGATTTTGTTACTTTTAATGGAACAAATTCAGGAACTATTGAGGAAATTAGTATTCGTTTTATGCAAATACGTGAATGGTCAGGAAAACTACTTACCATACCACATGGAGAGATTAGAACGATACAAAATTTTAATAAAGGATGGATGCGAGTAATTGAACGCATCACGGTAAGTTATCAGGAAGACCCTAAAAGAGTTAAGGAATTGTTAGAAGACGTATGTGTGATATGCAATGAAAATTTGGAACAAAGTTTGTATAGAGTAGAGGATGAGGCTGTTGAACCATTTAAATATGTTGGTGTTACAGACTTAAATCCTAACCTTAAATATGTTGGATATGAATTTTGTATTACAGGTTTAATTAAACCAGAAGATTATTTTGAAACTTCTAGACAAGTAAGGTTTGCATTAATGGCTATGTTCCATAAACATCAAGTGCAAATGCCAGCAGCAAATATGTTCGTTACTACTGAAAGTTTGCAGCATATCCGTGGAGAACAATCTTTGTCAGACAATTAAATAAAGCTTTACATTTAGAATTCTGATTTATAGATGTAGATGAGTTTTAGAGGGTTTAAAAGTAACTTCATTACTTGGCGTTGTTCAGTTTAAGAATTACGCGGTCAAAATTTAAAGGGAAAATAAAAAAATGATTGATAAATAAAAAGAACTGAAGGAATTCAGCTCTTTTTATTTGTAGAATTTCGAAATTTCTTAATGTTATAATGATAGTTGGTGATGAGAATGAACTTTGAAGAAAAAGAGATGCATCGTTTAGAAGCATTAAAAGAAATTGCGGAATTGCTAAATGAAGCAACGAATTTACAGGATATGTTAGAAAAAGTTTTACATACATTGTTACAAGTTATGAATTTACAAACAGGGTGGATATTTTTTATTGATGAAAGTGGAAAGCACCGTATGCTTGTAGACGAAAACTTACCACCAGCTCTTACGTGGCAAGAGAAGAAGCCGATGTGTGAAGGAGACTGTTGGTGTGTAGAGCGTTTTGTGAATGGCAGATTAGAAAAAGCGACAAATATTATTGAATGTAAGCGAATAGAAGATGCGATTGAATGTAATTGGGGTGAAACAGAAGATGTTACACATCATGCGACAATTCCACTTAGGTCCGGATCAGAGAAATTTGGTCTATTAAATGTGGCCGCACCTCATAAGACTCATTTTTCTGAGGAAGAGTTAGCGTTATTAGAAGCGATTGCATTTCAAATTGGAACGACAATACAACGTATTCAATTAGTGGAGAAAGAAAGTAAATATGTAGTTGTAGCTGAAAGAAATCGATTGGCTCGTGATTTACATGATTCAGTTAAACAATTGTTATTTTCTATTATGTTAACAGCGAAAGGCACTCTGAATATGACGCAAGATAGAGGTCTGCAAGAGATGTTAAGTTATATTGGGGAATTATCGCAAGAAGCATTACAAGAGATGACGCTATTAATTTGGCAATTAAGACCTGAAGGATTAGAAAAAGGTTTAGCAGAAGCGATTCAAAACTACGGGAAGTTATTAGGGATCCAAGTAGAAGTTCGTATTGATGGAATGGTTTCAATTGGAGATGAAATAGAAGAAGTTTTATGGCGTATTAGTCAAGAAGCACTACATAATTGTAAAAAACATGCTTCGTGTGAAAAGGTAAATGTTCGTTTAAGAATGGAAAATAACCAATTACATTTTCACGTAGAAGATAATGGCAAAGGGTTTATACAGGATCAAGTAAGAGAGTCAGCGTTTGGTTTGAAAAGTATGAAGGAACGAATCGAATTAATGAAGGGGAATTTTCGAATAAAAACAGAACTTGAAAAGGGAACGAAAATAGAAATTCAATTACCGGTTTGAAAGGGAGAAGGTCTATGAAAATTAAATTACTACTTGTAGAAGATCATCATATCGTTCGAAGGGGACTTGTATTTTTTTTGAAAACGAGAGAAGAGTTTGAAATTATTGGGGAAGCTGAAAATGGTGAAGAAGCATTAACTTTCGTTCAAAAAGAAAAGCCAGATGTAGTATTAATGGATTTATCAATGCCGAAAATGGACGGTATTGAAGCAACGAAACGTATAAAACAATACGATGAGACGATAAAGATACTTATGTTAAGCAGTTTTTCAGAACAAGATTATGTTTTACCAGCACTCGAAGCTGGGGCAGATGGCTATCAATTAAAAGAAGTACAACCAGAGCAACTTGTCGCTTCTATTATTGCAGTACATCAAGGAAATGCGAATTTTCACCCGAAAGTAACACCTGCATTAATGGGGCGTTCCGCAGTAAAGAAGGAAATAGAAAATCCTTTTTCAATGTTAACGAAAAGAGAGCAAGAGGTACTTCGCGAAATTGCGAAAGGAAGAAGCAACAAGGAGATTGCAGCAGAGCTTCACATTACAGAACAAACTGTGAAAACGCACGTTTCAAACGTTTTAGCTAAATTGGAAGTAGATGATCGTACACAAGCGGCATTATATGCGGTGAAGTATGGGGGAAACTAGTAATAAGTGTGTCATATGTTAAGGTAACATTTATAGGAACAAATAAATAATAGTATGATACCGAATAAAGGTTTTTCTTCTTTCAATAATTAGGTACAATATAGCTACAATGGAAGGGGAAGATATGCTATGCCTGGAACAAGAAGTGGGATTGGAAAGATTCAGGCTTCGTTAAACGGTTTATCACCGAAATTGCGAAGTATTGCCGAACATATTTTGAAACATCCACAAGATGTTGTACATAAATCGATAACTGAATTAGCAGAAGTTACGAATAGTTCCGAAGCTACGATATTCCGCTTATGTAAACACCTTGGTTTGCAAGGGTTTCAAGATTTGAAAATTACATTAGCTCGTGAAATTGTACATACACCGATGCAAAATATTCATGAAGAAGTATCAGCAGAAGATAGTATGGTAACAGTTGCTAAAAAAGTTTTTCATTCGCATATTACAGGACTGCAAGATACATTACATTTGTTAAATGACACCGCACTTGAGAAAGCTGTACGAGCTTTGCAAGAAGCGAACCGAATTGAGTTTTACGGAAATGGTGGCTCTGGAATTATTGCGATGGATGCATATCATAAATTTATGAGAACGGGTATTTCTTGTATTGCTCATACAGATTCTCATTTTCAAATTATGGGTGCTGGTTTACTTACAAAAGAAGCAGTAGTCATTGCAATTTCTCATTCTGGTAGTAATAAAGGATTACTGGAAGCGTTAGAAGTAGCAAAAGCAAGAGGAGCTTGCATTATTGCAATTACGAGCTATCAGAAATCAGCACTAAGTCAACTTGCTGATATAACACTTTATACTTCAACACGTGAAACAGAATTTCGTACGGAAGCAAGTTCATCACGCTTAGCGCAGCTAAGTTTATTAGATACTTTGTATGTAGGATTGTCGTTGCAACGACAAGAAGAAACACTACAAAATTTACAAAGTATACGTGAAACAATTTCGATGAAGCGAATATAAAAAGCTCTTCAAATGAAGAGCTTTTTTTTATTGGTGGATCGTTTGATTATATAATTTCTAAATGTAGTTGATTTATTTTCCTGTAGAAAGATGCGACCTACTTATATTCATAAACTCGCATCTTTAATTCAGTTAAAAAATAGATTTATGCAATAATTCAAACATTGTTCATAATTTCACAATTCACTTTTGAAATGTCATGTTATGATGAACGTGTAATGATGATTGAACATTTAAATTTGGCGCAATAATTAGCCAAAATAGTGAGGACAGTATTTGTGAGATGAACTCATTAAAACTCTAAAACACTAAAGGGGAGATCACATATGAAAGCAGTAGTGGTTAATAAAAACAGCAAAGCGAACATCGAGGTTATCGAAAAAGAATTACGTCCGCTACATTCAGGTGAAGCGTTAGTAGATGTAGAGTATTGTGGGGTTTGCCACACTGATTTACACGTTGCGAATCATGATTTTGGTAACACGGATGGTCGCATCCTTGGTCATGAAGGTGTAGGTATTGTTACTAAACTTGCTGATGATGTAACTTCACTTAAGGTTGGTGACCGTGTAAGTATTGCATGGATGTTCCAATCTTGTGGACGTTGTGAATATTGCGTAACTGGTAGAGAGACATTTTGTCGTGAAGTTAAAAATGCTGGTTATTCAGTAGATGGTGGTATGGCTGAACAATGTATCGTTACAGCTGATTATGCAGTGAAAGTACCAGAAGGATTAGATCCTGCTCAAGCATCATCAATTACATGTGCAGGCGTAACTACATATAAAGCTATTAAAGTATCAGATATTAAACCTGGTCAACCTATCGTCATCTATGGTTGTGGTGGATTAGGTAACTTAGCTATCCAATATGCTAAAAACGTATTTGGTGCAAAGGTAATTGCAGTAGATATTAATGACGATAAATTAGCCTTAGCAAAAGAGGTTGGTGCTGATATGACTATCAATCCAATTTCTCAAGGTCCTGCTGATAAGATTGTGCAAGATGAGTTTGGTGGTGCTTATGCTGCTGTAGTAACAGCCGTTTCTAAAGTAGCATTCAACTCAGCGGTTGATGCAGTACGTGCCTGTGGTAAAGTAGTTGCGGTAGGGTTACCAGTAGAAACTATGGATTTAAACATTCCACGACTTGTACTAGACGGAATTGAAGTAGTTGGCTCTCTAGTAGGTACTCGTAAGGATCTCGAAGAGGCATTTATGTTCGGTGCAGAAGGAAAAGTAGTACCGGTTGTTCAAACGTGTTCTCTAGATAAAGTACAAAATGTATTCGAAGAAATGGAACAAGGTAAAATTCAAGGGCGTATGGTAATCGATTTTAAACAGAATAGTTGTGATTGTAAATAATTCATTTTAAATATAAAAAGCATGAGTCTAGCAAAGGTCATGTAAAAAAGTTAGACGGCATAAAAAAGATGATTCCTGTATTCAATAGGGATCATCTTCTTTATATTCTATTAATATCAATGCCAATTCATACTTGATTGATGAGATATGATTAAAAGTTCACTTTATTTGCAAACGAAAAAGAATCTTTATTTTTAACAAACTTTTTATGATCTGGAACGCTTTGAGTTGCTACAACTTGCGAATCTCTTGCTTTCAGTGCATCTTGAATCCCGATTGTCATAAGCTTAATAAATAGAATCGTAATAAAGAATGAAGCGAGAGTATAAAAAATAATCCACCATGAAAGATTCATTTCATTACGATTTAATCCAATAAGGCCTGCCCAATCATTAGATATAGAAACAGGTCTGAGCACTCCGTCATAGAGTTCACGCATTTGTATCCCGCCAATTACAATGTTAAGCAACGCTAAATGGATAACGAGTATGAGTGTTTGGACGATATGTTCCATGAATAACACAAATAAGCGGTCAAGTAATAAGACTCGTAAGTGTTTTTTGATAATATGAAAACGGCTAGCACCCAGTAATTGTGAACTTAAGATGTAATCTCGTTTCATAAATTCATCCACCTCTGAGGATATATATAAAGACAGTGTAGGTAGAGCGACGAAAATAAGTACGAGTACTTGATAAAACGTAAATGAAATATTTGGATCTAACCCATCGGCATTTGATGTGATTACAATATTAACGGGCGTGATGAGTATGAATGCGATAAATAGAGTTGGAATATAATAAAAAACTTCTGAGCATGCCTGGAAAAATCTCTTGAGTTTTGGAGCGTATAAACTTAAGAGGATTCCTATACATGTTCCGCATAAAATTCGAAAGAAGCTAATTGCCACGGCTAATAAAATAGTGAATTTTGCTCCTTCTACAATTTGTAAGAAAACAGACTCTCCAAAACGATCAGATCCAAAAGGCGGTATTAACGATGGTGGAAAGGGGGCCTTTCCAAGTAATTCGTTATTGTCATTGTAAAGTAACTGAGGAGGTTTTGGGATGTTATCTTTAAAGAACCAACTATAAATAAAACTAGCTGAAATAAGTATGAATAAATAAGTAAAGCCGATTAAAAAGCGTTTTGATTTCCAAATAGATTTCATAATGTTGCTCCTTTCAATTGATTTTGCCATCTATTCATCATGAATGAGATTATTTGAAAAATGGCATAAAACGGTAAAATAATCATAACAAGTATGATAAATGCAGCTGGTGGTGAAATAAACGCCTTATTAAATAAAAATTGAATAATACCTTGCATATTAAAAACAAATTCTAAAATGAATAAGTTAGACAGTAAGAAAACAAAAATCGTTTTTAAATGATGGAAGAAGTGGATAGATATATTTTTGAATAAATGAATGCATAGTATATAACTTGATGAAAGGCCTTTTCCATATGCAACCTCTACGTAATGTTTTCCATGTTCTTCTTTTATGTATAACACCATCATCCGAAACATTTGTAATGTAGGTAAGACAGCTAAAGATAAAATAGGGAGTAAATAAGCTCGATTTTCATTAAAAGAAATAATGGTGACAGGAGATTCCCCGAATTTCTGAAGTACCCATATGAAAAATATTTGCAAACAAATCATCATCATCATATCAGGGACAGCTTCTAATATGAACACAATTCGGTTTATCCATTTTTTTATATAATCTTTTGCTAAAAAATAAAAAAATGCCATGCTAGAAGATAGAAAGAGCGCAAGTAAAAAGGCTAAAAATAATACAGTAAATGAATATAGGTAAGGTTCTAAAACAGTTGGGAATAATGGTGTTTTTTTGAAACTACCAAATTTCGGGTCTGAGCCGATAACCACTAATGATTCAGGGGAGAAAATCTCTTTTAACATAGTAACGATCTGATTAAAAAAATATATTGGTTGAAAGGTAAATCCTTGTTGAGTGATAAATAAATAAGGTAAATTTAATAATAGTAAGAGTGATAAAAGAATTGATGAAAGCTTAATTGTGAATTGAGTTATTGTATGTAACATTAAATCCCTCCGACATCTTTTTACAACATTATACAATAAATCCTAATTTATTGTTTTATTTTTCTGAAAAATAAGAAATTTTTTTGGGTTTAATAATTATAATACGTAATATACATTTATATGGTAAAAATGTTATATTAAGGAGCCAGTCCCTATGTCCATCAAGCAAAATGTGCAGTATTTCCATTTTCGAGGCATTTACTTTTCTTCAGTTGATGGGAATTTGGTGCTATTCCATTGCGATCAAGTTAATAGAACTAAGTTTTCTTAAAATAAAAACCACCGAAATATAGAAGTGATTTTGAACGTAAGGAATTTGTAAGGAAGGAGTAAGAAAAAAGAGATTTTCAATGTGTATGATCAAAATATAGAGAAGAACGAGAGGGGGAATAGTTACTGTATATTTATATAAAAAAATTAATTAATGAAACTCTATGGAAGAAAAGAAGAAATTATAGAAGTGAACAGACATCTGAAGAAGAGGGATTAATCATTTATTAGGTCAGAGAGTTGTTTGTAGAAATAATTGGTGTATAGATGATTGCAAATTCAGTGTTGACTTTTATCATTGGGAGAGTTGATAGCTGTGTGGTTAGTATATGACATAGCTATCAACCATCAATACAATTTTAATAGAAGAGAGGAATTCTTTATGAAGACACGCAGTAAAATTACATGTGCAAGTCTAGCACTTTTAATAGCTGGAAGTTCCCTGTTATACATAACACCAACATCAATTGTAAAAGCAGAATCTACGCAAAATGTATCTAGTTCGTTACAAACAAGTACGCAACGCGATCGTACTTCCGTTAAGAAAGCAATACGGGATGAACTGCAACTTGGATACCCGGGAATACTCGCTCAAATTTCTAAGGGTGGTAAAACGTGGAGTTATACCGCTGGGGTAGCGGATCTGAGAACTAAGAAACCAATGAAAGCAGATTTTCGCTTTCGTATTGGCAGTGTGACGAAAACGTTCATTGCAACAGTTCTACTTCAATTATCTGGAGAGAACCGTTTGAATCTAGATGACTCCATTGAAAAATGGTTGCCTGGTGTCATTCAAGGAAACGGATATGATGGTAACCAGATTACGATCCGGCAAATATTGAATCATACAAGTGGTATTGCTGACTATATAAATTCAAAAGACTTTGATATTACGGATATAAAAAAATCGTATACGGCTGAAGAATTTGTAAAGATGGGGATTTCTCTTCCCCCAGACTTTGCTCCAGGGAAGGGGTGGTCTTATTCAAATACAGGGTACGTAATACTAGGAATCCTTATTGAAAAAGTAACAGGAAACAGCTATGCAGAAGAGGTTGAAAATCGGATTATTGAACCGCTTGATTTGTCAAATACATTCCTACCTGGCAATTCAAGCGTGATTCCAGGCACCAAGCATGCCCGTGGCTATTTGCAACTAGACGGAGCGAGTGAGCTAAAAGACGTTACTTATATTAACCCAGGTAGCTCGGATGGAGATATGATTTCCACTGCTGATGACTTAAACAAATTCTTCTCTTACTTACTCAGTGGCAAATTACTGAAGGAACAGCAACTAAAAGAAATGCTAACTACAGTTCCTACAGAAAGAGAAGGAACTGGATATGGTCTTGGAATCCTTGAAATTAAGCTTCCGAACGGTGTCTCGGTATGGGGGCACAGGGGTGCCGTTCCAGGGTTTTCAACTTTTGCTGGTGGAACACTTGGAGGCAAACATACATTCGCTATCAATTCGAACAGTTTAAATATTAATAATCCGGAATTTTTTAAAAATATTTTACTTGCTGAATTTAGCAAGTAGGCAAAAAGGAAAAACGGATAAATTTTGTCATAGTTTTTATAGTTTAAAATATGCCGTTTTGGTTCAAAAAACAACTTACTCTAAAAAATTTTGAATAAAGCAAGTTCTTAAGTCGATAGGCATGAGGTCCTGACACTTCATCATCAAACTAGGGTTTTGGAGTATCCCCTAAATAGAATTTTGTTTCTCTACAGGTAGTTAATTTGAGATGGCAGTTCATTTGTACTTTTTTTCTTAAATTGATGAGTGTTGAGAGCACCACATTACTATCGGCTTAAGAAATTTTAATATTCGTAATTAAGTACAAAAAAACGTTATCTTTTTAAGTAAGTATTTCAGGAGGGTTTTATGAAAAAGAAAATGATTACTGCACTTGGTGTTTCTGCTATAATATTGACTAATTTTGTAGGAAGTACTTATGCAGACTCGAAAACAGGAGTTTCTGTTACAGCTTCCTACAATACAAATCAAATAGCGGAATGGTTAGAAATGCATGCAAAGCCTTTAAAAACTACTAATCCAAATGCATCTTTTAATGATTTAAAACCACTTAAGAATATGGTAGGTTCAGCTTCAATTGTAGGTTTAGGTGAAGCTACGCATGGGGCTCATGAAGTTTTTACAATGAAACAACGTATTGTTAAGTATTTAGTGTCTGAAAAGGGATTTATCAACTTAGTTTTAGAAGAGGGGTGGGACCGAGCTTTAGAACTTGATCGATATGTTCTTACTGGTAAGGGAAACCCAAGCCAACATCTAACACCTGTATTTAAGACGAAAGAAATGTTAGATTTACTTGATTGGATCCGGCAATATAATGCTAATCCAAAACATAAATCTAAAATACGTATCATCGGGATGGACATTCAATCAGTAAACGAGAATGTTTATAATAATATAATAGAATATATTAAAAGAAACAATTCAAAACTTCTGCCTAGAGTAGAAGAGAAGATAAGAGGGCTTATTCCTGTAACAAAGGAAATGAATACTTTTGAGAGTCTTACGAAAGAAGAAAAAGAAAAGTATATTTCAGATGCTAAACAAATCAGTGCTTTATTAGAAGAAAATAAAAGTTATTTAAATGGGAAATCTAAAGAGTTCGCATGGATAAAACAAAATGCTCGTATTATTGAACAGTTTACTACAATGTTAGCGTCACCTCCTGATAAACCATCGGATTTTTATTTGAAACATGATATTGCAATGTATGAAAATGCGAAGTGGACGGAAGAACATTTAGGAAAAACCATTGTATGGGGACATAATGGACACGTTTCGAAAACAAATATGCTTCCTTTTATATACCCTAAAGTAGCTGGGCAACATTTAGCAGAATATTACGGAAAACGGTACGTATCTATTGGAACGTCAGTTTATGAAGGACAATACAATGTCAAGAATAGCGATGGTGAATTTGGCCCATATGGAATATTAAAATCGGATGATCCAAACAGTTATAACTACATCTTTGGACAAGTTAAAAAAGATCAATTTTTTATTGATTTACGCAAGGCAAACGGCGTGACAAAAACTTGGTTAAACGAACAACATCCAATTTTCGCTGGAATAACTACCGAAGGGCCTGATATACCAAAAACTGTTGATATATCATTAGGTAAAGCGTTTGATATACTTGTTCAAATTCAAAAAGTGAGTCCATCTCAACTACATCAATAAATTTAGAATAATGTGCCTTAATGAAGTGTTGTGTTGATGGTAGTGTTAAGTGTCAATAGAGTTGTTTAAAAATGTCAGTTAGGTTATTTTCATTAAAGGATTATTAAATGGAATAACTGTTTTCAAATTAGAGACGATGTTGGATAGAAGTACAGTATTATCAAGTTAACAAAATAAAATTCTACCTAAAATGAAAAAATACGCTATTCTTTCTATAGAATCATAGGAAAGGATGGCGTTTTTGTATTTGATCTATTATTACAATTTGCTCAAGGAATTTAAAACTTTTTATGCAAAAATACCTTACGAAATCTTACTAAAAATGTTGGTTTTGTACAATGAACCACATATTCATCAAGCTAAAGAACTAGTTATCCAAAAACTAGAAAAAGAGTGTGTTGCGAAATAAATATGAAGCAATTTTACCGCACGGAAAAGCTAAATATAGTATGTAAATGAAAGGGAATGAGGGAATTTATTTTTCGTTATGAAAAAAATTTTCTTTTTAAAACTTGATAAATGAAAAAATATTTTATATACTAATTCATGTAAACGGTTTACTAAATCGTATTTTGCTAGAAACGAAGGGAAGATTCGCATGGAAACAAGGGGGAGAGTAATCGGGATTGATATCGGTACCACAAGTACGAAAACGGTTGTATTCACTGAAAATGGTAAAGTCGTTGCATCACATGCAATTGATTACCCAATTATTCAACCGAATGTAGGATGGGCTGAGCAAGATCCTGATGTAATATGTGCCGCTGTATACAAAAGTGTAAGCGTTGCCATTGAAAAAGGTAATGTATTACCAGAAGATATTTCTTCAATCGGTATTAGTACAGCTATGCACGCATTAATTGCAGTAGATGAAAATGGTGCGCCATTAACGCGTTCTATCATTTGGGCAGATAATCGAAGTACGAAGCAATCAGAAAAATTATTACAACAAATGAATGGGCATGAAATTTATAGACGTACAGGTACACCGATTCATCCGATGTCACCACTTTCTAAATTGTTATGGATGAAAGAAGAGGAACCAGAGTTATATACAAGTGCCTATAAATTCATTTCCATTAAAGAGTATGTGATTTACCAATTATTTTCACGCTACGTAGTTGATTATTCGATTGCTTCTGCTACGGGGTTATTTAATTTAGAAACATTAAACTGGGATGAAAATGTTTTAACTATGTTACATATGTCACCAGAACAATTATCAACCCCTGTACCAACTACATATATTTTATCAGGTATGAAGCCAGAATTAGCACAGAAGATGGGGATAAGTGCAGAAACACCAATTGTCATCGGAGCAAGTGATGGGGTTCTTGCAAATGTAGGAGTTGGTGCGATATCACCGGGTGCGGCTGCAATTACGATTGGAACGAGTGGTGCGGTTCGAACAATCTCATCAAATATAAATACAGATGAGAAAGGGAGAACGTTTTGTTACGCATTAACAGATGAGCACTGGGTAATCGGTGGTCCAACGAATAACGGCGGAATATTACTTAGGTGGTTACGTGATGAATTTGGTAGCCCGGAACAAGAGGTAGCGAGGAAGCTTGGGATTGATCCTTATGATTTATTAATTAAGTATGCGGAAAGTGTACCAGCTGGAGCAGATGGATTACTATTTTTACCGTTTCTATCTGGAGAACGTGCACCCTACTGGAATGCAAATGCTCGAGGTACATTCTTTGGGATAAACCTTCAGCACAAACGAGAACATTTTATACGAGCAGTTATGGAAGGTGTCTGTATGAGTGTATATTCAGTTGCACTTGCAATCCGTGATTGTACAGGACCACTTACTGAAATACGTGTTTCAGGAGGATTTGCGAAGTCTGCATTTTGGAGACAAATGCTCTCCGATATGATGGGAAAAGAATTGCTTGTTCCTGAAAGTCATGAAGCATCTGCGCTTGGGGCAGCGGCAGTTGCTTTATATGCTGTAGGAAAAATTGATTCTCTTGAAGAGGTAAAGGATTGGATTGATATTGTCCATCACCATGTACCAAATAAAGAAAATACGGCTATTTATTTAGAAATGTTTTATATGTATGAACGACTTTACAATCGCTTGAAAGAAGAATTTGATTGTATAGCTGCTTTCCAACGTAAACAATAGGGGGATTGGGAGAAATGGTAGTTGGGATCGTACTAGCGGCAGTTGTCATACTACTTCTACTTATTACAGTAGTGAAATGGCATCCATTTGTCGCATTAATTTTAACAGCAATCGGAGTTGGGCTAGCAATGGGGATGCCCTTGGTTGCAACTTCACCACAACATCCAGGGATTATTGATTCTATTAAATCGGGTCTTGGAAGTACGTTAGGGTTTTTAGCAATTGTTTTAGCATTAGGAACGATGCTTGGGAAAATGATGGCCGAATCTGGCGGTGCTGAACGAATTGCTAACACATTAATTGATCGTTTTGGGAAGAAACGTGTTCACTGGGCAATGATGTTTGTTGCATTTTTAGTAGGGATTCCGGTGTTTTTCCAAGTTGGATTTGTACTATTAATTCCATTAGTATTTACAATCGCCATAGAAACAGGGGTATCACTTATTACAATCGGTATTCCGCTTGTAGCAGGTCTTTCAGTTGTACATGGACTTGTTCCACCACATCCAGCAGCGATGGCAGCGGTAGGTATTTTTAAAGCAGATGTAGGGAAGACAATTTTATATGCATTAATTGTCGGACTTCCAACTGCAATTATTTCGGGGCCGCTTTACGGAAAATGGATCGGTGCTCGTATACATAAAGAAGTGCCGTTAGATATAGCGGAGCAATTTATTGAAAGAGATAAGAAGAAAGAACTTCCTAGCTTCGGAAATACATTGTTTACTATTTTACTTCCAGTATTTCTTATGCTTGGTGCATCCATTGCTGAAGTAGCGTTACATAAAACGAGTCAACTTGCACAAGTGTTACACTTTATTGGAGATCCAATAGTCGCTTTATTAATTGCAACGATTTATTCTTTCTTTAGTCTTGGTTATGCAAAAGGATTTTCTAAAGATAAAGTATTACAATTTACAAATGATTGCTTAGGGCCAATTGCAAATATACTGTTAGTAATTGGTGCTGGTGGTGCGTTTAATAAGGTGTTATTAGATTCTGGAATTGGTACTACAATTGCTGAAATGGCGAAAGAATCACATATTTCACCAATATTACTTGGATGGGGAATTGCAGCACTTATCCGAGTTGCAACGGGATCAGCTACTGTTTCTATGATGACAGCAGCTGGAATTGTAGCACCGATTGCAGCAAGTACACCTGGGGTAAATGTTGAACTACTAGCACTTGCAACAGGCGCAGGTTCATTAATTTTATCACACGTGAATGATTCGGGATTTTGGATGATTAAAGAATATTTCGGAATGACTGTGAAAGAAACATTATTAACATGGACCGCAATGGAGACGATACTATCAGTTGTAGCACTTGGATTAATTTCGATATTAAATATATTTGTATAGAATGGGAGATTGATTAATATGAAACTAGGTTTAATTGGATTAGGAAAAATGGGATTCCCATTAGCTGAACACTTACATGAAGACAAGCATGAAGTAGTTGTATACGATGTAAATAAAGAGCTTGTAGAAAAGGCAGGAAAACTAGGAATTACTGCACGTCATACATTAAAAGAAATGATCGCTGAATTAGAAGCTCCTCGTACGATCTGGGTAATGGTGCCTGCAGGAGAAGTTGTAGAGTCAGTATTAAAAGATGTGTATCCGTTATTAGATGAAGGTGATATCGTTATTGAAGGTGGAAATTCATTCTATAAAGATACGTTACGCCGTGCTGAAGAAGCAAAAAGCTTCGGATTACATTATGTAGATATCGGTACATCTGGCGGTGTAGAAGGAGCTAGATACGGTGCTTGTTTAATGGTTGGTGGAGAAAAAGAAATTTATGACCAATTAGAACCTTTATTTAAAGATTTAGCAGTAGAAAATGGCTATTCTTATGCTGGCCGCGTTGGTAGTGGTCATTTCTTAAAAATGGTTCATAACGGTATTGAGTACGGCATGATGCAAGCAATCGCTGAAGGATTTGAAGTACTAGATAAGAGTGACTTTGATTTCAATTATGAAGATGTTGCAAAAGTATGGGCGAACGGATCAGTAATCCGCGGTTGGTTAATGGACTTAACTGAAAAAGCATTTGCAGATGATCCTAAACTTGATGGCATTAAAGGTGTAATGAACTCTTCAGGAGAAGGGAAATGGACTGTTGAAACTGCGCTTGAGTTACAAGCAGCGGCACCAGTAATCGCGATGTCATTATTTATGCGCTATCGTTCTCAGGAAGATGATACATTCCATGGAAAAGTAGTTTCAGCACTACGTAATCAGTTCGGTGGACATGAAGTTGTAAAAAAATAAGGATGTTTTTGAAAAGAAACTTGTGCATAAGCGCAAGTTTCTTTTTTATAGTTTAAGAAATTACTAATTTAAAAATACCAATCAATCATCGTTTTTTTGTCACAAATGACAGCTTCAACATTCATTGATTGAACAATATATTCTATATTTTCTTCTTTAGCTAATAATAAGGTTGTAAAGGAATCGTATATACTCATAAACGCATACTCATTGTCTTCTCCAGTAATAATTAACTCATTATTGCTAATGTCCCAAATATCTAATGGAGTAGTATTATTTACCTGTAATAATCCGTTTGTATCAAGAATTGGTTCAGAGAAATATAGATTTTTTGCACCTTTAGAACCGAGGAGTTTAAGTAATTTGTGTAATAAAAATATAGACGTATAATCTTCTGTTGGATAATAAAGATCTTTTTTAAAATTTGAATGTAGCTTTTCAGCTAAATCCTCTCTTTTATATTCTTCTGAAAGGGCACTAATGGAAGTCAACATGGCCATTGCTAGGTCTGCGTATGAATGTAATCCACTAGAAGACATCATTTCCTTCCAAGAAACGGATTTCCCATTATGAATGATTTCTTCAGCGCTAGGATAGATGTGCTCATATGGTCTTTTTCTCACAGACTTTTCCCATCCTAAAGGCATTTGGATAAAAGGATGTAGCAATATAGCTGCAGATTTAAAGTTTCTTGGTAGTTGTTCTAAAATTGGTGATTTGTCATCTAGCCAAATGTAATCCAACAAAATATAACCTCCTCTTAGACTTTGAAATGTACGGATTCCCGTATTATGTTTTTTGTATTGATTGTATCAAATATAAAGCGAAGCATGAAATATGTCCCAACATAAAAGTAAGAATAAATAAAATGAAGTTTTCATAAATAGTAAAAGGGTGCTTATGTCATCAGTATAGCTAAAAAATGTTGTTACATATGAGAAGAGCGTGTTAATAAAATATGAGGTGGTTAAATGGGAAATGAGCAAGTGAAGAGTACTAGGGAAGAAAAAAAGTTATGTCTTTGTATGATCGTCAAAAATGAGTCTAGAATTATGGAAAGATGTTTAAATGCAACAAAATCAATTGTAGATTATGTTTCTATTTGTGATACTGGATCGACGGATAATACGCCTGAAATTATAGAAAATTGGTGTAAGGAAAATGAGATACCTGGGACAGTTCATCATGAGCCGTTTAAAAACTTTGGTTATAACAGAAGCTTAGCAGTTTCATTAGCGCAAAAAACATATCCAGAAGCGGATTATTTATTAATATTAGATGCGGATATGATTTTAGAGGTTGATCCGAATTTCGATAAAACGAGCTTAACGGAAGATCATTATCTTACATTGCAATATGATGTTCATATTAAATATTGGCTTACACGTCTATTAAAAGCTTCTTTACCATGGAAATCTGTCGGTGTTACTCATGAGTATTGGGATATAGATCGTTCAAAAGTTGGAGCGAATTACAATACGAGGGTAGATCGGTTAGAGACTCTTGTCGTGAATGATCCCGGAGATGGCGGGAGTAAAGCTGATAAATTTGAAAGAGATGAGAGGTTGTTGTTACAAGGAATAAACGACCCAGAAACAACGCCAGATTTGCATATAAGATATTTATTTTATTTAGCCCAAACTTATTTTCATTTAAGTCAATTTGAAGATTCGATTAAATGGTATAAAAAACGAGTGGAAGCAGGGGGTTGGGTTGAAGAGGTATTCTATTCGTTATTGCGAATAGGATTTTGTTATGAGCAGTTAGCAAATCGTTCAGCAAATAAACAAAATGAAGTGACAGATGCTGATGAAAAAGAAAATGTTAAAGGGCAAGAAGAGCAATATTTAGCATTAGCTGTTTTTTATTTTCAAAAAGCGTGGGAATATAGACCAACTCGGGCTGAACCATTATACCAACTTGCAAGGTTGTATCGATTACGATCTCAAAACAATATTGCTTTGATGTATGCTCTGCAAGGGAAGGAAATTCCTTTTCCAAAGGATGATCTTTTATTTGTAGATTATCATGTGTATGATTACTTATTTGACTATGAAATTTCTATTAGTGCTTTCTATATACCTCATAAAAAACATTTAGGGGCCGTGTCGCAAAAGTATTTGGAATCGATTAAAGAAGAGATTCCATTTCATATAGCAAATGTAGTAGAGAATAATGCGAAATTTTATTAAATACATTTTCGGTTAAAGGAGTAGTGGAGTAATCATGGAATTAATGCGATGGGCGATTGAACTAGGAGAATCGGTGCATGGAAATACGTATGAAGAATTGATGCCACTACTAGACTATTATTATGATCGTGATCATTTAAAAGCGTATTGTATCGCAAATCTTCTTTTAAACATGGATGTATTAGATGAACATCGTGAAAGAATCGAATTAAGAAGATGCATCGCTGCTTATTATGCTGGATTATATAAAGTAGCAAGAAAACATGCAAATGAGTTAGTACTTAAACATCCGGATGTAGATTTATATAAAAATAATTTAAAATTAATGGAAGCTTATTTGAATAAAGAATATGATTATTGTCTTTTTATATGCCCAAAGACATACGGTAGTTTCATAGATGTTGCGCGAGCTTTAAAGTGGCGGTTGGAGCAGGAGGGAAATACGGTAATTATATCAGAAACAATACTGGAAAATGTAAAGAATACAGTTGTTTTTGGAGCACATACATACGCATATAACCCGAATCTTCTTCCGAAAGATGCAATTATTTATAATTTAGAACAGCTATACGAAGGAAGTCCATATGCGCACCCCCTTTATTTAATATTATTAAAAGATAGAGTGATTTGGGATTATAGTAAACAAAATATAGAATGGCTAAAACAAAAAGGGGTAGGAAAAGAAATAAAACATGTAAAAATGAACTATGCTCCAACTTTGGAAATAAAAAAAGATGCATTTGAAGATGACATTACTGAAGATATTGATATTCTGTTTATAGGTGCTCTTAATCCGAGGCGGCAAGCTATTTTTGATCATCTAAAAGCGATTGCCCCAAATTTAAATATAGTTTTTAAAAATAATGCGTGGGGAATTGTTAGAAATGAATTGATTGCTAGAGCTAAAATTATATTAAATATTCATTTTTACTTATCAGGAATTCTTGAAACACCTCGCGTGTCTTATGCAGTCGCAAATAAGAAATTTATTATTTCCGAAAATAGTAATCCAGAAGATGAGGTAGAGTGGCCGGGAATTGTATTTACTCCGTACGAAAAAATAATTGAAAACGTAATGAAATATATAGAATTACCAGAAGAACGGAAAAAATTAGCGGGAAAAGCATATAATCATTTTGAAGCAAATGAAAGTTTAGGTACATTGAGTCTGAGAGATGAAACGAAGTAATTGTGCGAAACTCATACGAAAGTATGAGTTCTTTTTTGTTTATCATACTATTTTATGAAACAAGTTAACTCTTTATATTGTGTTTTGTATAGAAATTTCTGATAATATATAAGTAGAACTTGAAAACAAAGGGGAGAAATAATCATGAAACTAGTCGTTATTAACGGTACACCAAGAAAATTTGGTAGAACTCGCGTGGTGGCAAAATATATTGCGGATCAATTTGAAGGGGAATTATATGATTTAGCAATTGAGGAGTTACCTTTATACAATGGAGAAGAGTCACAACGTGATTTAGAGGCAGTAAAAAAATTGAAAACGTTAGTGAAAGCTGCGGATGGGGTTGTATTATGTACACCAGAATATCATAATGCGATGAGCGGTGCGCTGAAAAACTCTTTAGATTACTTAAGTAGTAGTGAATTTATTCATAAACCAGTTGCGTTGTTAGCGGTTGCTGGTGGCGGTAAAGGTGGAATAAATGCATTAAACAGCATGCGAACGGTCGCTAGAGGTGTTTATGCAAATGCCATTCCAAAACAAGTTGTGCTTGATGGATTACATGTGCAAGATGGTGAACTTGGGGAAGATGCCAAACCATTAATTCATGATGTAGTTAAAGAATTAAAAGCATATATGAGCGTATATAAAGAGGTGAAAAAGCAACTAGGAGTGGAGTGATATGTCCTCACTTTATCATGATTCTCGCTTGTATTACATTCTAGGGGCCAATAGTCTATCTGCTATTGGTTCCGGGATTGTTATGATAACGATTCCGTGGCTGTTAATTAAAGAGAGTGGAGGAGAGACAACGTTTGGTTATGTTTCTATCATTGCAACCCTCATTATGTTTTTATTAACACCATTCATTGGGCAAAGTATTGATCGTTTTTCAAGAAAATCTTTATTGCTATGTAACGAAGGAATCGGAATTGCTGTAATTGGAATAATGGTTATATGGGGATTTGCGGGGCAACCTTATCATTCTATTCACTATATTCTTATTTATATAGCCGGATCATTCTACTATTTATTATTTTATCCTACAATATTTGCGTTCAACCAAGAGATATTTCAAGCGGAACATTATAAAAGTTTAAGTGGAACGATGGAAATACAAGGACAGTTAACACAAGTTATTTCTGGAGCGGCCGCGAGCTTCTTAATTGAAATTGTATCTTTGAAGTGGATTTTGTTAGTAGACATGTTAACTTTTGCTGGAGCATTTTTTCTTTTCTTATGTATACCGTACGTAAAGAAAAAAGAAGTGAAAAGAAAAATAACATTTAAGAAGCAATTGTTTGAAGGAATTCACTTTATGAAAAAACGTCCTAAGCTCTTTTGGTTCTTACTGGCTACTTATATGCCGTTTATAGGTGTCATGATGGCAAATTATTTAATACCCGTGTATATTTCGGATATACTCAAAGCCAATGCCTCTGTATACGCAATAGAGGGCACGATGTATGGTGTCGGAGCGGTTGCTGCAGGAATCTGTATTCCACTCATAATGAAATATGTCAAAACAGAAGTTTCAATCGTTATGACGATGTTCATTTATGTAATTTCAATTACCGCAATGAGTATTGAACCTTCCGTAATGTTGTTATATGGACTAGCGATTTTTCATGCAATTGGAAATGCGGGGACAAGAGTGGCGAGAAATGTATTGATGATGGAGGAAATTCCAAATGAAGTAATGGGACGTGTAGACAGCTTATTTCGCCTAATTGGTACTGGAATACGCATTGTATTATTAATGTTGTTTACAGCGGGTGTATCTAAAGCCGGAGTCATGCTGCCGTTTTACGTATTAAGCTGCATATTGATCTTCTCATTAGGAATCGCTATTTATTATGTACTATCACAACGTAAAGTAGCGGCGAATGTTTCTAATAAATCAATCGTTTGAAAAAACACTTCTGCCTCCCTTTCTTTTTCTATATAATAAAAAGAAAGGGAGTGAATACTTATTTATGAACAAATGGATCTTTCTTATAATTTTATTATTACCGCCACTATACATCATTTATATGACGTTTCGAATGAACAAAGTTGCTCGTGAAAAGTTGAGCTATCACTCTCCGTACGTTCTTATACTGGGTGCAAAGTTATTTGGAGATAGACCGTCTTTATCTCTTCAAAATCGTTTGGATGTAGCGTTGGAGTATTTATTTTCCCATCCTGAAGCGAAAGTAATTGTTTCAGGTGGTCAAGGAGAAGATGAAGATATACCGGAAGCTCACAGTATGAGAATCTATTTAATGGTACACGGTATAGATGAGAGTCGTATTTTAATGGAAGACCGTTCGACAAATACGTATGAAAATTTGAAGTTTAGTATGGATTTATTTGATGTAAAACATGCGGTAGTTGTCAGTAATACGTATCATTTATATCGAACAAAAATAATTGCAAGGCGTTTAGGAATAAAGATGGAGGCATTAGCTGCAGAAACGCCAATGCGTTCTAAGAGAAAAATGTATGTGCGTGAATATGCTGCTATTATGAAAACAATATTGTTCGACCGTTAGAGCTCAAATGTGAGCTCTTTTTTATATAGAAATAATGCGTATCATTTGAAATGAATTCCATATTCCATCAAAATAAAGGAAACAATAATAAAGGAGTTGTATTTGTGATTCAATTTAATCATGTGTCAAAAGCGTATGAAGATGGCACAAAAGCAGTGGATTCATTGCATTTAGAAATTAAAAAAGGAGAATTTTTTGTTCTCATTGGTCCGAGTGGTTGCGGGAAAACAACGACAATGAAGATGATTAATCGTTTGATTGAAACGACAGAAGGTTCAATTTTAATCGATGGAAAAGATATTCAACAATATAATATAAATGAATTACGTTGGAATATAGGATACGTGTTGCAGCAAATTGCTTTATTTCCACATATGACAATCGCTGAAAATATTGCAGTTGTTCCTGAAATGAGAAAATGGAGCAAAAAAGAAATAAAAGCACGTGTCGATGACTTGCTACAGATGGTTGGGCTCGATCCAGATGTATATCGTGATCGTATGCCTGATGAATTGTCAGGAGGGCAAAAACAACGTGTCGGTGTCGTACGGGCATTAGCCGCAAATCCGAAAATTGTTCTTATGGACGAACCATTTAGTGCGTTAGATCCGTTAAGCAGGGAGCAACTTCAGAAGGATATCGTACAACTGCAAAAAAAGATTCAAAAAACGATCGTGTTTGTAACGCACGATATGCAAGAGGCATTATCACTTGGTGATCGCATTTGTGTAATGAGAGCAGGAAAAGTTGTTCAATTAGATACACCTGAAGGTATTATACATAATCCGAAAAATGAGTTTGTTGAGGAGTTCATTGGAAATCGTGGGCGACAATGGTATGAGGGAATAATTATAGAAGATGTAATGCCACTAGACGATCATACACGAATAGAAGGAGCTGCTTTATCTTTACATGCTCCTTTACAAGAAGCACTAGTCCGTTTACAAACTGAAGAATCAGTGCCGGTTGAAAAAGATGGTCAATATGTTGGTATGTTAACAAGTCGTCATATTGTCAATTATATTGTTGAACAAATGAAGGAGAGAGGCTAAACAGTGACTGATTTTATTCAAACGTTCCAAGAAAGAAAAATAGAATTGCTAAGTGCATTAAGTGAGCATTTACAAATATCGCTTATTTCACTATTTTTTGCAGTAATTATTGCAGTGCCACTTGGCATTATATTAACGAGAAAAGAACGAATGGCTGAATTTATAATAGGGACTTCTGCTGTTATGCAGACAGTGCCCTCACTTGCTTTACTTGGACTATTAATTCCGTTAGTAGGAATTGGAAAACTGCCAGCTATAATCGCATTAGTTGTGTATGCACTATTACCTATTTTACGAAATACATATACAGGAATACGGGAATTAGATGAATCACTTATAGAAGCGGCGAGAGCTATGGGGATGAATAGCTGGAAAAGGTTATGGAAGGTAGAGCTTCCGCTCGCGTTGCCAATTATTATGGCTGGTATTCGTACAGCGATGGTATTAATTGTTGGAACGGCTACATTAGCTGCTTTAATAGGTGCTGGTGGGCTCGGTAAGCTCATACTACTCGGGATCGATCGAAATGACCATGCGCTTATCATTTTAGGGGCCGTACCAGCTGCGTTACTCGCTTTATTCTTTGATATAGTACTTCGCATACTTGAGAGTCCCAAACGCTCTTCTAAGCGCGTTATATTGACGATATGTATAGTTGTAGTTATGATTGCTACTCCATTTCTATGGAATACACAAAAGAAAGATATAGTTATTGCTGGAAAACTTGGATCGGAGCCAGAAATTTTAATTCAAATGTACAAACAACTTATTGAACAGGATACAGATTTACAAGTAGAATTAAAGCCGGGTCTTGGGAAAACAGCATTTGTATTTGAAGCGTTAAAATCAGGTGAAGTAGATATATACCCAGAATTTTCAGGAACAGCCTTATCTACTTTCGTGAAAGAAGAACCGAAAAGCACAAATCGTGAGGAAGTATATGAACAAGCTCGCGTTGGAATGGAAAAAAAATATAATATGGTTATGTTAAATCCAATGGAGTATAACAATACATATGCACTAGCGATGCCGAAAAAAATAGCAGATCAAAAGAATATAAATACAATTTCTGATTTAGGAAATATTGCACAGGAAGCTAAAGTAGGATTTACATTAGAATTTGCAGATCGTGAAGATGGTTATAAAGGAATGCAAAAGTTATATAACTATAAGTTTTTAAATGTTAAAACGATGGAACCGAAACTGCGTTATAGTGCAATTCAATCTGGTGATGTGAACGTAATCGATGCATATTCAACGGATAGTGAATTGGAGCAATACGGACTTAAAGTGCTAAAAGATGATAAAGGATTATTCCCACCTTATCAAGGTGCGCCGTTATTAAGAAAAGAGACATTACAAAAATATCCTGAACTTGAAAAAGTATTAAATAAATTAGCTGGAAAGATTACAGATGAAGAAATGCGAAAAATGAATTATGAAGTAAATGTGAATGGTAAAAGTAGTGAAGAAGTAGCGAAACAATTTTTACAAAAAGAGAATTTACTTCGTTAATTTTACAAGAAATATACAATTTTATATGTTTAAAATGACCGCTCATTACAAAATGAGCGGTTTTTTTGTGCATACTTATACATTTTTTCAAAAAAGTATTCCATTTTTCTTCATTTTCTTTTAGAATAAGTAATGTTTTCCTGAAAAAATATAAGAGAAACGTCTATTAGAGAAAAAGGTGACTTTAATAGTTGAACGAACATAACACCTAGAATGACAGATGGGGTGGTACAAATAGAAAAGAAGTTAGGATTTTTTCCGTTAATCGCATTAGTAGTTGGAACGATGGTTGGTGGCGGTGTTTTTAGTTTACCGCATGATTTAGCAGTAGGAGCAAATAGTGGTGCAACGATAATTGGTTGGTGTATTACAGCAATGGGAATGATTCCACTTGCGCTCGTATATCAAACGTTAGCAAGACAAAAACCGGAGCTTGAGGGCGGAATTTATAGTTATGCACGAGCTGGATTCGGTGAATATATTGGTTTTAACAGTGCTTGGGGATACTGGCTGGCAGGGATTTTAGGAAATGTTGCAACAATTATGCTACTGTTTAGTACATTAGGTTACTTCTTCCCAATTTTTAAAGGTGGAAATAATGTTGCGTCAATCGTAGGTGCATCACTTTTACTATGGACATTGCATTTTCTAATTTTATTTGGAATTCGTGAAGCTTCCATTATGAATGTTATTGCAACAGTAGGGAAATTAGTTCCGATCTTATTATTTATTGTCGTAATGGTAACAGCGTTTCGCTGGGATACATTTACACATGATTTTTGGGGAGAAGGAACAATCTCACTTTCCGCTATTCTTGGTCAAGTGAAAAATACAATGCTTGTAACGCTATGGGTGTTCATTGGGGTTGAAGGAGCAGTTGTATTATCAGGAAGAGCAAAAAATAGTAGGGACGTTGGAAAAGCGACAGTACTTGGATTAATTTTAGTTATGTCTATTTATATTTTAATTTCTGTTCTGTCAATGGGAGCAATGACGCGAGGAGAACTTTCCGTTTTAGAAACTCCTTCAATGGGACATGTATTAGAACATGTTGTTGGGCCATGGGGTGCAATGGCAATTAATATTGGATTAGTTGCGTCACTTGTAGGTACATTAATTGGCTGGTTTTTACTTGTTTCGGAAATTTCTCACGTAGCAGGAAAAGATGGCGTGTTTCCGAAGGTCTTTACGAAAACCAATAAAAAGCAAACGCCACACATGGCATTATGGATTTCAAATATCGTTGCTCAAATTATATTTATAATTGTTCTGTTTTCAGAATCGACATATCAAATTATGTATTTTATTGCGTCAACATCAATATTATTACCATATTTATTATCAGCGCTATACCAATTCAAATTAGTAATTACAAATGAACTAAAAGATGCAAAAGTAAAAAATGGCTCGTTAGCTTTAATTGCCTCTATTTATTCTGTATGGCTTATTTATGCAGCGGGTTTAAAGAATTTATTACTCGTTTCAATCGTATATGGAATTGGGATTATCGTTTACATGTTTGCACGAAAAGAAAAAGGGAATCGTTGTTTTGTAGGTATAGAGAGATATGTGATGTGGGCAATTGTTGTCGCAGCTATCACATCACTTTATCTGTTGATAACTGGAACGATAAAAATGTAAAAGTCCTTTTCATTTAAAGGGCTTTTTTCTTTGTGTAGAGAATATTTAATACATAAGATATTCAGGAGGGATGAAAATGGAAGAAAAAGAACAGTTGTCTAGAATAATTGATTTAGCTAGTGAGTTAAGGAAAGTATTAGTACAAGAATCTTTTTTTAATCATCATCCTGAACTAAGGGGAGTAATTGAAAATTTAGCGAGTTCTGTTGAGAATTTAGCGGAGTTGCAGCAAAATAAAGATGAAAACGCTGAGGATCGATTACGATATGTACTGGCTAAAATGAAAATTGCTCACAATGCTATTTTACAAGAGAAAAAAGCATTTCCATCTCATTAATATACGTTTTAATTTTGAACCTGGCGGATAACGTCAGGTTTTTTATTTCTAGTTTTTTTTTTCTCTCATACACTAAGAATAGTATGAAAAAAGAAGGTGATTAAGATGAAATTACATAAAGCTCTTCAGCCAAGTTTTATAAAACGAATGTACTATATGAGGTTTATCGGGAAATTTATAAAAGCGGAGAGAGAGAAGAATGGAGAGAATTTTTTTGTACAATGTCTATCGCCAATACCATCTAATTTACAAGAGCAATTTACAAATGAACATTATATATTTGAAGGGTTATGTAGCAATAAAAAGAATGAAAAGATTTTTTCAGAATTAAAGAAGAAGAAATTAGAAAAGCAATTGGTTATGTTTCGTCTTTATTATGAAAGAGGAAATGTGTACGTGGAGTTAATATGTACAGAAGAACCTAGAGAAATAGCAACTGGCTATAAAATGATTCCAGCACCTAAAGTTGCAGATAATAAAAAAAGAGAGTCTTTAGAACGAAAGCTTTGTAATGGTTATTTATCATTTCTTATGCCGAAATATCCAAAAGACTTTGAGTCTCCTGAATTACTGTGGCATGATGGAAGGTTATATGGAAATATATTGTTAAAGTCATCAATTAGTTCAATCGCGTATTTTGAACAAAATCGAGAATGTAAATATATAGACTTAAGTGACTGGATGAAGCATGTAGAAATCGCGGTAGAAGAGCAATTGTATTTCGTAAGTGATCAAGTGTATGAGCTATTAAAAAAACGAATAACGGAAGAAGGGAAGCTAGTTGAAGTAGAGGATATAAAAGTACACAAGGAAGTATGGGAATGGGATGAGCGTGAATCATCCTTTTTACAGTATGTACAAAGTACGGTGCGTAATAAAGGGATGTATTTGGACGAAACAGATATTTATAATTTTCATATAAGTGTAAAAACCAATATGTTAACGATTCTTGGTGGTATACCGGGAGTTGGAAAATCACGCTTTGTGCAAGCTTATGCAGAGGCACTTGGATTACAGTATGGAGAAGAATTGGTTTGGATTCCGATTTCTCCATCGTATCAAGAACCACATGATTTACTTGGATATCTTCACCCAAATGGTACTTTTATTGAAAGTGAAACAAAGTTAGTTAGAGCGTTAATGAAGGCAAAAGAAAATCAAAATCAATTGTATATAATCGTTTTTGATGAAATGAACATGTCACATATTGAACATTGGTTTACTCCATTTCTATCTGTTCTTCAACTTGAAAAGGAAAATCGTATTTTGAATTTGTATGAGGGTGCGCAGAAATTAGAAAACCAAATTCCATCAACAATTGAAATTGGAGAAAATATTATCTTTGTAGGTACTGTGAATTTTGATGAAACAACGAAAGAACTCTCTGATCGATTATTAGACCGAACCAATTTAATTACGTTACAAAAAATTCCGTTTTGTGAGATGTGCATGGTACAAGAGAAAGGTGTATTACAACCACCTCTGAAAGTAACAGCGGGAGAATTTCGGATAAATTGGATCAGAAAGAAATCTATGATTGAAGTGTTTTCTGAAGAAGAGTTAGAGCTATTAGATAAGTTGCATGTTGTATTGTCATCACATGATGCGTCAAAGGGAATTTCTTTTCGATGTGCAAATGCAATTGCTATGTATTTGCAAAATATACCGTTTCAAAATAATCATTCTTATATGATTAGCAGAGAAGAAGGTTTTGATTTACAAATAAAGCAACGTGTACTGACGAAATTAAGAGGTACTGAAATGATGGTTGGGTCATTACTTTCTGAAGAAGTAAAAAGGGGAGCGACTTTAGTACCTCTTTTGCAATCGCCACTTGCAAACAGAGTCTCTACATTTGAACACTCTTTAGCATATATAAGAGAAAAACGTAGAGAACTGGAGTTGTATGGATATGCGAAATGAAGAGCGGTATGAAACAGAAATCGTTGATACGAATGAAACGCTCCCTTTTGTATTAAAGTTAATCATAGGAACAGAGGCAAAAGGGGAGTATATTTTATTAAATCGTCTTTGCACATCTACTACAGCATTAGTTCAATGTATTTACAAAGTACAAGAATTAAAACCGATAAGATTGCATTACCATTATGAAAGTCCAATGAATATTACTTTCATATGGAATAAAGTGTATGAGGGCCAGAAAAATATAAAAGAGTCACAATACGAAATAAATGAAAAAAAACAAAAGGTACTAATTTATGAACATGGAAAAACGGAATTCTTTTATCCATGGCGATGTGGTTTATATCATTTTGAAGTTCGCATAGAAGACACAACGTATTATGGTGCTTTTCAAATCGTTCCAAAAAATTTTTTTGATGACCAATTTGAAATGATTCAAAACTATGTAAAGTCAATTTTAAATGAGTTGATTTTAGATAGAGGTTATTATAAAAAGACTTTCTCTGCCCTTAGTGATATTGAGGATTCTTCTTATTTAGTATTACTTAGAAAGCTGCCGCAAAAAATGAAAAAGATAAAACAAGTTTTTAAAAAGATTGAATCAAGTTTAAAATTTATACATGAATATAAATGGGAAGTGAAGGAACGGAAGGCAACGAGAAAAGGAACAATAATGGCGGAAAGAAAGTCCTATACGAAATATTATAATCGTAAGTTTATTGAACAAAAAAATAGTAGGGAAAATGCATTTCTTAAATTTAAAGCGATGCAATTTTATCATTATTTACTTGAAGCCGAAAGTTTTTTACGTCAAACAATTGAAATATTAGAAAGAGAAAAAAAGAAAAAATTAGAAGAGTTTCAAGCTGTAAAAACGATTATGCAAACAATTGAGCGTAATGGATCTGTGACTGATAGAGAGAAGCAAAAATATAAAAATATACATTTACTAAAAGAAGCCGATTTACGTAAAAGCTCTGTGAAAATACAAGAATATAAAATATTAGCTCATATTGTACGTGAAAGTGTACAATACTTTAAAACTTTAATATATTCCCCCTTTTGGAGAGAAGTTTCTGAAACGGGTAATATGAACTCATACGATTTACCAATTCCACATCAACAATTACTACAGCATTTAAACTTACTTCCACAATATACAGATCAATCTCCATCTTTATTATTTGTATATAAACCAACGTTTTTAGTGTATGAATATTACGCTTTTTTTATCGTTATTTCCATGCTAGAGCAAATTGGTTTTAAAGCTAGAAATCCCATTCGTGAACAAATACAAGAGCATTTTTATGTAGATGGGTTACAAGATGGGACGACAGTAGTTTTACATCAAGATGATATGAAGGTCCACGTTGCATTTAATGACTTAATTGAAACACACCCCCTTATTGCATTAAGTAAAGGGAGTAACTTTTATAATGGCGAGGATACAAAAAAACCAGATATTCGCTTAGACTGTTATGTAAAGGAAGAAGGGAAATACGTATATAAATCTTCTATTATTATTGAAGTGAAGTATAGCCCAATGTACAATATTTTTCAGCACGTTGGAAATACGAAAGCGACTGAGCAAATGTATAAATACTGGTCTATAAAGTATGTAGAAGAACAGAATGGAAAACGTGTTTTTCATCGACGGGCAATTTATGAAGTTATTTGTGTATATCCAGGAAGTCATATGCATAGTAAAAAAATTGAATCTGGGTGCGGTGTCTTTTTGCAATTATATCCATATAAGACGAAACAAGGAGAAGAAAAATTAGCAGGAAAACATGGGATGGTACAAATCTTTGAGAAGTGGTTAAAAAATAATAAGAAGTAAAAGAAATCCTTTTTCATAAAGGATTTCTTTTAGATTAAGAAGAATTATATGCTGTATGGAAGTAAGTAGGATGTAATTTGAAAAGTGATACACATAAGTTATTAGAATAACTGTACATGTGAGGTAAAAGACGACGAAGTTGGAATTTAATTCATTTTGCAGAATATAATAAGTCATAAATATTTTTAGTTGCATACGAAGATTTGTTCTTATATGATAGATAGTGAAAGCGTTATCAAAACAGAGCGACGATGGGAAAGGCGGGGAAATATGTTCCAGCGTGTTCAAACAAAGGAAGAACATTTTTGGTTCGAGCAACTATGGGGAGATTTTTGTGAAGAAAGAAACTTAATGTTCGTAGAACGTAATTTAAATCCAACACGATTTTTATTAATAGAAGATGAGCATCATATAGGTACAGTAGAGTGTATTAAGTATACGGTACCCGAACAATCAAATTCTGAGTTTTTCTATCCGTTTTCTAAAAATGATTTAGTGAAAGATTTGAAAAATGTGTATGAAATAGGCAAGCTAAGTATTGCGAAAACGTCTCGTGGGAGAGGGCATTTCAAAAGGCTAACAGCTATTTTATTTGTGCATGCGTTAGAAACGAAAGCGGAATGGTATATTGCAGCAGTTACAAAAAGAATGTATATGTATCTACTAACACTCGGTTTTCCTATAGAGCCGATAGACAATCCATTTCAGTTTCATGATACTTTACAAGGTGTACCAGTGCGAATTCATGCTCGAAAAGGAGTTACGCATTTGTATTCTTTAAAAGAATTTCGCGATGTGATTCAAGGGAATGCTCATGCACAGGCATTAATCGCGGAATACAGTAAGAATATTATGTTAACAAAATAATTAGAAGTGAATATATATAATATAGAGAATGATATATTAATATGGCAGTATCCTTCATGAAAAAATGACCCTTATTGTTTTAATAAGGGTCTAAAAATCATAATCCAAATATACTAAAAATCATTTTGCGGCGCTTCGGTTTCTTTTCTCTTTCATATGTTGGTTTTGAATCAGGAGTAATATATATGGGCTCTTCTTTTTTGAGGGAAGCTTCTAGCTTTTGGATTCGTTCTAACATTTCCTCCATTTCACGACGGTGTTGCAAAAGTTGGTACGTAACGACATCATTTGCCTTATCTTGCATTTGCTCCTCCATTCGATCTAGCCTTCTTGTAATTGTGTGTAATTGAGTAGCTAATTGTTCAAAGTCATTTGATGATGTGTTTTGAAAAATTGTGTTTACTTGAGTTTTTAATTCTTCAACATCATTTGATGATGTTTTTTGAGTAGGTTGAGAGTTTTGCGAATGCTCAATTTGAGAACGATGGTATTCTAACATTTGATCTACATCATCTTGTTTGAAAATAAAGTGACCATATTTATTTTTTTCTATCGTAAGATTTAATTGTTGTGCAATCCGGACAACAGCCTTGGGGCTAACACCTAACTTTTTTGCGATAAATGGTGTTTTATATTCCAAAATAATCCCTCCTATATATATCCTGTTGAATGATTTCGATCTATGAAGTAAGTTCCCTTCCGGTATGACAAAAGAAGTGTGGAATCGGCAAAGAAAGTGTTTTTTCACGAAATTAAGTTGTGAAGAATATATCGTTTATATAAAAATGATTCATCTTAAGATTTAGAATAATTTGATTTGACGAGGGGAAATGAATTAGATTATCATAATGATAAATATCTTTTTTATGTATGCATATAATATATAAAAAGGTGGTTGCTAATGTAGAATTTTGTTAGAGTATTAGAATGCTTACTTCACTTGAATAAAATTAAGTAGGAGGTGGCTTCCTTGCTTACAATGTAAGTAAGGAAAAGTATTTGGACATATATAGTATAAGTATAGTGATTGTTTTAATTGCCTTAACGGCATTTTTCGTTGCAGCAGAATTTGCAATTGTTAAAGTGAGGAGTTCACGAATTGACAATTTAATTGCAGAGGGAAATAATCGTGCAACTTCTGTCAAAACAGTCATTACAAACTTAGACGAATATTTATCGGCTTGCCAGTTAGGAATAACAGTTACAGCTCTTGGAATTGGGTGGTTTGGTAAACCTGCGCTAAAGCAAATATTTGACACGCTTTTTGCAAATTGGAACATATCTACTCAGCTCGCAGATATTTTTGCTGTAATTTTAGTATTTTTGTTAATTACTTTTTTACATGTTGTAATAGGGGAATTGGCCCCAAAAACAGTTGCAATTCAAAAATCTGAACAAGTGAGTTTGCTTGTTTCTAAGCCGTTAATTTTCTTTTATCGTATTGCATTCCCATTCATTTGGCTATTAAATGGTTCAGCTCGAATCATTACGAAGCTGCTAGGGCTGAAACCGCCGAAAGGGCATGATGAGGTTCATTCGGAAGAAGAATTACGGTTATTAGTTTCAGAAAGTTACAAAAATGGTGAAATTAATCAATCTGAATATAAATATGTAAATAAAATTTTTGAATTTGATGATCGGATTGCAAAAGAAATAATGGTACCTCGAACTGAAATGAATATTATAAGTAAAGAAATGCCCGCTGAAGAAGCTTTGCAAAAAATGTCTCGTGAAAAATATACAAGGTATCCAGTTGTTGATGGCGACAAAGACCACGTAATAGGTTTTGTAAATTTTAAAGATATTTTTACTGAGTTTGTACAGCATAAAGCTGTTAATAAAAAGACAGTAGAGCAATATGTTAGACCAATTATTTTAGTTATTGATTCTATTCCAATTCATGATTTGTTTTTAAAAATGCAAAAAGAAAGAACACATATTGCTATATTGATAGATGAATATGGTGGTACATCTGGACTTGTTACTGTTGAAGATATTTTAGAGGAAATTGTAGGAGATATTCAGGATGAGTTTGATACGGATGAACAGCCAGAAATTCAACAAGTTAGTGAAACAAAGACGATACTAGAGGGAAAAGTACTCGTTAGTGAAGTGAATACGTTATTTGGTCTAGCGATTGATGATGATGGTGTTGATACAATTGGTGGTTGGATATTAACGAAGAATATAGAGATTGCTGAAGAGGATTCCATTGAAATTGAAAATTATAAGTTTTGTGTGAAAGAATTAGACGGGCGCTATATTAAAAGGTTAGAAGTTACAAAAACAGTAGAATCGATTGTCGTTTTAGAAGATGAAAAACAAATTTCTTTACAAGAGCAAATTAGCTCGTAAACTCTGCTATATAGCAGAGTTTTTTTGAGCATAATGTTTTTGGAGGAATACGGGCTATGATACAATTACATAAGTCAGACCTTTCACTAGGTGAAGTATTATTTTATACATATTTTTGGAAGGGGAAGAAAGATGAAAAAGCATTTATATATAAATGGAGATTGGAAGTCAGTAAACACGTATAAACCATTATATGCACCATACTCTGAAGAAACGTTAGCGGAAATTGCACAAGGAACGGAAGAAGATGTTCAAGAGGCTGTTACTTCTGCAAAAAATGCAATGAAAAAAATGAATACATTAACAGCATACGATCGGGCAACTATTTTAGAGAAGGTTGCGCAAATAATGGATGAAAGAAGAGAAGAGTTTGCAGAAATTATTGCAAAAGAGGCTGCAAAACCAATACGTGCTGCAAGGGGAGAAGTAGATCGTACTGTTCTAACATATAAATTTGCAGCAGAAGAAGCGAAGCGTATATATGGTGAAACATTGCCACTTGACGCAGCACCTGGTGCAGATGGGCGGATTGCCTATACGATTCGCAAACCAATTGGGGTTATAGGAGCTATTACGCCATTTAACTTTCCGTTAAATTTAGTAGCGCATAAAGTGGGCCCTGCAATTGCTGCCGGAAACACAGTTGTGTTAAAACCAGCTGATCAAACGCCATTATCTTCTTACGCATTAGTTGAATTGTTTGAAGAAGCAGGGTTGCCAAAGGGAGCTTTGAATATCATTTCTGGTCCTGGTGCAACTGTTGGCGAGGCAATTGTTAAAAATGATGATGTTGCGTCCATTACTTTTACCGGAAGTCCGAAAGTCGGAATCGGAATAAAGGAAAAGGCTGGATTAAAACGAGTTACGTTGGAATTAGGATCCAATGCTGCCGTTATTATTGATGAAGATGTAGAGTTAACTGATGAGATAATGGAACGCGTGAAATGGGGCGCATTTGTTAATAATGGACAAGTTTGTATTTCGGTACAACGTGTGTTTGTACACGAAAAGAGAATGGATGAATTTCTTTCGAAGCTAAAGAAAGCGATGGAAACTGTTGTTGTTGGTGATCCAATGAATGAGGAAACGGATGTATCAGCTTTAATTTCGAAAAAAGATGTAAAGCGAATTGAAATGTGGGTGCAAGAAGCAATTAAGGAAGGAGCAACTGTTTTATACGGTGGTAAGAAGCGTGATGAAAGAATTTTCGAACCAACTGTATTAACAAATGTTCCAGAGCATGTATCTGTACAGTGCCAAGAAGTATTTGGTCCAGTTATGACAGTAAATACATTTAAAGAATTTGATGAGGCGATAGAGAAAGTAAATCATTCACGTTACGGTTTACAAGCAGGCGTATTTACAAATAACTTATTTAAAGCGATGCGTGCAATTGATGAGTTAGAGGTTGGTGGGGTTATGATTAATGATATTCCAACGTTTAGAGTAGATCATATGCCTTACGGTGGTGTGAAAGAAAGTGGCACGGGTCGTGAAGGAATTAAATATGCCATTGAAGAAATGACAGAAATGAAATTAGTGTGTATTAAAAAATAAAGCAAAAGGTACACTTGTTTAATTAAGTGTACCTTTTATTTTACTTCATTTCTTGTTTGAAAATAGCATCTTCTACATAAATTTGTTCTTTATCTACAGCTGTGCTATGAGATAATACTAAACCGATTGGTGTTGCTGTATCTTTATTTTGAACAATTGTAAAAGGAATATTTTTTTCGTTTGCTAATTTAATGTATTTTGATAAATGTGGGTAAGCAATGCCACCGTTTAGGAGGATTTGTAATGATTGAGAAGAGCGTATGCTACTTGCTACTTCAGTATATACATTACTTTGCATTACTTGACCGATAGTTAAAGCGATTTCTACGCGCTCACGTAATGTAGTTAAATACATATTACGTTCTTCTGGTTTGTTTTGCTTTTGGCCATAAATGCCTTCTTGGAGATAGTCTTCCACATTTTTATTTACCATATTTTTCACACCTTTCACTTCCTATTGTACGCAAGAATTAAAAATGATGCAAAAAAAGTCGTTTTGAATACGGAAATAATTAAAAAAATGAGAAGGAAAAAGAGAGATTTGAATATAAATAATTAAATTAGAAAGAAAAAAATAATTTTATCAACAGAAATTAACAAAATGTGACAATAATCTATTAACGAAACATATTTTTTGTGTTAATATTCAAAATATAAAGGGTATTCGTCGTATGGAAATGGAGTGAATGGAGGTTTTTCCAATCGATAAGGATATTAAAGAAGTATTTTGTTCACACTTGAAAAACAATAGGCACCAATTCGTAGAGAACTGGAAAAACAAAATGATAATTTCCGAAAAAGATCCATTTAAACTAGAAGTAGTTCAAAATGGAGAGGATTTATTAGAGTTAATAATCGAACTTACTATGGAAGATAAAGATATAAATTATCTTCAACCATTATGCGAGAAAATCGCAATTGAACGAGCAGGAGCAGATGCGAATATTGGAGACTTTGTTTATAATGCAAATGTGGGAAGAAATGAACTTTTTGAAGCGATGTGTGAATTAGATGTTAGCGCTCGTGAATTGAAACCAATTATGGCCAAAATACATACTTGTTTTGACAAATTAATTTATTATACCGTTTTAAAATACTCGGAAATTATATCGAGGAATTTAGAGGAAAAACAGCAATATATTAATGAAACACATAAAGAAAGGCTGACGATTTTAGGCCAAATGTCAGCTAGTTTTGTACATGAATTTCGTAATCCGCTTACTTCAATTATGGGATTTGTCAAATTATTAAAGGCAGACCATCCGAGTTTATCGTATTTAGATATCATTTCGCATGAATTAGATCAATTAAATTTTCGAATCTCGCAATTTTTACTCGTTTCGAAAAAAGAAATGTGGAATGAATCGGAACGTTTTTGGCTTAATGACTTGTTCCAAGATATTATACAGTTCTTATATCCGAGTTTGGTTAATGCAAATGTTTCGATTGAAAAGAATTTGCCGTATCCAATACCACTTGTTGGTTATCGGAGTGAAGTGAGGCAAGTATTTTTAAATATTTTAATGAACTCAATTGACGCTATGGAAGCAATGAAAGAAGAGCGGAAAATTATCATTGATGTTTTTGAAGAAGAGCAAGCTATTCGAATTGTGATAAAAAATAATGGACCGATGATTCCAGCTGAAAATGTAGAAACGATTTTTGAACCATTTGTAACTACTAAAAAATTAGGAACTGGTATTGGGTTATTTGTATGTAAACAAATTGTAGAAAAACATAACGGGTCCATTATGTGTCGTTCAGATAGCGATTGGACAGAATTTCAAATTGCATTTCAAAAGTAAACAGTCTACACCAAATAAATGGTGTAGACTGTTTTAATTTGTAAGTATAACGGCTTCTAATTTAGGGTCTTTAGTTGAATAACCTACTATTGAAATGGTATAAATTATATTCGGTTCAACATCGAATTTAGGTAAAGTTAACAGGATTTTTTTATTATCTGCGAGTGAAACTTCAATATCTGCTGTACCAGGGCTAACTTGTAAAAAATCTGTTATTTGTTTAAAGAGCACATTTTCAAATAAATGATCTCCACCTTTTAAATCTACGTTAACAACAGGGGTATCTGGAGAAAAATGCATAAATCGAATTTTGGCTTGCCCAGATGGTATATGTGTATTATCAAGTATAGGTTGTAATTGTAGGTGATTATCACTATTTATTGCGGCAAGTGTATACGTATGATTTCCCATTATCGGTACTAAAGCTGAAAAAATTGGAGTTTCGTTCCCGACAGGGACGATATCAATGCGATATTTACCTTGCACTAATGATAAATAGGGGCTAAATTGCTTAAATGAAATGTTTTTGATTACCTTTTGTCCATTTACTAAAATGTCAACCGCAGGTGTGTTTGGTGCAGAATGAAAAATTCTTATATGTGACGGTAAAGCAGCTTCTTGTGAATCTCTTTTTTCATATGCCTGTACAAGTTTTGTAAGTGCATCGTAATACTTCATATATAGTTCTACATATTTTTTGGGATTGCTATATTGATAGTAACGGGCGAGCTGATCGTAACGTACAGCTTCTTGTCCATATTTTTCGATTTCAGATTGAGACATGCACATTCCTCCTTTGTCATCATTAAAACTATATGCGAAGTGAGAAAGAGGTTATGCGAAAAACTTGTATTTCTGAATGGGAAAAGTAAAAGATTAAAAACATATTTTGGGAGAAGTATGTCTGAGTATTATTGGCTAGTAAAGTGGTGCTAAAAGAGATGTATATGGAGTTAGTTAAGTTGAATAGAAGCTTATATTTACTAGGAGTAATAAAAATATAAAAAGACTAAATTATAAGGGCATTTCAATCAACGTATCGAATACATGTATAAAAAATTTTTAGTAAAGGGATTTTTTAATTTATAGGCAAACACACATACAAAGGGATAATTGTCCTACATAATTTATAAAGGAAAGGTAGTTTAACTTCGGTGGAAGGAGTGGCACCTTGGGATGGGGATATCCCGATTATGATTGTGAATGAAGTTATGAAGGAATTTGTGTGAAAAATCGTTATATGACTGTTGAATTCGTAAAACGTATGGTTTTTTGATTTATTTTAGCGAGTCCCAGTAATATTGATAAAAGAGCGTCGTGCCGAACTGATTAATGTGGTTAATCGGTTCTTTTTTTATGTATAAACTGAAAATATTAAATGTGGAAAATTAGTTTCTATAAAAAGATTGTTATCATTGCGGCGAGATAATTGTCGAAATTTTTTTGGAAATATGCAATTTAAAGTAGGATAATAGGAAGGAGTTTAAAGGGAGTTCCGTCGAAGTTTACACAATGTCGGCATTTGAGGGAAGCTGGCATTATGTTAGGAAAACATTTAGTAATACGTTACTTTTATATAAGGGAGGGTTATTTGAGCGTATAGATAAGGATTGGTCTTCGTTTTAAGTTCTGAATTTTCTGTTTTCGAAACATTTATTAGCACTCATTTGTATATTTTATAATAGTATTTTGATAAATTCACTGCTTGTGCAGAGGATTCTTTTTTATGAAAGAAACGTCAATTTTCTTCATATACATATACAAATTGAAGAAATGGGGGAGCGCTATGCGCGATTACTTAATTAAACCACTTGTTGGTCAGCCGTATCCAATGATTTCACATGGAAAAGGTGTATATTTGTATGACCAGAACGGAAATAAATATTTTGATGGTTCGTCAGGAGCAATTACGGCAGGTATTGGACATGGCGTAAAGGAGATTGCAGATGTTATTAAAAAGCAAGCAGAGGAGATTGCTTTCGTATATAGATCACAGTTTACGAGTGAACCAGCTGAAAAACTAGCAAAGAAGTTAAGTGATTTAAGTGTAGGAGATTTGAACTGGAGCTTTTTCGTAAATAGTGGTACGGAAGCAAATGAAACAGCTATGAAAATTGCAATTCAGCATTTTCAGGAGCGCGGTATTCAAGGGAAACATAAAATTTTATCACGCTGGATGAGCTATCACGGTATTACGATGGGAGCCTTGTCAATGTCTGGGCATCCGCTGCGCAGACAACGTTTCGTATCTATTTTGGAAGATTATCCAACTATTCCAGCCCCATATTGTTTCAGGTGCCCTGTACAAAAGGTATATCCAACTTGTCAGCTTGCTTGTGCAACTGAACTAGAAAGATCAATTGAAAGAATTGGTGCGGAGCATATTGCAGCTTTTATTGCTGAACCGATTATCGGAGCAGCTGGCGGTGCGGTTGTACCGCCGAAAGAATATTATAAAGTGATTAAAGATATTTGTAGTCATTACGATATTTTATTCATTGCGGATGAAGTAATGACTGGGCTTGGTCGTACTGGTGCATGGTTTGCGATGGAGCATTGGGGTGTAGAACCGGATATTATGACGCTTGGTAAGGGATTAGGAGCGGGATATACACCAATGGCTGCGACGATTGTTAGTGACCGAGTTATGGAGCCAATTTTACGTGGGTCACGTTCTGTTATGAGTGGTCATACGCTAAGTGCAAATCCATTATCTGCAGCAACGGCTCTAGCTGTTATTGAATACATGGAGAAACATAATCTACCTGAAAAAACAGCGGAAAAGGGAGAATATTTAATTAAGGGACTACAGAAAGTTCAGCAACAATCGACAATTATTGCGGATGTGCGTGGAAAAGGGTTGCTGATCGGAATAGAATTGCAACCGTTTACAAAAGCTTCGGAGCTTATTTCGGTTGCAGCTAAAAATGGTCTCCTTTTATACCAAGCTGTTTCAGGGCAAGCAGGAAAAGAAGATAGCGCACTGCTTGTGGCACCGCCAATGACAACTACATATTCCGAGTTAGATGAATTACTTTCAATTTTTGCAAAAAGTGTAGAAGAGATGATGCAAAAAGGAGGGCATAGTATCGTATGACAACAATTACAAATACATTCAATAAATTAAAAGGGATAGAGGAAGTAATTTCTTTGTTCCATGATGATATGACATTAATGTTTGGGGGATTTGGGGGAATTGGATCCCCTCCAACTTTAATACAGGCTATTTTAGAAAAGGGAGTTACAAATTTAAATTTAATAGGAAATGACACTGGCTTTCCTGATGTAGGAATCGGTCGTCTTGTTACAAATGAACGGGTTAAGTCTTTAGTTACTTCCCATATTGGCTCAAATCCAAATGCAGGAAGACAGTTAAATGAAGGACGATTACAAATTGAGTTTTCCCCGCAAGGAACATTAGCAGAGCGTATTCGCGCTGGAGGCGTAGGGCTTGGTGGTGTTTTAGTTGATGTTGGTGTTGATACGATTGTTGAAGATGGAAAACGAACAGTCGAAATGAATGGCAAGACATACTTAGTTGAAACTGCATTAACTGCTGAAGTTGCGATTGTTTATGCGAAAAAAGCTGATCCGTTTGGTAATCTTGTATTCGACAAAAGTGCGCGGAATATGAATCCTCATGTTGCTATGGCTGGGGACATAACGATTGTAGAAGCAGAAGAAATTGTTCCACTTGGAAGTTTAGATCCTGAGGAAATTGTCGTTCCAGGTGTTTTCGTAAATTATATCGTACCGTCGGAAGGAGTGAATTGGAAATGGGTATGGGCGTAGAAGTGAGAGATAAGATTGCTAGGCGTGCGGCGAAAGAAATACAAAATGGCATGATTGTAAATTTAGGTATTGGCATTCCATCGCTTATACCGAATCATTTGCCTGACGATATAAATGTAATGTTTCATGCAGAAAATGGAATCGTCGGTATGGGGCCAACGCCAAGTAAAGGGAATGAAGACGAGAATTTATGTAATGCAGCAGGTTTACCGACTTCTCTTATTACAGGAGCGAGTTATTTTGATAGCTGCACTGCGTTTGGGATGATTCGAAAAGGTTTACTAGATATAACGATTCTTGGGTCATTACAAGTGAGTGAGAATGGAGATTTAGCAAACTGGATTGTACCAGGGAAACGTGTGCCCGGTATTGGGGGAGCGATGGATTTAGCACAAAAAGCGAAGCGTGTCGTTGTTGTGATGAATCATGTTGATAAATACGGAAATGCAAAAATTGTTTCAGAGTGTACATTGCCATTAACGTCAAAGAAATGTGTAGATTTAATTATTACAGATATGGCGGTTATGGAAGTGACTTCGAGTGGACTCATTTTACAAGAATTAATGAGCCCGTATACAGTAGAAGATATAAAGCGACATACGGAAGCTGAGTTTCAAATTGGCTCTAACTTACTAGTTATTGAATGAGGGGAGATATAATATATGAAGCAATTAAAAAAGCAAGTTTGTGATTATATTGAGAGTCATGAAGAGGAAAGTGTGAAATTTTTAACACGGTTAATTCAAGAAAAAAGCGTATCTGGTGATGAAAGTGGTGCGCAGGCAATTGTGATTGAAAAATTACGTGAGCTAGGTTTAGATCTTGATATTTGGGAACCATCTTTTTCTAAAATGAAAGATCATCCTTATTTTGTATCACCACGTACAAGTTTTTCAGACAGCCCGAACATTGTGGCAACTTTAAAAGGAAGCGGCGATGGAAAATCTATGATATTAAATGGGCATATTGATGTAGTACCAGAAGGCGATGTGAATCAATGGGACCATCACCCATATAGTGGTGAGAAAATAGGGAATCGTATATATGGCCGCGGAACGACGGATATGAAAGGCGGCAATGTCGCACTTATGCTTGCGATGGAAGCGATTATTGAATCTGGTGTTGAATTAAAAGGAGATATTTATTTTCAAAGTGTCATAGAAGAAGAAAGTGGCGGGGCAGGGACATTAGCGACTATATTACGAGGATATAAGGCAGATGGTGTCATTATTCCAGAACCGACAAATATGAAGTTTTTCCCGAAGCAACAAGGGTCAATGTGGTTCCGTCTACATGTAAAAGGGAAAGCTGCACACGGTGGTACACGTTATGAAGGAGTAAGTGCAATTGAAAAAAGCATGTTTGTTATAGATCATTTGAGAAAATTAGAAGAGAAGAGAAATGGTCGAATTACTGATCCGTTATTTAAAGGAATTCCGATTCCAATTCCAATTAATATTGGGAAAATTGAAGGTGGTAGCTGGCCAAGTTCTGTTCCTGATTCGTTAATTTTAGAAGGAAGATATGGTATTGCGCCGAATGAGACTATAGAGGCAGCAAAAGAAGAGTTTGAGAGTTGGATCGCTGAATTACATGATGTGGACAATTGGTTTGTTGAAAATCCAGTAGAAGTAGAATGGTTTGGAGCGAGATGGGTTCCTGGTGAACTAGAAGAAAACCATGAGTTAATTACAACACTTCAGCATAACTTTGTTGAAATTGAAGGGAAGGAACCAATGATTGAAGCATCTCCGTGGGGGACTGATGGAGGTTTATTTACACAAATCTCAGGTGTACCAACGATAGTATTTGGTCCGGGAGAGACGAAAGTAGCACACTATCCAAACGAATATATAGAAATTGATAAAATGATAGCTGCCGCAAAAATTATTGCATGTACATTACTAGATTGGTGTGAGGTGAAAAAATGAAATACTATGAATCTTTTAGAGAGCAGACAAATTGCCATACAGTAGAAGGCGTTTTAGATTATTTTAATAAACGTATTCGAATAGATCACTATACAGGAAATGTTGAAAGTATTATACAGACAATTGACGGACTAGCAGAGAAACATTCTTTCACTAAATGTATTATTAAAGGAAAGGGAGAGCATGTTTCAACATGGCTCTCTTTCGGTTTCTTATTGGAAGCGACGATACCTCATTATTTTCAAGGACACGATGCATACTTCTTTGTGAAATATAATAATGATGAAAGACGAAATAGTATTCATTGGTCTGAGGAAGATACTATTTTAAGTGGTGTAAAAGCAAAAGAAGTAAAAGAAAAAGTAGTCCCGGAGAAATTTCTGTTAAGAAAAGCGACTGAAGAAGATGCAGAAGAATTAGCAACTGTCTTTGGAAAAGTATTTGAAGTGTATCCGACACCTTTAAATGAAGCGAGTTATGTATTACAGACGATGAAAGAAGACGATACAATTTACTACGTATATGAATTTGAGGGGAAAATCATTAGTACAGCATCTGCAGAAATGAACGTAAAGGAAGGCAATGCAGAATTAACGAATTGTGCTACTTTACCTGAATATCGTAAACATGGGTTTATGAAAAGTTTGCTCATTAAGTTAGAAGAAGAGCTTCAAGAAAAATCTATTTTCTGTTCCTATACAATTGCTCGATCGCTATCTTTCGGTATGAATGCTGCCTTTCATCAGTTAGGCTATACATATACAGGAAGACTGGCGAACAATTGCTACATTTTCGATAAGTTGGAAGATATGAATATATGGGTAAAAGATTTATCTAGCTATTCGAAAGCATGAAGGCTCCCGCCTCAAAATTCGGCTGTAAAGTAAAAAAGTTAGGTGGGAATCGGGCTGCTCGTAAAAGCCCGACTAATTAAAGTTTTACTTTATCTAATCAAAAATAAATTTCATCAAAATATTAGAACGGAATCGTCATGCTTATAATCGCACATAGGTATGCCGGAAATTCGGCATAGTATTTGCTGAATTTTCGGCAAAAGGGGGGATGACATTGCTAGCAGTTTCGACACAAGAAGTCATTGAAGCGATTTTGGGCAGTATTGATGAGGCTATACACGCAGTAGATGAAAATGGTATTACAATTTTTTATAATACAGTTGCTGCGAAACACGATGGATCCAAAATTGAAAAAGTGTTAGGAAAGCATTTGTTAGAGGCGTTCCCATCTTTAACTAGGGAAACGAGTACATTGATGAAAGTTTTAGATACAAAAAAACCAATTGTACATCAAGTGCAACATTATCAAAATTTAAATGGAGAAGATGTTTGTACCGTAAATACGACGTTACCTATTTTTATAGATGGGAATATTGCTGGTGCTGTTGAAATTGCGAAAGACTACTCTACAATTCAAAAGCTAACTGATACCATTGTCGATTTACAGTCGAAAATAAAGCGATCGTCTAGAAAAAAAGTGATTAAAAAGCATGCTGCATTTGAGACGATAGTGACAAATGATTCTCGCTTTAAACAGACGAAAGAGTTAGCGCAAAAAGTAGCGCCAACAGATGCAAACGTTTTAATATATGGTGAAACGGGAACAGGAAAAGAACTGTTCGTGCAAGCAATTCATGAAGCTTCTAAAAGAAAAAACAAGCCATTTATTGCACAAAACTGTGCAGCTTTACCAGAATCACTATTAGAAAGCTTACTGTTTGGAACGACAAAAGGTAGCTATACAGGGGCGATTGAACGGGCAGGCTTATTTGAACTTGTAGATGGAGGAACATTATTTTTAGATGAACTGAATTCAATGCCGCTCGATTTACAAGCGAAAATGCTACGTGTATTAGAGGATGGAGTCATTAGACGAATTGGTGATAATAAGACGAGGAAAGTAGATGTTCGCGTGATTACCGCGATGAATCAGCCGCCAGAAGTATGTTTACGAGAAAATAAAATTCGCACTGATTTATATTATAGATTAAATGTGTTTTCATTATATATCCCGCCACTACGTGAAAGAACTGAGGATGTATTACTATTAGCTTCTTATTTCTTGAAAGAATATAATAAAAGCTATAAAAAAGGTGTACTTCAAATTGATAAGGAAGCGAAAGAAAGACTACAAGCTTATCAATGGCCTGGAAATGTTCGTGAGTTAAAACATACAATTGAACATGCTGTCATTATTGCGGAAGGAAATGCATTAACCGCAAATTGTTTACCTCGTATATTTAAGAAAGAGAAACTTCCAAAGAAGAAAAGTATATTACCGCTTCGGGAAGCTCTTCATCAAACAGAAAAGGAATTAATAGACCAAGCGTTGATTGAAACGGAAGGAAATATTTTGCAAGCAGCAAAAATGTTAGGTATTCCGCGTCAAACGCTTCAATATAAACTGAGCAAGTACGACAAAACCGCCGAATAATCGGCGGTTTTTGTGTGTTTGCACCAATAAAAGAACGTTTACATATATAAAAGGTAATGAATATGATAGTTAATATTCTGTTATTACTGCACTTGAAAATATTTTTTCTCCTATATAATAGGGTATTTCGCACATTTACTTATCAAGAATATGAAGTTGGCATAACAATTGCTTATATAAAGGATGAGCGTATAAAAAGGGGGAATAGCAATGTTACATGATGTATACAAACCAAATCGTTACTGGAAGGATATCGAATTATGGAAAGATGTTACTGAAGAGCAATGGAATGATTGGGTTTGGCAATTAACGAATACGATCAAAACGTTAGATGACTTAAGGAAAGTGATTAACTTAACACCTGAAGAAGAAGAGGGCGTTAAAATTTCAACGAAAACGATCCCGTTAAATATTACACCGTATTATGCTTGGCTAATGAATCCTGATGACCCACGCTGTCCGATTCGGATGCAATCTGTACCGATCTCGGAAGAGTTATATAAAACGAAATATGATTTAGAAGATCCACTTCATGAAGATGAAGATTCACCAGTTCCAGGGCTAACACATCGTTATCCTGACCGCGTATTATTCTTAGTAACGAATCAATGTTCTATGTATTGTCGTTACTGTACACGCCGTCGTTTTAGTGGACAAATTGGAATGGGTGTACCGAAGAAACAATTAGACGATGCGATTGCTTATATTAGTGAAACACCACAAGTACGTGACGTTTTAATCTCTGGTGGTGACGGTCTTCTAATTAATGATAAAATTTTAGAATACGTATTAAAAAATTTACGAGAGATTCCGCATGTTGAAATTATTCGTATCGGAACGAGAGCACCAGTAGTATTCCCGCAACGTATTACAGAAAACTTATGTAACATTATTAAAAAGTACCATCCAGTATGGTTAAATACACATTTCAACACTTCTATTGAAATTACAGAGGAATCGAAAAAAGCATGTGAAATGCTAGCGAACGCGGGTGTTCCAATTGGAAACCAAGCGGTAATTTTAGCAGGTATTAACGATAGCGTTCCAATTATGAAAAAGCTAATGCATGACTTAGTAAAAATCCGTGTACGTCCATATTATATTTACCAATGTGACTTATCTGAAGGTATTGGACATTTCCGTGCACCAGTTTCTAAAGGTCTTGAAATTATTGAAGGATTACGTGGACATACTTCTGGCTATGCAGTACCGACATTCGTTGTGGATGCACCGGGCGGAGGCGGAAAAATTGCGCTTCAGCCAAACTATTTAATTTCACAAAGTGCGGATAAAGTTGTACTTCGTAACTTTGAAGGGGTTATTACGACGTATCCAGAACCAGAGAGCTACATTCCAGGAAGAGCTGAAGGTTACTTTAAAGAAATTTATCCGAACTATGAAGAAAAACGTTCAGATGTTGGTATTGCAGGTCTTATGAGCGATAAGAAATTTAACCTTGTTCCAGATGATTTACAGCGTATGAACCGTCGTAAAGACTATGAAGATAATGATACGCATGCATCTTTAAAAGATAAACGTGATAAGCGAGACCAATTAAAAGATAAAAAATATCAATCGCAAATGGCTAAATTAGAAGAAAACGACAAAAAAACTGAGGGTGATGCAGTATGAATTGTATGTGGTGTGACAGTACAGAAGCGAAAGAAAGCTTGAATACTGTGTATTGGGAACTACCAGATGGTACGAAAGCCATTGAAATCCAAAAGACACCATGTATTTCTTGTTCCTCATGTGGAATGGACTATCAAGCAGACCATACTGTAAAAGAAATTGAAGATCAGTTGTTTTTAATTTATACGAAAGATTTGCCAAAACAACTAACATATGAAGAGTTAATGGGAAGACCAAGACTATTAAAAAGAAATTATTTCGACTTTTAACCAGCTTTTATGCTGGTTTTTTTCTTTTTTGCCTTGTATAATGTACCCAAGTTAGAAAGGCAGGGAATATTTTTGAAAAAGACATTTTACCATTATATGATGAAGCATCGCGCAGCTTTATTTAGAAATGAAATTTCAGATTTAGCAGAGGCAATGTATGATGATTTAAGTTTTCCGAAGCAATCTGAAGACTATGATGAAATTAGTTCATACTTAGAGTTAAGTGGAATGCTAGAAAGTATGTCTATATTTGATGAAGCGTGGGATTTATACATACAAGAAGGATAAAAACGATTTGAAAACATACAGAATACATTACTTCTTGAAAGTGAAGTATTCTGTATGTTTTTTTATATGAAATGTCTTGATTTAAAGCTAGTCTATTTACTAGCTTTTTTTGCGTTTCACATAAATTTTATGTAGTGATATTTTTTTATCGAAAAAATTTATGAATATAAGCTTCTGTGATAAGCGTTTTTAAGTAGGTTGCATATACTGTTATCAAAATCACGACGTCAAAAAAAGGAGAGATAGAGATGGCAAGAAAAAAACAACCTAAATACAACGTAGGGGACATAGTCGTGATTACGCTATATGGAACCGTTGGTAAAATCACAAATATGAAAGTTTTAGATGGAGTTTATGTATACGAAGTCAATAATCACGATGGATTTTATGTAGAACAAACATTGCAGCACGTTACAGAGCAAGAAATGAAAAAGGGCGATACGGAGTGGATTGAATTAAATTATAATTTCACCTTTGGTGATCTCGTGCAAGTGACTGGATATGATAAAGATGTTTTTCGTATTGTTGGTTTTCGTACAGAAGTATGGAGATACAAAAATGACGCATGGGAAGATACGATATATGAGTTATCACGAATTACGGATGGTGAATGGTTAGAAGCGGATGAATCAGATTTAACTTTACTTGCCAATGCTCAAACGGCAAATGCAATTTTGAAGAAAATGAAACAAGATAAAGCCGGCATGAATAAATTGGATTTAGGAAAATTAAAGTCAATTAACAACTCGAAAAAAGTGAGTGTTAAGACAAATCGTCAAGAAATCATAGACGGGTTACTTGATATTTATAACGATTATCAATTGTTATTTGATACATTTAAAGATGAAGAATATAAAATTGTTATGGATGTTGTTCATAATTATTTAGTTAAATTGACAGAGAAAAAATAGTTAACTAGACAGAGAGAATAAATTGAACAACAACATATGCAGTATAAGGTATGCCTACAATTATTAAAAAAATAAAAAGCCATTTAATAAGAGAGTCTGCCCATTGATCTTCATGCATGAACTCTTCTTTTGTTTGTTCTACTTCGTATTGGTATTCCATTATTATTTCCCCCTTTTGGATAGCTTGTACTACCATCGTATGCACCTCGTCCAAATGATATGACCTATAAAAAAAGAAAAACTATTTTTCTAATCTCATATACATAATTTTGAGATTTTTTCATAAAACAGAAATAAAGGAGTGATGCTCATGAAGGAAATTGAAGTCGTAATTGATACGGAAGAGATTGCGGAGTTTTTTTATGAGCAACTAATTGAAAGGGGATACGTCCCAAAGCGAGAGGAAATTGAAGATCTCGCAGATATTACATTCGAGTATTTATTAGAGAAATGCATGATTGACGAAGTTTTTGATGAAGAGGAAGATTGAAAGTAACGGCGGGCTAAACTCGTCGTTTTTTACTCTTTACAAACTTGTCACAAATGTGCTTATAAATTATTGGTATAATTAAGAGAAAATTTTACTAAAGAGGTGAAGGGATGTTCAAAAAAATTATTGATTCTTTATTAGGAAAGAAAAAAAATCGTTCGTATTCGAGTAGTGATTATCGTCATAGAGGGCGCTCTTATTCAAGTAGTGACTATAAGCGACGTTCTTCTGGTTATGGACACCAACATTATAAAAGAAAACGTAAAAGCCGTAGCTTCTTTTCAAGTAGCTGATGAAATGGCATCGTGTACTAGCTTTATTTGATAGACCACTGCGAAAAAATACAATTGTAGCAGAACGTTATAAAATTGAATCAGTAATTGGAATGGGCAGTTATGGGGTTACATATGTCGTTAATGATTTACAAATAAATAGATATAAAGTCTTAAAACAGTTAAGAAAAAGTAAACAAAGATATGAGTCTGGTAGAAAATCATTTGAGCAAGAGAAAATGATTTTACAAACATTGAATCATCAAGCAATTCCTAGTCTCTATGATCAGTTCTTATGGGATAAAAAAAGCTTTTTTGTGATGGAATATATGCCTGGTGAAAATTTTGAAGATTATATTTTCTCAGATGGGCGTGTATATAAAGAACGTGAAGTTTTTGAAATTTTATATGAAATATTAGGAATTGTTTCAGTTTTTCATAGTAAAGGTATTATTCACCGAGATTTACGTATTCCGAACATATTAATGAAAGAAAATCAAATTAGTATTATTGATTTTGGATTAGCTAAATATAAAGGTGAGGGTGATGAACGAGCTACAACGTATGAAGGTGAACAAGCTTTGATGCGAGAAGTTCACTTTCGTAGCGATTTTTATGCGCTTGGCCATTTCTCGTTATTTTTATTATATGCAGGATATGAATCTATTGAAAAACATGAAAAGCCATGGTATGAAGAGTTAACTTTGAAAAATGATAATCGTGAAATATTGATGCGAATGTTACAAATAAAAACACCGTACTATGAGAATGTACAAGATTTAAAAAAAGATATAGCTTTTGCTTTAGAAAGGATGGAGACTCCATGTTTCAAAAGTTTTTAGCGAGTGTTGGCATTGGTAGTGCAAAAGTAGATACTGTTCTTGAAAAAGAGGAGTATGTAGTTGGAGAAACGATAGTAGGGAAGGTTCGTATAACTGGAGGATCAGTTAGCCAACAAATTGAAAGCATTTACTTAACGTTATCAACATCATATGTAAGAGAAGTGGATGATAAAAAAGTAACAGCAACGTTTGACTTAGAGCGAGTTCGTTTAACAGATCCATTTTCTGTAGAGCCAAATGAAAAGAAAGAAATTCCATTTTCATTTAAGATGCCAATTGAAGCACCACTAACACTTGGAATGAAAACGGTTTGGGTTCATACAGGCCTTGATATTAAAAATAGTATTGATCCAAGTGACCGTGATTACATTCAAGTGTTGCCAAATGCACTATTGAACAGTGTATTAGAGAGTGTAAATCAATTAGGTTTTAAAGCGCGTCATATAGAATGCGAAGAATTACCATATCGATTACGTAAGCAAGTACCATTCGCACAAGAGTTTGAGTTTATTCCTGTTTCAGGACAGTATTATGGGAAATTAGATGAATTAGAATTATTAATCTTACCAAGTTCCCACGATCGGTTAGAAATCATTATGGAAGTAGATAGAAAATCACGTGGATTGGCAGGTTTATTTGCAGAAGCACTTGATCTGGATGAGAAGGTTATTCGCTTTACAGTAACGAATGAAGATATCCCAACGATGCAGCAAAAAATTAACAATTATATTTTTTAATAAACTATGCATAAAAAAGAAATGGAGAGGAAAACTAAAACAACCGCTCCATTTTTTTGCATAGTGAGGTTATGTATGTGAAACGATATCGACATTTATACTTGTTAAGCTTTACTCTACTCATTTGTTTTGTCGCACTATCACTTTCGTATCATACCGCTTGTATTGAGAAATTTGACAATATAGTCGCACACTTTATTCAAAGTTTTCGAAACGATTATTTGACAACCTATTTTACTTGGGTGTCCTTTATCGGTTCCAAAAGAATATATTTTCCGTTACTCATTATTCTTGTAATGTATTTTCTCGTTAGAAAAAAGTTGCTTAGTGCATTACTTCTAACAATTAATTACTACGGATCTCGTTATTTAAACAGTATGCTTAAACTATGGTATGAACGGGCAAGACCTGATGTAACGCAGCTTGTTACTGCAACTGGATATAGTTTTCCGAGCGGTCATACGATGAATGCTACTGCTTTTTTAGGATTTATTGCATACGTCACAATTACTGAAGAGCGTATTTCATTGCATAAAAAACTGTTGATTATTCTTATAGCAAGCTTTGTTGTATTATCTATTTCAGTTAGCCGAATATATCTTGGCGTGCATTTTCCATCTGACATATTAGCAGGATGGGCAGCTGGCGGTAGCTGGCTCGTTTTATGTGTTATATTTCATAAAGCGTTTATAAAAAAAGAACCTATGTCATAATAGGTTCTTTTTCCATTGGTTCAACATGAATGTGGGCATGGTAAATTCCGAATTTTTTTCGAAGCATGGCTTCGATGTTGTCAGTAATACAGTGACTTTCTCCAACATCCATACGAGCGTCTACCTCGATTGTAATATCAACGTACGTTTGATTTCCGTACATACGCGCTCGAATATCTACAATGTTTTCCACACCAGAAATATGCTCAATAGCATCAGCATATTCTTCCATTTTATCAGGATCAATGCCATCTGTTAGCATATGAGAAGCTTCTACGAAAATTTCCCATGCAGTTTTACAAATAATAAGGCCGACAATTAAAGCGGCAATAGGATCTAAAATAGGCATTTGGAACTGTGAGCCGACAATGCCTACAACTGTACCAATACTTACGAGTGCATCTGATAAATTATCCTTCGCGGCAGCTTCTAATGATTTACTCTTTGTTCGAATTGCAATCTTTTTCGTATACCTAAATACACAGTACATAACGACAGCAGAAAATAAAGCTACCCATGCAGCAAGTACATTGGGAGCAGCTTGTTTCGGATTTAAAAATGATTGAATGGCACTAATAACAACTTCTAATCCGACCGTTGCCATAATGAAAGAAGCAACAAGCGAAGCTATTTGTTCTGCACGCGAATGCCCATATGGATGATCTGGATCTCGAGGTTTACGAGAAATTTTTAAACCGATTAATATTGCTAAAGAGGCACCAATATCCGTTAAGTTATTCAAACCGTCAGCACGTAATGCACTAGAGAGGGTAATATAACTGATGATAATTTTCATAGAGGATAAAAATATGTAGGCCATAATGCTGACAATAGCACCTTTATCAGCTTCTTTATGAGAAAGAGTATCCATTTTAATCACGCACCTTTCTTTAAAGGAATTTCTTTCTATACATAGAGTATCAAATGAAACTCGTGTGGGTCTATACAAACATTGTTGACACTTTATAGCTTTTTAAGTAGGGGGTAACAAAGTTTCGTTAAGGAAAAATATGTTGAAAAGTACAAAGTGAGGGTATGAATATAATTGGGAATTATTCACAATGAAAGGGATAAGATGGTAGGTGGATGTAGAAACGAATACTTTTCTTACTATGTATTTTTCTAATAATGACTGGATGTAATTCATCAAATGATGAAATTGTGAAGAAGTATTATATTTCTAAATGATCAATATCTACATGTAAAGGATACGATGGATTAAATGAAAAATATGTAATGAACATAGAAAACAAACAAATAATCAATGGGGTTCATAATTTGTGGATTGAAATGAAAAAACAAAAGGAAAGTGGCGAAATACCACAATACGATATATTAATTACATATGATAGTGGTGATACGAACGTATACATCTATACTTAGGGGATGAAGGGGGAAAGGAGTGTAATTATGTACATTGGTCATGAAGAAAGAGCTACGACAATAATTGTGAAAAAAGATGAGAATCCTCTGAAAAATATTTTTCAGAGGATTTTCATCTTAGTATGCTTCTAAAAACTCAGTAACTTGCTCTTCAGTTTTTGCGTTAGCACTATGTAAGTGGCCTAGCTTCTCACCATTTTGGTATACAAGTAAACTTGGAATACCCATTACTTGATACTCTTCAGCGATACTTGGAAACTCATCTTTATTAATAGAATACCATTCAAACTTATTGAACTCTTCCATTACCTCTCCGATAAAGTTGTCCATACGTACGCAATCCGGGCACCATGTAGTAAAGAACTTAACAACTACTGGCTCCTCACTTGCGATGATGTCTTTGAATTCTTTTTCAGACTTGATTTCTCTCATGTTTTTGACTCCTCTCAATGTTACACGGATAAGCTAGTATTTTTATGCGAAATCCGTAATTGCAAACATTAGTATTTTTGAAATAGATTGTTTGCAAAATCTTCGACTGCTTTTTCTTGTAGGTCTGGTACAACTTGTGAGTAGGTGTCTAATGTGATGCCTACTCTTTCATGTCCTAATCATTCGCTTACGATCTTTAGTTAAATACATTATTGCAACATTAATGTTAAGGATTGCTTTAGATCATGAAACCGAATATCAGGAACCTCACTTTTCTTTATAAGCTTTTTCTTCATTTTTTGCAAGTAGCTGGGATGGCATGATTAGAAATTTCTTTAGATATTTATGGGGAAGTATCGTTAATAGAGTGACTTTAAAACTAAATGGACTAGATAGTTAGAAAAAGAGAGTGATTCATAATGAACGTTTCAAAAGAGAATACAAAAAAGATTCCGTAACTGAAAAAATGGGTTGCGGTTTTTTTCTTTACTTGAATTTTATTATATTAAATTCGGTATGCGAAAAGCTTTTAGATGAATTGGCGCCTTATTTGCCTGCACTTGGTATGGACTTAGGTATATGGACAGACCATGAGAAAACCTCTGAATATACTAATAAAAAAGGAGATGTTGAGTAATGGCGCGTTATAGTTTACATGGAGGACACAATAGTATTGTACAAGGGGCTAACTGGGGAAATCGGAAAGAGCATGTTTTGGATCGTCAAGTTAAAGATGCGGTTGCGGCCAAGTTAAAAGCTTTAGGACACACAGTCTATGATGATACGGACGAAGTAGGAAGCACTCAAGCTCAAAATTTAAATAATATTATTCGTAATAGTAATTCACATGTTGTAGATTTAGCTATTGCTTTTCACCTTAATGCAAGTGATGGGACTGGGCAGGGTGTTGAAGTGCTGTATTATGATCAGAATGAACTAGCATCTAAAATTTCAGCTCAACTAGCAAAAGATATTGGATGGCGTGATCGTGGTGCGAAACAACGTAAAGATTTAGCAGTATTGAATGGGACTAAAGCACCAGCTATTCTTATCGAATTAGGATTCATTGATAATGATTCCGACATGGCAAAATGGGATGTTGATAAAATCGCTAATTCAATCGTTTTTGCTTTAACTGGACAATCTGGTGGAGGTAGCCAACCACCTCAAAAACGTAATATTGTCGAAGTTGGTGGAATAGGTAAAGAAAACTTGGCTGAATTAGTAAGTGCTTTAAACTCAGTTAAGATGACAGGTAACTTAATTCTTAGAAGTGATGGCTATGTTTATCCTGTAACTGATCCAACTAGCGATACTCAATTAAAAGCATTCACTGATTATCTTGACCGTAAAGGCTGGGCATATACTGTTAAGTAAACATACTATGTAAATGCAACTGAAGCCTATGTAAAGCGAAAAAAGAGGCCTACTCGTATGATGAGTAGGCCTCTTTTTTATTTTATAAAATAAATTAATTTGAATAGAGGTTTTCCTCAAACATTTATTAAAGCTAAGAATATCTATAAGAATATGAGTATGGAAACAGGTCTAATTATGGAATAGCGGAGGAGATTGTTGTGGACATAACTCAAAGTGTGGCAAGAATAGTGGTTAATGGGAAAGACCTTCCGTTCACTGCAGTTCAAACTTCTGCGTGGAATAATGGTCCTGTATATGATGTAACTGTTTCAACAAAACAGAGAGTGAACGAGCTTTATCAATTTATGTGGTCACAGGTACCAGTTACACTTACGATGTATTTTCTTCAAGGAGCAGACTTAATGCGATTTGTAAGGATTACTGGGATTAATGAAAGTGTAACGGGAGAATATATATATCATTTCTCTTGGGGATAAAAGCAATTTAAAGTAGCCTAAAAGCTGCTTTTTTATTTTGTTAAGGAATTATCGGAAAATCGTGAATGAAAAGTCCCTCCAAAATATATGAAGTGACTTTTCATTCACAAATACTAATAAATTAAGAATGTATGAAAAAGGTTGTAAGTTCACCTTTATAAGGAGGGCTGATAGAGCCAGCCACATATAGTTTTTTATTTGAGGTACATTCATTTTTGGATCATAAAATCACCATTAATAGTAGATGAAACTTGGAAGTGAAATAGGAAATTGGGAGGGCAGTAGAACGTTTAAAATGAAAAACGTGCTAAAGGCTAGTAGACTAGCTCTTAGCACTCACTGAAATAATTATACATAACATACTTTGTAATAACTTATTCGGAAGTGAGTTGAAATTAATGTTTTATTCATATGTGGATTCTCAAGTTGGCATGCGACCAGCGTATGGTACGGCTATAACGTATAGCGGGGCACAAAGTACAGTTCAAGCTGTTCAACAAGCATTGCAAATGCAACAACAAATACAAATGCAGCAAGGTATACAACCGTATTATTCCTCTATGGAGTATTTTTACCCAACGCAACATTTTACACCATACGGAATTGCTTTTACTTCAATTCCATATGGAACAGTATTCAATTTATAAATCTAGAGGAATAAAATGAATACAAAAGGGTGCAAGTAAAAAGCACCCTTTTAAAAATAATAATAGCTCGTCCAAACCTCTCTAATCAATCTTGCATAATATGTAGTAATAAGCTTGAAAGGGGAACGAGTATGTCTTGCTATTACTACTGTAAGTATTGTAAGGATTATAAAAAGAAGCAACATGATTGTCGTAATAACACTAGTAAGTGTCATGCCAACAAGGATAACCTTGTTAGGGCATCAGCATTTAGAGCTAGAAATACTGTAAATCAAAATGTTCCTGCTAATACTTTTGTGAAAGTGTTATTCCAAAATGAACAATTTGATTTAGCAAATGAGTATAATCCAGCAACGTCTATTTTTATGCCGAAGACGAAAGGCGTATATTCTATTATTGGAACGATTGGTTTCTTTCCAAACGATACAAATTTAAATTATAGAGCTCGTGTAGAAATTCGTGTGAATGGAAATGCAGCAATAGCTATAGATAATGACTTTTTTGGTCCAATAGGTTTTGGAAATGTTGTAAGTGTTTCAACAATCATTCAATTGAATGCAGGAGATACAGTTGAAATTTATGTACAAAGTAGTATAGATGGTGTTTTAAGCCCTTTAGAAGATGGTTCGCACTTTGAAGCGGCAAGATTTCCGTCTCCTACTAAATAAATTAGGTAATTTAAAAATGAATAGAAGTTTAAAAATAGATCCTCACCAAACAGGTGGGGATTCATTTTTTAAAAAATAATAGTAACAGCTCATCCAAGCTTTTCTAATCAATTTTGCATAGTATGTAATAATAAATTTAAAGGGGGACTTACTACGTCTTATTATTACTGTAAGTATTGTAAAGAGTACAAAAAGAAAAGTCATGATTGTTATAGGGAAAGTAGTCAATGTGATGGGAAGTATGTAAAAGTAAATTGTTGTGGTAATAAGAAAGAGGAGCTTGTAAGAGCGTCGGCATTTAGAGCTGTGAATACGGTTAATCAACCTATTCTGGCAAATACGTCTGCTAAAGTGTTATTTCAAAATGAACAATTTGATTTAGCGAATGAATATAATCCAGTAACATCCACTTTTAAGCCGAAGACTAGAGGAGTATATAGTGTATTAGGAAATATAACATTTTCTCCAAATGATTTTAATGTGAATTACAGAGCTAGAGTAGAAATTCGTGTAAATGGAAATGCAGCAATAGCTATAGATAATGATTTCTTTGGGACAGGGGTATTTTTTAATAATGATGTTTCAGTCACTTCTATTCTTCAATTAGAAGCAGGGGATGTAGTTGAAATTTTCGCAGAGAGTAGTATTGATGGCGTTATTGTACAAAACGTTAACGGTTTGAATACTGTTCATTTTGAAGCGGCAAGGTTTCCTTCTCCAATTGAATGAAGCTGATAAGTAGATGTTTTATAGCAAGTTTGTTAAGACCCTCACTAAATAGTGTGGGCTTTTTATTGTTTTTCTAAAATATATAAGCAATCAGATTCAATGTCGTTTATTATATGAGTGTTTTATGAATTAGATATAATGTTTTAATAGAAGAGAAATGAATGGTAATAGTGAGAGTATAATATATAGAAGGTTATTGTCGAGTCCACACGATGGACATAAAAAAAGAGCATACATAAAAAGTATGCTCAAAAGAAAGATAGGTTTTATGAGTGGATAATCTCCATACGATAATATATGCGTGCTTAATGAAAACGTGTAAAGAATCAATAAATTATCAATGGAATATCATGAAATGAGTAATTTTAATTTAGGGATGTAGTTGTTTTTTTTCGAAATAATCTAGGTAACAAAGTTGTGAAAATCGTGCATGATGGGGACTAACAATGGGATAATGATCGTACTTCAGTTACATATTTCTTAAAGTTTGGATATTGCGTGATAGTTTGGCATTTAGGGGTGAGTAGTTGATTAATTATAGAAACATTTGTAATTACTTCGTTACAAGGACCGAAAAATGTAACTTTTAGTTTTGAATTCGGTGGAACTTTGAACACGATAGGTTTTTTTTTCATGAAATCAGCTCCTAATATTCCACAATATATATGCTTCACCTTTTGATTTAAATGATTATTAAGGTGTATTTATATAATATGAAATCTTTGTTAAGTTGATTATAATATAGAACCTCATTGTAGTATAAGTACATAAACATGTGGGAAAAAGCGGAGAATACTCTATGAAATGCTTAATTAATATAATATGAAAAATGATTTAATTATCTAATGCATTTTATGTCCTGATACATATTATGGTAGTAAGAATAGTATGAGGAGGTAATAAAAGAATGGAAGAAAATGTACAAGCTCAGCCACAGCTTTCACCACCGTGGATCACATATTTTAATGAACTAAGAAATTCAATTGGTGCTGATCCAACAGTTACAGTGGGGCCACTTATTCCGGTTGGCGGGAATTATATTATTTTAGTGCATGCGTTAAGTAATGAAAAAGCGAGAGCATTAGCAACGCTTCTAAAATCTTCTGTACAATTTGGAAATGTAAGTGTAACGGTTATTGTAACGAATAATGAAAATGAAATTGTAAATCCATTTCCTTGTCCACTAGATGCATTTGAAATTGCGCATTTATTTCAAGTAGCGTTAGAGAATAATCCTTATTTTGAACAAGTTGTGGTACAGCCTCAGTTCCCTGGTGGAGTGAATGTTGTATTTCCAGTTTTTAAAGCGGAAGTGATCCAATTTTTTAATGATGATATTTCAAATCTATGTCAAACGTTTACAGGTGTTGCTGCAAATGTGTTTCGTGATGTAATGCAGGATGATGTTTGTGATATCCCAATTTTATTTTCCACAAGTTGCGTTATGAACAGTGAAAATCCACAATTACAAAATACAGATTTAGAACCAAAGTTATTTTATTAAGATGCAAAAAGACATTTTCAAAAATCGGAAATGTCTTTTTTATGTATTAATATTATTTTGTACCAAAATTTATTGGCTTGCAATCAGTGGTAAAATGTAAAATAATTATAGTTTTACTCAATTTTAAATAGGCTGGATAGCGTATGGAATTGTTGATTACAGATAGTAATGAAATAAAAAATGAGTGTTAGACTAGGCTATTATAAAAAGATAGTTTACATATATGGGTTTTCTACGTACAGGCAAATAAACATAGGACATATAGAAAATTTTTTTATTATCACCAGAAAAATTATTTTTAAATAAATAGATATTTTCACACCTAAATTTTTATATGAGTTAGAGGAGAGATTGAAAGAAGTAGTTTTAAAGATTATATATTTCAAAAAATAAAGATTTCTTCTTATTTATATTATAGATAGATAGTAATAGATACATGTGGATTACGCTAAAACAAGCTTTGAATATGATAATAAAAAGGAGTTGAATTGTAATGGGTTATATTGTTGATATTTCAAAGTGGAATGGAACTATTAATTGGGAAATTGCAGCGCCTCAACTAGATTTAGTTATTGCTAGAGTGCAAGATGGTTCAAATACGGTGGATTTTATGTATCAAAATTATGTGAATGAAATGAAGAAGCATAGTGTTCCGTTTGGTAATTATGCATTTTGTCGTTTTATTTCTATTGCAGATGCAAAGAAAGAGGCACAAGATTTTTGGAATCGTGGCGATAAGTCTGCTGCGTTTTGGGTGGCGGATGTTGAAGTACAAACGATGATAGATATGCAAGGCGGGACACAAGTATTTATAGATGAATTACGTCGTTTAGGTGCGAAAAAAGTAGGTTTATATGTTGGGCATCACACGTATGTATCGTTTGGAGCGCGTAATATTGATGCTGATTTTGTATGGATTCCTCGTTATGGAGGGAATAAGCCGGCATATCAGTGTGATATTTGGCAATATACGGATTCGGGGAATGTTCCTGGGATCGGGAAATGTGATTTGAATCAATTAATAGGAAATAAGTCACTTTCCTGGTTTATAGATTCGAATCAAGAAAATCAATCTAATGTAGTGGATTTGCAGCAATCAAGTGGTATTGGTATTGCAGTTTCAAAATATCCTGATGGATGCGGCATAAATTTATATGAAAATCCTGTGAACCCCCAGTATACAGGTGCAATCACTAAGAAAATCCCGTATTTAATTTTAAACAGTTATTGGGGAGGCGGCGATAAAGATATGATTTGCTTAGGGAATGATAAGCAGTGGGTATATTTAAAACATTTTGATGTGAGATGGTATTATGCTTCTTCAAAATATCCTGCCGGGTACGGAGTGAATTATTATGGAGAGCCTGAATGTATTAATTATAAAGGAAATATAGATGGATCAACATCTTACCGTGTGTGGGGAAGAGTAAAAAATGCGGTAGATATCGGACAAAGTAGTTGGATACCGGAAAAACATTTAATCATTAAGTAACCTTAGTCGTTAAATGTTTTTGAGGCATTCATAAAGAGTCTTCTCATTAATAAATAGTGAGAAGATTTTTCATATTTGTGTATAAAAAATATGATACATATTTGATTCAAATGAAATGAATTACATATGGAAAACACACTGTTTTCACAATAGCGGTGTATAGTTACGTTGCATAATAATAAAAGTGAGGTATTTGAATTGAAAAAGAAAAAGCTATTTTTGGGAACAATTATTTCATGCGTGGTACTCGCATTATCTGCATGTGGTTCCTCAGACAACGTAGTAACATCAAAAGTAGGAAATGTTACAGAGAAAGAGTTAAGTAAAGAATTAAAACAAAAATATGGAGAAAGTACATTATACCAAATGGTATTAAGTAAGGCGCTGCTAGATAAATATAAAGTTTCAGATGAGGAAGTAACAAAACAAGTAAAAGAAGCAAAAGATAAAATGGGTGACAACTTTAAAGAGACTTTAGAAAAAATTGGGTTAAAAAACGAAGATGAATTAAAAGAAAAAATGAAACCAGAAATTGCATTTGAAAAAGCGATTAAAGCGACTGTCACAGAAAAAGATGTAAAAGATAACTATAAACCTGAAATGAAGGTAAGTCATATTTTAGTAAAAGATGAAAAAACCGCTAAAGAAGTAAAAGAGAAAGTTAATAATGGTGAAGATTTTGCCGCTTTAGCGAAGCAGTACTCAGAAGATACTGGTTCAAAGGAACAGGGCGGGGAAATAGCTGGTTTTGGCCCTGGGCAAACTGTTAAAGAATTTGAGGAAGCTGCGTATAAATTAAATGCAGGACAAGTAAGTGAACCAGTTAAAACATCTTACGGTTACCATATTATTAAAGTGACCGATAAAAAAGAGTTGAAACCATTTGAAGAAGTGAAGGATAAGATCCGTAAAGATTTAGAACAACAAAGATTACAAGATACGACAGGTAAATGGAAACAGCAAGTAGTCAATGATTTATTAAAAGATGCTGATATTAAGGTGAATGATAAAGAATTTAAAGAGACATTTAAATTTCTAGAAAAGAAATAATACGGATAGAAAAAACAGAAATGTAGCATTTTGCTAGACTTCTGTTTTTTGTTTTTTTGAAAAAAGAATGCAGACTTCTTCGGTAAACACAATCATACTAGAATGATTCGGATAAGTAAAAAAGAAAAAACAAAAAACTAAATAAAATAAAATTTCGCATCTTCATATGAAATTTTTAAAGGTAAAACTCTAGAAGTATTATGTAACTTTAATTAGAAAAGGGAACTCATATAGAGTTCCCTTTTCTAATTAGTGTGTGTGTTATAAAAAAGATAGTAAGACAATATAATATTACATTTAAATATTAAGAATTACAATGGGAAATTGTGGGAAAATAAAATGGGAAATAATAATCGTTTTAAAAAATGTTGATATAGTAATGTTTTGATTATTTTATTACATATAAATTAAGTATATAAATTTTTATAGTGGATCAACATAATTTAAAGAATAGTACATATAATATTTTTGAATAAACATTTGCAATATTATAGGAAGTGAAAAGTTGAGCATTCTATTAAAAAGGATGTTCTTTTTGTTATGAATATTTCTAAATGTATTATTTACTAGATGAATAAATGAAAGTGGGGGAGAATATATGAAAGTGATTTTTCAAAGAGAAGACGGAGGGAAAGTTTTTGAATCGAATGATGAAAATATAAGTGATTTATTAGCTATATTAAAAGAAACGAAAGGGATTAAAATCGGGATGGTTGAGTATGAAGTGTTAAAATATGAAATAGAGTATTTTCGTCATCCGAAAAGAGGAGAAACGGAGAGAGAGTTACATATAACCATACATCCTAAATATATGTAATGAATGATAGCAATATCAAACTATTATGAAAGCAAAGGAGTATTTGATATTGTAATATGATATGTGCGAAAAGAGAGTGTGGAAATCGCCCTCTTTTCACAGAAAACCTATAAGGAATAAATTGAGTTACATTATAAATTTATTAAATTTTGTGAATTCTTTCATTATAATGTATGTTTGCGTTTAAGAATGGTTCATGCAAAAAAAGAAAGCTAGTCAAGTTAAAAAAATAAACTTGAAAATATAACGTATTAGAAAAAACGATTTCACTTTATGTGAAATCGTTTTTTATTCGCTAAATGTATTTCAATGTGTAGAGAGTGAAAAGTTTGTTTTAAGGGAAAAAAAATATAAATATGCCTCTTCTCAAAAGAACGTAGGTTCGTGTATAATTAGAACAAATGTTCTTTTTGGTACAGAGATTATACAATTTAGAAATAAATACGAACTTAGTAATTACTAAAAATGATGGAGTAACAGTATGTGTGAAATAGAGTGGATAAATGATCAAGGAGATAAAGAAATGAATCATGTAAAGAGGCAGAAAGAAGAAAGAGAGTGGGTTCCATTTACAGTAATGTCGGAACAATTGTTAAGTATGAGAAAGGTTATTGGTGAGAAATTAAAAGTGCAAAGGCCGATAGTAACAAATGAAGAAAAAGAAAGAATTTCTGATAAATTGCTAACGGCATTATTGTCTGAGCAAGAAATATTGGTGACATATTTTGAAGATGGCTACATACTTACAAGTTATATGACAGTCGTTCATATAGACCCGGTAAGGCAGATTATAATGTGCACAGACGCATTTTATAAAACACGTGTATTTAGTTTTATAGATGTAATTGAAATAATAGAAGCTGAACTTTAATATCTAGCTTCTATTATTTCTGATAGATGGAAGAAATAATGCGAAATAGCAGCTAGCTTCATGCTAACTGCTAAGCCCCAGGGAAAGGGAGAAAAAGATAGGGTACTCCAACATTCAATAATAGCTGTGAAACAGCCTGATTATAGTATAGACAAATCTAAAATTCCTATACAGAAAGCTGAAAAATAGGGTTAGGCTGTACCCACTTGATTTTGATCTGCAAGGTCCGAATCAAACGTATTAGTCGCACTAACACCGTTAAAAGTATTAACAACAAAACCAACGTTTGATGCGCCAGATCCATTGTAAGCTTTCGTATTTTCTTTCGGAGAAACGTTGTAGAAATCACCTAAGTTAAATGATCCGTTACTATTTTGTACAACTAAATTCCCTACAACTGAGGGCATAATTTTCACCTGCTTTATAATGAATTGTTAACATTACTATATGGGAGTAAAGTCCAAATGGTTCATGTAACAAAAATTGTGGAATAGTAAAACGTTTCAAGCGTGGCTTTCAATAAAAGTGTGTTAAACTTAATATGAGTTGGATAATAAAAAAGAAATAATTTGTATAATTAATATATACGAAAACAAAGGAGGCAAAATGTTATGAATAACGTTATAAAAAAAGTAGATTTATCAGATGCAAAATCAAGTAATCTTGTTGCGCTTATTTATAGCAATGAAGTTATATTGATTGAAAACGCATTTTGTCCAAATGAAATAAAATTAAAGTTTAATGAGATTGCAATTTTATCTGCAATTAAAACAGCTCATATTGCAAAAGTGTCCATCAGAAAAGAACTTGAAGCGCTTTTTCATGATACAGGAGTATTACTGGTGAAACAAAGTGCTGAAGTTGGTAGCAGTCAATCTATAACAATGCATTTTGAGCAATTCAAAAAATTACAATATGAAATTGAGCTTTTAAATAAAAGTATGTAATCAGGCTAGTTGAAGATTCTTTCACAAAAGTGGACTGTGTTATGTTGAAAAGTGGATTGGAAATTATTTGGATGAATCGCACTATAAACATAAATATAGTTTTATGAAAATGCAGGATAATGAGGCTTTTAAAGTAGGTAAATTAGGTACAGTTTATATGTATCGTTTTGAAAAATGTGGGAAAGAGAAGTTGAAATTTAAAAGTAATAATGAAATAAGCAACGAATTTTTAAATATGTAAACGGGAGTAACCATTATGGTTACTCTTTTGTTTATGTGTGCAGTATTAAAAATACTTCTAAAGTATGAAGTGTTTTTAATACTTTAGTAAATAGCTAAATGAAGGTTAAAGGAGTAAAATATGGTAAAGGGAGGCGAGGAATTGAAGCGAAATGACATTAGAAAACTCGTAATTATTACAGGAGTGACGCAAGGATTAGGACGCGCGATGGTTGATCGATTTCATGAATTGGGATGGAACATATGTGGCTGTGGACGTTCAAAAGATAAAATTGAAGAACTAAAAAAACAATACGGTAATACACATGATTTTCAAATAATTGATGTTTCAGATTCGCAGCAAGTTAGTAGTTGGGCAAATGATATCCTTACTAAATATCGGACTCCCGACTTGTTAATAAATAATGCATCAATTGTGAATCAAAATGCACCAATTTGGAAAGTTACCGCTGGGGAATTTGAAAATGTAATGAATGTAAACGTGAATGGTGTAGTAAATGTAATAAGAGCATTTGTCCCAGCAATGGTAGATAGAAAAGAAGGAATTATTATTAATATGAGTTCTAGTTGGGGAAGAGAAGGGGAAGCAAATCTTGCACCATACTGTGCCTCGAAGTTTGCAATTGAAGGTATCACGAAATCTATGGCACTGGAATTGCCTGATGGCGTGGCTGTAGTTGCTTTAGATCCTGGCGGTGGTATTAGCACTCCAATGCTGTATTCATGTGCACCACAGTATGTTAATGAATCACCCACACCTGAAATGTGGTCACATAATGCGATTCGATATATATTGAATATAACAATAGATAAAAATGGAGATTCATTGACATGCCCAGCATGTGTTTAAAAATAAGTATCTATTACTCAATGTAATTTCAGTGATATACGCTTTGGCTGAAAAAGTACCTTTAAGGTACTTTTTGTATTAGTAACACATTATAGAATGCACAAAATTACATATGGAAAATAAAATATTTGATTAAGAGTGACTTTTGGTTATTTCGAAAGCACGAGAAAATATCAAAATAGGTGATGAAAATGAATCCAAGCAGTTTAAAAGTGACAGGAGCATGGTATCAAGTAGGAGGAAATCTTACAGCTGCTATTGGAACGACAAGAGGATTTATTGGGGAAGAGAAAATTGAATCGGACCTTGTTATTATAGGAAGCTCATTACAAGCCCTCGGGTATATTTTACAAATTATAGCGACTAATTATACCGAAGATGAAGATAAAGATGAAGAAGAAATAGAAAATCGAAATATATGTTTGCAGAATGAAAGTGAAACACTGGATAAAATGGGAATTGAGTTATTGGCATTAGGGAATATATCAAATGTAATAGGAACATATTTTAATAAAAATGAACAATTAACAGAGAATGATTATCTTATCATTGTCGGGAACAGTTTACAATCGATTGGTGCTTTTTTAGGAGTAGAAGCAGCTTTGATTGAGATGAAAGTAATACAGCGAATCATTGTACTAGGCAATTCTATGCAAAGCTTAGGGGCCGGACTACAAGCGTATCAAGGCATAATTAATTTATCGAAGGATGAAGTAGAAAACGAAGATCGTATTCTTGATAAGAAGAATGAGAGGATAATAGCACTGATTGGTATTTGGATACAGGCAATAGGAACGGTAATTTCTGCGATTGGATTAACTGCAGTAGAGAAGGAGAAAAGTTTTGAAAATAATAAGGATTTTAAAATGCGCATTGAAAGAGCGGATGTAAAATGTAATTAAATAGGTAGGAAGAGTTTGGTCTAGTAGGTTTTTTTGCATATGGATAGAATATATATTATAGAAGAAATGTTATAAATGCTTAATTGAAATTTGTGTAACTCCAAAATCAAAGAGTGTGCTTGCATATGAAAAGAAGTGTTATAAAAAATCCAAAATAAGGAGTTTTCAAGAGATGATGTACTTATTGGCAATTCTACTTCCACCTGTAGCTGTATTATTTTGCGGAAAGCCATTTCAAGCAATAATTAATTTCATATTAACTTTAATATTTTGGGTTCCAGGCGCCATACACGCGATTTTAGTCGTACATGATAAAAAGGCGGATTGGCGAGTGAGAAAACAAATTCAAGCATATGATGAAATTAATAAGAGGAATAGAAGATAATTCGTCTGTGAAAATAGTATAAAAAGAAAGGGGGATTAACCTCCTTTCTTTTTATTTGGTGTTTAAGTTTAAATTTTAGTGTAGCGGAAAGAATTTTTAATGTAAGTTTTATGGTAATAACTTTTAGATTGTGCATTTAATAAGCCATTGTAAATGCTTTCAGGTACATTAAAGAAATCATACATGCCATTTTTTAATTGGATTCGTAAAATCATAGAAAAGGGATTATAACCAACAGCAATCAAATTTTTTGATATAACAGGAGATAATTTCATAAGCATACAACTCCTTAATTTTATTTATAAATTCCTTTAGAAATGAGGATTAGGTTGTTGAAATATGAATATGTAAAGCAGCAGTAATACGGATAGCCAATATATTAAATCTTTGTTATACCTATTTATAAAGAAGTTCACACGAAGTTCATATCGATATGCTATTTTTATCTCACCTTTGATGAAATTAATAAGAAAATATTGACCATTTGAAAAAAAGGTATATTATTTATACGAGGTATTAAAATTTTATCTCTTCCATTTTATGCGTAATGGGGCAGCTTTATTTGAAGGAATAGAGGTAAAAAAATAATTTGTTTAAGAGTATCTAAAATTTATAATCTGTGAATTAGGAAAATATTGAATGCTTCCGATGAACACACTTTCTAAATGTAAAGATATTTGGGAAGGTGGCCTCAATATTTTTAGTAAATCAACGGGAGAATTGAAAGGCAGGAGAAAGTAACATGTCAGAAAATTATCGTTCTCGAGAGGAGCGACGACAAGTTAAAAAGAAAAATCAGCCAGCTTCTAAAAAACAAAAACCAAAGGGTAAAACATCATTTTTCCGTAAGTTTTTAATTAGTTGTTTATTACTTGGTATTGTAGGTTTAGTGGCGGGGGTTGCTACCTTTTTTGTAATGATTAAGGATGCACCAAAACTTGAAAAAGCAAAACTTGTTAATCCGTTATCCTCAAAAATTTATGATAAAGACGGGAAGTTGGTATATGAATACGGAAAAGAAAAGCGAACAAACGTTACGTATGATCAAATTCCTAAATTAGTAGAAAATGCTTTTTTAGCTGCGGAAGATGCACGTTTTTATGAGCATAGTGGTGTGGATTTCAAAGGTACTGCTCGTGCAGTTTTAGTTAGTTTAAAAGGAGATTACGGTTCGCAAGGCGGAAGTACAATAACGCAGCAAGTTATTAAAAACTACTTCTTATCAATGGATAAAACACCAAAGCGTAAGGCGCAAGAAGTGTATTTAGCTTATAAGCTAGAACAACAGTATTCAAAACATGAAATATTAGAGATGTACTTAAACAAAATTAATTTAGGAAACCGCTCATACGGAATCGCAACAGCAGCACAAAACTACTATAAAAAAGAATTAAAAGACTTAACATTACCAGAAGTTGCGATGCTTGCAGGTTTACCGAAAGCACCAAATAATTACGACCCGTCGAAACCACAAAATATTCAAAAGGCAACAGAAAGAAGAAATGTTGTACTAAAGTTAATGAATCGACATGGTTATATTACAAAAGCAGAAATGGAAGAAGCATCGAAAGTACCAGTGGACAAAGGTGTTGAAAAGGCAGCTGAATTACAAGCGATGCCACACCCTGCATTTATGGATGCAGTTGTGAAAGAAGTTGAAAAAGAATTACCTGATGCTAATATTGGTTCTGACGGTTTAGAAATTTATACAACATTAGACCCAAAAGCACAAACATTGGCTGATAATATTTTAAATACAAATATTATTGATTATCCAAATGAGAAATTCCAAGGGGCTTTCACATTTATGGATACGAAAACAGGTGAAGTACGTGCTATAGGTAGTGGGCGTGGTGAAAATAAGGCTGTATTTAAAGGTCATAATATGGCAACTGAATTAGATCGCTCAGCAGGTTCAACAATGAAACCGATCTTTGATTATGCTCCTGCAATTGAATATTTAAAATGGGCTACTTATCATCAAGTCGATGACTCGCCATTTAAGTATACTGGTGGTCAAGATGTCAGAAACTCAGATAGAGGGTATTTAGGACAAATTACAATGCGTGAAGCATTAAAATTATCACGTAATGTTCCAGCTATTAAAACTGCAAAAGAAGTAGGAATAAATAAATCAAAAGCTTTCTCTGAAAAGTTAGGTATTACATTTAATGCATCACCGACAGAATCAACAGCGATTGGTACAAATGAAGTATCGCCAACTGAAATGGCAGGTGCGTATGCTGCATTTGGTAATGACGGTAAATATACGAAGCCGCATTTTATTAAAAAAGTGGTTTATCCAGATGGTAAATCGAAAAGTTTTGAGCAAAAGTCAAAACGAGTGATGGAAGATTATACCGCTTATATGATTACAGATATGCTTCGTTCCGTCGTAACATCTGGTACTGGTACAGCCGCTAATATAAGTTCTTTAGATGTAGCTGGTAAAACAGGAACAACGAACTATTCTTCGGAAAAAGCCGCGCAGTATAAATTACCAGACAGTGCGACTCGTGATAGCTGGTTTGCAGGATATACACCGCAGTATACGATGGCAGTATGGACTGGTTATATGAAAGATAGTAAAGACGATTATATTAGTAGTAAAAATACGAAAATTGCACAGTTGATCTTTAAAGAAATGATGAGCGAGATGGCTACTGATAAATCACAATTTAAGATGCCAAGTAGTGTTGTGAAAGAAGGTAATGAGTTACGTATAAAGGGTGAGAAACGTGATTCTTCACCAAATACGAGCGTACCGAATACAACTGAACAGCCGAAACAAGATCAGCAGCAAAAAACTGAAGAAGAGAAAAAACAAGAAGAACTTAAGAAACAGGAAGAATTAAAGAAACAAGAAGAACAAAAGAAACAAGATGACCTTAAGAAGCAACAAGAAGAACAAAAGAAACAAGATGACCTTAAGAAGCAAGAAGAACAAAAGAAAGAAAATGAACAAAATAATGGAAATGGTCAAGGAAATACAACGCCTCCAAACAACGGAGGAGGCGGGAACACAACGCCGCCGAACAACGGAGGAGGCGGGAACACAACGCCGCCGAATAACGGAGGAGGTGGGAACACAACGCCGCCGAATAACGGAGGAGGCGGGAACACAACACCGCCGAATAACGGGGGAGGTCAAGGGAATCCAACCCCACCAGTGACAACTCCACCGAATAATGGGGGGAATGCAGGAGAAGTCCCTGCTAATACTGGCCAATAAGAAAAGTTAATAAAAAGTAGTTAAAAAAGTCGAATTTCTTACATAAGGAATTCGACTTTTTTATGTTGAAAAGGGATTGGAAGTAAATATAGGAGCTATGCAATGATGCTATTTAAATGTTAAACGTACCATAGAAATTTTGAAAATAAATGGATGGAAAATGATAAAAGACTTGAGTCGGGGGTAATGGAACATAACTGGGGTTATAAAAGGTAGTGCTACTTGGGTGTGTACCGTGATGCCAAAATGAGGGAGTAACTTGACCGGGAACTTGATATTGTTGCCAAGTTGCGGGAAGTTCAATGCCAACATCAGAGCTAGCTGTATGGACGGCGGGCACATGTATTCCGGGAGTTGAAGGAACCACGGCAGTTACTCTTGATAATACCCACATAAAAATAATCACTCCTAAGTTGAGATAATAAAATAGTATATTCTCTTAACACGTATAAAGGTACAAATACATAGGACTTTCGGTTAAAGCATACGTACAAAGTCGTACGACCAATCAATGCTGAGAGTGGACTATTTAATATGAAAAGATACGTCTTTTTGCTGAGGGAAAAGAGACAGAGAAAATGTACAATGGGGGTGTTAATCGTAAATTTCACGTGTTTATGGAGGTGTTTTTATGGAACGATTATGGACGAAGTCATTTATTCAAATGTCTTTCGCGATGTTATTTTTATTTACAGGGTTTTATTTACTTGTTCCAACGCTTCCTCTATTCATTAAAGAGATTGGTGGAAATGAATCACAAGTTGGATTGATGATGGGAATGTTTACAATAGCTGCTGTTGTAATACGACCGATTATTGGAGGTATGTTAGATCAATATGGTAGAAGGTCTTTTATTATTTTCGGACTCATCCTTTTTGGGCTAACGATGTATTCCTATAATTTAGCATCGACTATAGTCCTTTTAGCAGTTTTACGCGTTATTCACGGAGTGACATGGGCCGTTTCTACAACAGCTGTTGGAACTGCGATAACTGATATTATTCCAGATTCACGCCGTGGAGAAGGTATGGGCTGGTACGGGATGGCTATGACAATTGCAATGGCAATTGGACCGATGATTGGATTATGGGTGGTACAATATTATTCATTTCATGGTCTATTCCTTTTAGCAACTCTTTTATCTTTCATGGCAGTTATATTATCGTTAATAACGAAAATGCCATTCACGCCACAAAAGGAAAAAGGGAAAATTCAACTATTTGAAAAATCCGTTTTATCAATTACGGTTGTTGTTTTCTTTTTATCATTTGCATATGGTGGCATTACAACGTTTTTACCGTTATTCGCTTCTTCAATTAATGTGAATCCTGGGATGTTCTTTCTTGTATATGCAATTGCATTAACAATTGTAAGACCGATTTCAGGTAAATTATTAGATAAATATGGAGAAGTATTCATCATACTTCCAGCACTATGTATTACTATTTTAGCTATAGTTGTATTAACGATGGCAAATGGTTTGACAGGCATCATTATTGCAGCGACATTATACGGTGTGGGATTTGGCTCAGCACAGCCAGCTTTACAAGCGGCGATGCTTACAATTGTTGATCCTAGTAAAAGAGGAGTTGCTAACGCTTCGTTTTTTACAGCATTTGATTTAGGTATCGGATTAGGTGCAATTTTACTTGGATTTGTGTCACAAATTTTTGGCTATCGTATTTTATTTACAGCAAGCTCTGTTTCAGCTGTAATAGCTTTACTTGTTTTTGGTATGTTTGTAAGACAAAAGTTAAGTGAAAAAGAATTAAGCCGAGAGGGATAAAATTGAATATTATCGTTGAAAACGAAGCTGTAAAATGGTTTAAAGAAGAATTACGAATCAATCGCAATGAATGTATTCGATTTGTCATAAGATATGGTGGAAACAGTTCAATTCAGCCCGGATATTCTTTAGGGATTGTTTCTGAGAAACCAGATGGGGAAATAGTGTCAGTGAAGAAAGATGGTATTCTATTTTTGTAGATTTTGATGATCTTTGGTACTTTCAAAACTATGATTTAGTTGTAAGTTATCATAAAGAAACAGAAGAAATTTAATTTAATTATGTAAAATAATAACTTTATTAAAAATGAATAAGTTTTATATAAGAATTATATTTAGAGGATAGTGAAATAAATATCATATAGAAACGAGCTGTACATGTGTGCAACTCGTTTTTTCTATTTTGTAATAAAATTCGGAAAAAAGATATGTTTGATGGGATTATATGAGTTATCTTTATATTTTGTTTTAAAAAGAAGTGTAAAGAAGTCTGTCCTTTCTTTGAAAAATATGAAAATTATTTTCAAAAAATTGTATTGTTACATCAATAAAAGTATAGGAAACTTATCATTATAAAATAAATTGAAATCTTCTAAAAACTCTGATACATTGAAATAGAAATGTAGTTCTAAAGTATTGTAAAGGCTTACAGTTATGTGCACGAAGATCTATTAGGATTGGAGGAAATAATAATGAAAGCTGAAGAAAAATTTTCCCCGGGATTAGATGGTGTAGTAGCAGCGGAGACGAAAATCTCGTTTCTTGACACAGTAAAAGGTGAAATTGTAATTCAAGGGTATGATTTAATCGAACTCTCAAAAACAAAAGAGTATTTAGACATTGTGCACCTTTTATTAGAAGAACATCTACCGAATGAGGATGAAAAAGAAACACTTGAAAAGAAATTAAAAGAAGAATATGCAGTGCCAGAAGGGGTATTCAACGTTCTAAAGGCGTTGCCTAAAGAAACGCATCCTATGGATGGCTTGCGTACAGGTGTGTCTGCATTAGCTGGTTATGATAATGATATTGAAAATCGCTCGTTAGAAGTAAACAAAGATCGAGGTTATAAGCTTTTAAGTAAAGTACCAAATATTGTAGCAAATAGCTATCATATTTTAAATAATGAGGAGCCAATTGAGCCTCTTCAGGAATTGTCATATAGTGCGAATTTCTTCTATATGTTAACTGGTAAGAAACCGACTGAACTTGAGGAGAAGATCTTTGATCGTTCCCTTGTTTTATATAGTGAACATGAAATGCCAAACTCTACATTTACAGCGCGTGTAATTGCGTCAACACAATCAGATTTATACGGTGCTCTAACTGGTGCGGTTGCATCTTTAAAGGGAAGCTTACACGGCGGTGCGAATGAAGCTGTTATGTACATGCTTTTAGAGGCTGGCAATGTTGAGAAGTTTGAAGAGTTATTACAGAAAAAACTATATAACAAAGAAAAAATTATGGGCTTTGGACACCGTGTTTATATGAAGAAAATGGATCCAAGAGCACTTATGATGAAGGAAGCTTTAAAACAGCTATGTGATGTAAAAGGTGATTATACACTATATGAAATGTGTGAAGCTGGAGAGAAAATCATGGAGAAGGAAAAAGGCATTTATCCGAATCTTGATTATTATGCAGCACCTGTATATTGGATGCTTGGTATCCCAATTCAACTGTACACACCAATCTTCTTTAGCTCTAGAACAGTAGGACTATGTGCGCACGTTATTGAGCAACATGCAAATAATCGCTTGTTCCGTCCACGTGTAAATTATGTTGGCGAGCGACATGTACTTAGTAAATAAGAACAACTGGGGAGTTGTTAGCGCCGCCCGCCAGATGGGTGTTTGACAGACACCCATCATTAATAATAACGAATTTTCGACAGAAAGGGAAGAATAGCATGATTAAAACAAATGAAATTAAACAAAAAGATGCATTATTAGAAGAAATTACGGATTATGTATTAAATAAAGAGGTTACTAGTGCAGAAGCATTTAGTACTGCTCGCTACGTATTATTAGATACACTTGGATGCGGAATTTTAGCACTGCAATATCCAGAGTGTACGAAATTATTAGGTCCAGTTGTACCAGGAACGGTTGTGCCAAACGGTACACGTGTACCAGGAACGTCTTATGTACTAGATCCAGTAAAAGGTGCATTCAATATTGGATGTATGATCCGTTGGTTAGACTATAACGATACTTGGCTTGCAGCAGAATGGGGACATCCATCTGATAACTTAGGCGGAATTTTAGCAGTTGCAGATTATATTAGCCGTGTTCGTATTTCAGAAGGAAAAGAACCATTAAAAGTACATGAAGTACTAGAAATGATGATTAAAGCACATGAAATTCAAGGTGTACTTGCTTTAGAAAACAGCTTAAACCGCGTTGGTCTTGACCACGTATTATATGTAAAAGTAGCAACAACTGCAGTAGTTGCGAAAATGCTTGGTGGAACACGTGAAGAAATCTTTAATGCATTATCACATGCGTGGATTGATAACTCTAGTCTTCGTACATATCGACATGCTCCAAATACTGGATCACGTAAATCATGGGCAGCAGGTGATGCGACGAGTCGCGGTGTTCATCTTGCAATGACTGCTCTAAAAGGTGAAATGGGTTATCCAACAGCATTATCTGCGCCAGGATGGGGATTCCAAGATGTATTATTTAACAAACAAGAATTAAAATTAGCTAGACCACTAGAGTCTTATGTAATGGAAAATGTATTATTTAAAGTATCATATCCAGCAGAATTCCATGCACAAACAGCTGCAGAATGTGCAGTGAAATTACATCCGGAAATTAAAGAAAGATTAGATGAAATTGATCGTATTACAATTACAACTCATGAATCAGCAATTCGTATTATCGATAAAGAAGGTCCATTAAATAACCCAGCTGATCGTGATCATTGTTTACAATACATTACGGCAATTGGTTTATTAAAAGGAGATATCGTAGCGGACGATTATGAGGATGTAGTAGCAAATGATCCACGTGTAGATGAATTACGTAATAAGATGGTTGTTGTTGAAAACAAACAGTACAGTTTAGATTATCTTGACCCGAACAAGCGCTCAATCGCCAACGCTGTTCAAGTTCATTTTAAAGATGGTACTGTAACAGAAAACGTGGAATGTGAATACCCACTTGGTCACCGTTTCCGTAGAGACGAAGCGATTCCAAAAGTTGTTCAAAAATTCACTGCAAATATGGCAGGTCATTATTCTAGTAAGCAACAAGAACAAATTCATGAAGTTTGTTTAAATGAAGAAAAACTAGAAAATATGAATGTAAACGAATTTGTAGATCTATTCTTAATTAAATAATAGGGGGAATTTAGAATGGCTTGGGTTGTGAATAAACAGTCAACACAAGAGGAGCTTGCGAATGGCTTCCGAGCTTTAGTAGAAGCAAATGAAATTTTGCAAATTCCAGGTGCTCATGATGCAATGGCCGCTCTTGTTGCAAAAAATACAGGTTTTTCAGCTCTTTATTTATCGGGAGCTGCTTACACTGCAAGTAAAGGTCTGCCAGATTTAGGTATCGTGACATCTACTGAAGTAGCTGAAAGAGCAAGAGATCTAGTTAGAGCTACAGATTTACCAGTTCTTGTTGATATTGATACAGGATTTGGTGGAGTACTAAACGTAGCGAGAACAGCTGTAGAAATGGTAGAGGCAAAAGTAGCGGCTGTTCAAATTGAAGATCAACAATTACCAAAGAAATGTGGACATTTAAATGGTAAGAAACTTGTTACGACAGAAGAATTAGTTCAAAAAATTAAAGCGATTAAAGAAGTTGCGCCAAGCTTATATATTGTTGCACGCACAGATGCTCGCGGTGTAGAAGGACTAGATGCTGCGATTGAAAGAGCGAATGCATATGTTAAAGCAGGTGCAGACGCAATTTTCCCAGAAGCGCTTCAATCGGAAGAAGAATTCCGTTTATTTACTAGCAAAGTGAATGCACCTTTACTAGCAAATATGACTGAGTTTGGGAAAACACCATATTATAGTGCTGAGGAATTTGCGAATATGGGCTTCCAAATGGTGATTTATCCAGTAACGTCGCTTCGAGTTGCTGCAAAAGCATATGAGAATGTATTCACGCTAATTAAAGAGACTGGTTCTCAAAAAGATGCACTTTCAAATATGCAAACGAGAAGCGAGCTATATGAGACAATTTCATATCATGACTTTGAAGAATTAGATACTGGAATTGCAAAAACAGTATTATCAGAAGATCAATAGATAAAACAACTAGGGCGATGAGAATACATCTTTGGCAAAATGAACTGCTTGATGTGAAAATTCATCGCCTTCTGTTTTCAATAATAAGATATTCCACTCATCGTAGACGAGCATACGCAAAAAGCAATGAAGGTCGAAATGATAGGGGGATTCAGATGGAGAAAACGAAGTTACCTTGGGATGAATTTTTTTCAATCAATAAAGATGTGAACAATACTTTTTTTACACCAGAAGATTTTTCAGGGGATGAAGACTTAATCGCAAAAACGACAGAACAATTCGTTAAACAGGAAATTGTCCCACAAATTGAAAACATTGAAAAACATAACTATAAAGTTTCTCGTCAATTATTTGAGAAAGCTGGGGAACTTGGATTATTAGGCATTGAGGTACCAGAAGATTATGGCGGGTTCGAGTTAGGAAAGGCTGTCTCAGGTCTTGTAGCAGAGAAGATGGGTTACGCTGGTGCATTTAGCGTTTCTTTTAATATACACGCTGGTGTCGGTACATTGCCTTACATATATTACGGAACGAAAGAACAGAAAGAAAAATATTTACCAAAAATCGCATCGGGAGAATGGATTGGGGCTTATGCTCTAACTGAGCCAAATGCTGGTTCTGATGCATTAAGTGCAAAAACAAGCGCAGTTTTGAATGAAGAGGGTACAGCTTGGAAGTTGAATGGTGAGAAGCAGTGGATTACAAATGCTCATATGGCAGATGTATACGTTGTTTTTGCGAAGACAAATAAAGGAATGACAGCGTTTATTGTCGAAAGAACATGTGAAGGTGTATCTATTGGATTAGAAGAAAAGAAAATGGGGATTAAAGGTTCTTCAACAGCGACGCTTATTTTAGAAGATGTAGTTATCCCTGCTGAAAATGTGTTAGGGGAAGTTGGGAAAGGGCATCACGTAGCCCTTAATATTCTTAACTTCGCTAGACTAAAACTTGCTTTTGGAAATATTGGAACAGCAAAACAAGCAATTGGTTTGTCAGTTCAATATGGAAAAGAGCGAAAACAGTTCCAAACGGAATTAGTAGACTTTACGATGATACAAGAGAAAATTGCAAATATGATCATTACAACATATGGAGCAGAAAGTGCAGCTTATCGTACAGCAGGTGTAATTGATGACGCAATTCATGAGAGTGATGAGGACCTTATGAAAAAAATGTCCCAATTTGCAATTGAATGTGCACTGAATAAAGTGAACGCTTCTGAAACACTTGCTTATATCGTAGATGAAGCTGTACAAATTCATGGCGGTTACGGTTATATGCAAGAATACGAAGTAGAACGATTATATCGTGATGCTAGAATTAGTCGTATTTTTGAAGGAACAAATGAAATTAATAGATTAACAGTTGCTAAAATGTTAATGAAGCAAATCGAACAAATAGAAGATACTGAAGTAGAAATTGATATAGCAACTGTAGAAAGAAACCATCGTTACATTTTATTAGCGAAAAAATTGTTGAAACAATCTTTGAAAACGCTCTCTAAAACTCCAGGATTAAAAATTGATCAAGAGCAAGAATATTCACGTGTATTATCAAATATGTTGACGGACGTGTACGTCATGGAATCAGCATTTTTACGTACGAGTAAAGCAATTAATAAAAATGGTGAAGAAAAAGAGCGTACAAAACAAATGATAACGGATGTTATTTGTGAGGAAGGCTATCGTAAAGTAGAAGAAGCGGCGATTTCTATACTTTCAGCGGCTGTCACAGAAGAACAAGATAGACACGTAATGTTAGCTGAAATCCGTCAATTATTAGTGCCTTTATACACGAACGTATTTACGAAAAAGAGAGAAATTGCGAAAGCTATTATAAATCGTGGGAAATATATTGTGTAAATAGGAGGAAAGCGATATGAAAAAGATTGGTTTTATCGGTTTAGGTAACATGGGCCTTCCGATGTCTAAAAATTTAGTTAAATCAAGTTACACAGTATATGGTGTGGACTTAAATAAAGAGGCTGAAGCTTCCTTTGAAAAAGAAGGAGGAATTATCGGCTTATCAATCTCAAAATTAGCAGAGACATGCGATGTGATTTTTACAAGTTTACCTTCACCTCGTGCTGTTGAAGCAGTATATTTTGGGGAAGAAGGATTATTTGAAAATAGCCACTCGAATGTCGTATTAATTGATACAAGTACTGTATCTCCACAATTAAACAAACAGTTAGAGGAGTCGGCGAAAGAAAAGAAAGTAGACTTTTTAGCCGCACCAGTTAGCGGTGGGGTAATTGGTGCAGAAAATCGTACATTAACGTTTATGGTAGGTGGATCAAAAGACGTATATGATAAAACTGAATCTATCATGGAAGTGTTAGGAGCAAATATTTTCCACGTAAGCGAGCAAATTGATAGTGGTACGACTGTTAAATTAATTAACAATCTATTAATTGGTTTCTATACAGCTGGTGTGAGTGAAGCTTTAACATTAGCGAAAAAGAGTAATATGGATTTAGATAAAATGTTTGATATTTTAAATGTAAGTTACGGTCAAAGTAGAATTTATGAGCGCAATTATAAAAGTTTCATTGCAGCAGAAAACTATGAGCCAGGATTTACTGTAAATCTATTAAAAAAAGATTTAGGCTTTGCAGTTGATTTAGCTAAGGAAAGTGAACTTCACTTACCGGTAAGTGAAATGTTATTAAATGTATATGAAGAAGCGAGTGAGGCAGGATATGGTGAAAACGATATGGCTGCTTTATATAAGAAAGTTAGCGAACAATTAATTTCTAATCAAAAATAAATCATAAAAAGGAGAGAATACAATGATTACAACTGAAATTAAACGAGTAAAAAATCACATTAATGGCGAGTGGGTAGAATCTACTGGTACAGAAGTAGAAGCGGTTCCGAATCCAGCGACTGGAAAAATCATTGCTTATGTTCCACTTTCTCCAAAAGAAGACGTTGAAAAGGCTGTTGAAGCGGCAAAAGCGGCATTTGAAACATGGTCTAAAGTACCAGTTCCGAATCGTTCAAGAAATCTATACAAATATTTACAGCTATTACAAGAAAATAAAGATGAGCTTGCAAAAATCATTACGCTAGAAAATGGTAAAACGCTAACAGATGCAACAGGTGAAGTACAACGTGGTATTGAAGCGGTAGAACTTGCAACATCAGCTCCAAATTTAATGATGGGACAAGCTCTTCCTAATATCGCAAGCGGAATTGATGGATCGATCTGGCGCTATCCAATTGGAGTTGTTGCGGGTATTACACCGTTTAACTTCCCAATGATGATTCCATTATGGATGTTCCCACTTGCAATTGCTTGCGGTAATACGTTCGTATTAAAAACATCTGAGAGAACGCCACTTTTAGCAGAGCGACTTGTAGAGTTATTCTATGAAGCTGGTTTTCCAAAAGGGGTATTAAATTTAGTACAAGGCGGAAAAGATGTTGTAAATAGCATTTTAGAAAATAAAGATATTCAAGCTGTTTCGTTCGTTGGTTCTGAGCCGGTAGCTCGTTACGTATATGAAACAGGTACGAAACATGGAAAACGTGTACAAGCGTTAGCAGGTGCGAAAAATCATGCGATTGTAATGTCAGATTGCAATCTTGAAAAAACGGTACAAGGTGTAATTGGATCTGCGTTTGCAAGTAGTGGAGAGCGCTGCATGGCATGTTCAGTAGTAGCAGTAGTAGATGAAATTGCTGATGACTTTATCGACGTACTAGTAGCAGAGACGAAAAAACTAAAAGTAGGTGACGGTTTCAACGAAGATAATTACGTTGGACCATTAATCCGTGAATCGCATAAAGAGCGTGTTTTAGGCTATATTAATAGCGGTGTAGCAGATGGAGCAACTTTATTAGTAGATGGTCGTAAAATTAATGAAGAAGTTGGAGAGGGTTACTTCGTTGGAGCAACAATCTTTGATGGCGTAAACCAAGAAATGAAAATTTGGCAAGATGAAATTTTCGCTCCAGTATTAAGTATTGTGAGAGTGAAAGATTTAGAAGAAGGTATTAAATTAACAAATCAATCTAAATTTGCAAATGGCGCGGTTATTTACACTTCAAATGGTAAACATGCACAAACGTTCCGTGATAATATCGATGCTGGTATGATCGGTGTAAACGTAAACGTTCCAGCACCAATGGCATTCTTCGCATTTGCAGGAAATAAAGCTTCCTTCTTTGGTGATTTAGGTACAAATGGTACAGATGGTGTTCAATTCTATACACGTAAAAAGGTTGTAACGGAGCGCTGGTTTTAATAAAGAGTAGACTGCCAGATTAGTTGTTAAATGAAAAACACCACTATTAATAGTGGTGTTTTTCGCTTTTATCTCGCTATTTGCGAGCAGTAAAACTCCCACCTCCAAATTTGGCTGGAGCAAAGAAGTTAAGTGGAAGCCCTGCTGTCCGTAAACGCCCGATTGGTGAAGGCTAATAACCAGGGGGAGATGAACAACCCCCTCACTGATTAAAGTTTCACTCTATTAATTATTTTTTTCTAATGCTAGTTTAATACCAAATCCAATTAAAACGATTCCTGTTAGCCCTTGAATATAACGTTGCGTCTTCGGTTTCTTCATAAAAGCACTAATTTTATCAATTAAAAATATATAAAAGGCAAACCAAATGATTGTTAAAACGAGATAAGTAAGACCCATTACGAGAAGCTGAATAAATGTATTATGACTTGGATTTAAAAATTGTGGTAAAAAAGTTAAAAAGAAGACTGCAATTTTAGGGTTTAATAAATTCGTAAGAAACCCTTGGCGAAAACAAGAAGTATGTTCTTTATCATTATTTATAGATACATCATTTGTATTTACACCTTCTTTGTTTTTCACTGCTAATAGGGCTTTAATACCAATATAGATTAAATAAAGGGCCCCAACATATTTGAAAATAGAAAATAAAAGAGCTGACTTTACAATAAGTGCGGAAAGACCAATTACAGCAGCTAAAGTATGAATCAAAAGTGCAACACATGTACCGAATACTGTTTTAACACCGCCCATTTTACCAGCAACTAATGTGTTCTTCGTAGCCATCGCTGTATCAGGTCCAGGTAAAATGATTAGACAAATAGACATAATGATGAAAAGAAGATAATTTTCTATCATATTCGTCCTCCTTCTTTATTTTTAGAATATTTGATTAAAATTAGTGTAGCACAAAATTTAATTTAATAAAATTAAATTTTGTTAAAAAATATTAAATAAGAAGAGGCTATATTCGTAGTGGTGAATACACTACAAATATAGCCTCACTGTTAGGCATTAAGTAAGTTAAAGAAACGATTTACGTCGTCTTCTGAAACATCGTTTACCTGTGTATATTTATAATTCGGATTTTGGTCTTTATCAACGACAACGGAGCGTACGCCCTCGAAGAAATCTTCATGTCTCATGAAATTTTTAGCAAGTATAAGATCTGTAGCGAAACATTCTTCAACAGATTTTCCTTTGCCATCTAATAGTTGTTTTAAAGTTACTTTTAATGAAATTGGAGATTTTGATAATAATATTTGTTTCGTTTGTAAAGCGAATTCGCTATCTCCTTTTTCTAATGAGTCGATAATTTCTTCAATCGTTTCTAAGGCAAAGTGTGTATTAATTTCCTCTAATGAAGCAGCAAGTTTGCTTTCTAAGTCAGGAGTAGATGTAAAGGTTTGAAGAACCGCTTTTAAATGAGTATGTACATCTTCAGTATGCCAATTTACGTTGTCAAGTTCGGCTAGAAAAGCTGGTAATGAATCAGACGTCATAAAGTAATCAGCAGCATGAATAAATAATACGTCAGAAGCTTTTAAAATAGATGCTGTTAAAGCAACGTAATATCCTGTATATCCAGGTGCTTTATTTAAGAAATATGCGGCGCCGACGTCTGGAAAGAAGCCGATGTTCATCTCAGGCATCGCCCATTTTGTGCGCTCCGTCACAATACGATACTTCGCACCATTTGTAAGTCCGACACCACCACCCATTACAATTCCATCTAAACAAGCGATAATCGGTTTTTTATATTGATAAATATATGTATCAATTTCATACTCTTCTTCAAAAAAACGTTCTGCATTCTGTAAAGCAACTTCGTTTGAACGTGCTTCGTAAAGAGTTTTAATGTCACCGCCTGCGCAAAAACCTTTCGTTCCGGCTCCCTTTAATACGATAATTGCAATGCGCTCATCGTTCTCCCATTCTTTAAGTTTTTGCCCAATTGGTTGTAACATATCATAAGATAAAGAGTTAAGTGCTTTTGGGCGGTTTAAAGTAATTGATGCAACGCCGTTTTCACTAACAGAAAATAAAACGTTTTCAGTCATGATTCATCCTCCCTTATATATCTTCTTATTCTTAATTCTTGATACGTATTGAAATGTCCTGTATAAATTCTGTCTAAAGTTGACGGTAAGTGTTATTTTATTCCGCTATTTGTGGATAAGAAGGCCCACACCTTGAAATTCGACGCATACGAGAAAGTTAGGTAGAAGAGAATGGCTGTTAAAAGTTTGATAGGTACGAGCGAGAGGCAGTGGGAGTTTTGTTCATACCTATTAATTCATGCTTCACTTTATTCAACGCATATTTTGCCGAGTTATCTTTGCAGGATTTTGAATGTTGAAGATGAATAATACATTATTAATGTAAGTGATATTATTTGAAATTATTATAGCAAAAGCGCTATTATAAATGTGTAAAATGTAAAAAATTTCTTGAAAACAGAATGGTTTAAATGATAATGAGTGTTTACATGGAATTAGAAATAGAGAAAGGAGAAATCGGAATGCCAGGACCTTTATTATTGTCGGTTATTATCTTGTCATCATTAATGATAGGGATTACTCAGTTTTTTCATCATACAGATACGACAGAAGAAGTAAAGGATAAAGTTCGTCTCGTATTTCCGATTTTTATCGTATCTATTTCCTTATGTTTTCTATTAAATAAAGATGGGTATATTGTGGTGGTTTTTTCATTTTTCGTAGCGAGCGTTTTAATAACGATTTTATATTATGTAATGAAAGATTATATGCAAAAATAAAAATGTCTATTTAGACATTTTTATTTTTGCATAACATTAAATTTCACATACCGTAATTTTAATGAAAACATAAAACATATAGCAACAGAAAAGTGTGTACTTTACCGTGTATGTACTTGTCAATCTTGCATAGCCACTATACTATTAAAATGTAGAGATTATAAGAAGGGGTTGTATCTATTATGAAATTTGAGATGCACACAAAAATAGTTTCAAATGAAAAAGAAGTAAGATTACATATGGAAGAAAACATATTTCAATTAAACTTGAATGGTTATCATTTATTTGCAGTGCAAGAAATATTACCTTTATATAAATCAAATGAAGAAAGAATTGGTAGTGCGATTATACAAAAGTTAGAGTGGGAGAACGGAAAAACTACAGTAAACTATCAACTCGTATCACTAAACTCAGTAAATTAAAAGGAGAAGGAAATTATGAAGTTATTTCATACAGCGGATTGGCATTTAGGCAAGCTTGTTCATGGCGTGTATATGACTGAAGATCAAAAGATTGTATTAGATCAGTTTGTACAAGCTATTGAAGAAGAAAAACCAGATGCCGTAATTATTGCAGGGGACTTATATGACCGAGCAATTCCACCTACGGAAGCAGTAGACTTATTAAATGATGTATTACAAAAAATAGTGATTGATTTACAAACACCAGTTATCGCAGTTGCAGGAAACCATGATAGTCCAGATCGTATACATTTCGGTAGTAGTTTAATGAAGAAACAAGGATTATTTATTGTGGGACAATTTCAATTTCCATATGAACCCATCGTATTAAATGATGAATATGGCGAGGTTCACTTCCATCTAGTTCCCTATGCAGATCCAAGCATAGTTAGACATGTATTGAAAAACGAAGACGTCCGATCTCATGATGATGCGATGCGTATTTTTATGAATGAACTTTCTGAAACGATGGATAAAGAAGCAAGACATGTATTTGTAGGTCATGCATTTGTAACTTCTGCGGGAGAAGCGGAGGAGAATACAAGTGATGCAGAACGTCCGCTTTCAATTGGTGGTGCTGAATACGTAAATAGTCATTATTTTGATAAATTTCATTACACAGCGCTTGGACATTTACATCAAGCGCATTTCGTACGTAATGAGACAATTCGATATTCAGGTTCGCCACTTGCATATTCTATTTCTGAAGAAAAACATAAAAAAGGATATTATATCGTGGAACTGGATGACAAGGGTGAAACAACAATTGAAAAAAGATTACTTACACCACGTCGTAAAATGCGAACAGTAGAAGCGAAAATAGATGAATTATTACAACATCCGGTAAGTGAAGATTACGTGTTTGTAAAACTATTAGATGAAAATCCTGTTTTGCAGCCAATGGAAAAAATACGCTCTGTATATCCAAATGCAATGCATGTTGAAAGGTCTATTCAAAGGCGAGAGTTCACAGAGTCAAATGAAGTAACTGTTTCAAGACATAAAACGGATGATGTATCTCTTTTAAAAGCTTTTTATAAAGAAATGAAAGGCTTAGATTTATCAGAAGAGAAAGAACGTCTATTTGTAGAAGTATTACAAACAGTGCAAGAACGGGAAGGTGAACGAGGATGAGACCGATTCAGCTAATTATGACAGCATTTGGGCCATATAAACAGAAAGAAGTAATCGATTTTGATGATCTTGGAGAGCATCGCATCTTCGCCATTTCTGGAAATACGGGAGCTGGAAAAACAACGATTTTTGATGCGATTTGTTACGTATTATATGGTGAAGCTAGTGGGGAAGAACGTAGTGATACGAGCATGCTTCGAAGTCAGTTTGCTGATGATGATGTTTATACAAGTGTAGAACTAACTTTTCAGTTAAAAGGGAAGCGCTATGAAATAAAACGGCAACTTGGCCATAAAAAACAAGGGAATAAGACGATTACAGGACATGCAGTAGAATTATATGAAGTTATGGATGGAGAAAAAATTCCAGCTGTTGATCGTTTTCATGTAACAGATGTAAACAAAAAAGTGGAAGATTTAATTGGGTTAAGTAAACATCAATTTAGTCAAATTGTTATGTTACCACAAGGAGAATTCCGAAAACTATTAACATCTGAGACAGAAAACAAAGAAGAGATTTTACGTCGTATTTTTAAAACAGATCGTTATAAATTAATGCGTGAATTACTTGATCAAAAACGAAAACAATGGAAAGACGTTCTGCAAGAAAAACAAAAAGAGCGAGAGTTACATTTCCGCAATGTATTTAAACTACCAATTCGAGATGGAGCATTATTAGAGATATTAGTGGAACAAGAACATGTAAATACGCATCAAGTAGTAGAGGCGTTAGAGCAAGAAACAACGGCATATAAGACAGAGGTTGCGCAATTACAGCTAGAACAAGATGTTCGAACAAAGCAATTAAAAGAAGCTGAAACACGTTTTCATGCAGCAAAATCTGTAAATGAGAAATTTACAGATTTACAACAAAAGAATGAGAGATACAACACTTTACAAGAAAACCGTGCAGTCATTGAAAGGAAAGAAACATCTTTTAAACGTGCGGAACAAGCAAAGCATTTATTACCATTTGAGCAATGGCACGAGGAAGCAATGCAAAATGAACAGAAGGCTGAAAGTTTATTAAAGCAGATTATCGCAAAAAAAGAGAATATAATAACCAGTTTTACAATTGCACAGCAGAAATATGAAGTAGAAAAAAATAAAGAACTTGAACGAGAAGATGCTAAAAAACTTGTTCAAAGATTAGAAGAATTACAATCAATTATTGCATCATTAGCTGAAAAAAAGTTGGATTTACAAAATGCTGAAATTCAACTAGGAAAATTAAAAGAAAGTATGCAGAGGCTAGATCAACTACTAGAAGAGCATACAAATCAAAAACAGAGAATGTCTGGTGAATTACAGCAATTAGAACAAGCACTTGAGCAATATGTAGCGAAAGTAGAAGAACTAACGAACATGCGAGAAGATGCAAAAGTTTTAAAGCAAGCATATGACGTTTGGCAAGAGAAACAAAAATTCGAGCAAGAAAAAGAAGCAGCATATACTAAGATGCAAGAGGCAGTTCATTCATATGAAAATATGGAACGCCGCTGGCTAAGCGAACAAGCAGGCATATTAGCTCTTCATTTACATGATGGTGAATCTTGTCCAGTTTGTGGTAGTGCGAATCACCCGAAAAAAGCGACAGAGCAAAGTGATGCGATTGATGAAAAAGAGTTAAATGATTTAAGAGACAAGAAAAATGTCGCTGAAAAATTACATGTTCAAGTAGAGGAGAAATGGAATTTCTATCGACTACAATATGAACAGGTGATCGAAGAAGTCATGAAACGAGGGTACCACTCAGATGAATTAGTTGAAACGTACAGTGCGCTCGTTCAAAAAGGAAAACAATTAGCGTCAGAAGTTAAAACGTTAAAAGAAAGCGAAGAAACGCGTAAGCAAATTGCTGTGAAAATAAAAAGTGTAGAAGAAAAAGTAGATGAACTTCAGAAACAAAAGCGTGAAGCAGAAACATTGCAGCACCGTACAGAAATGGAGTGCATGCAACTTCGTACGTCATATGAACATGATAAGCAAAATATTCCAGATAACTTACAAACAGTACAAGCTTGGAAATCACAGTTTGACCAAGCAATGCAACAACTTAGGTTAATGGAAGATGAATGGAAGAAAGTGCAAGAAGCATATCAAAATTGGCAAAATGAAAATATACGTATTCAAGCAGAACATGAAGGTGCATCTAATCAATTTGAAAGTGCAAAATTGAAGAAAGAAGAGACTCTCGCGCGCTTTATGAAAGAACTAGAGCAGAGGGGATTTATAGATCAGCTAACGTATAAAGAAGCTAAGTTAAATGATGCTGAGATGGAGATGTTACAAAAAGAAATTCAAAGTTACTATTCATCTCTTGAAGTACTTGCAAAACAAATTGAAGAGTTAAACTTGGAATTAAAAGATAAAGAGTTTATGGATATTACATCGTTAGGTGAACACATAAAAGAATTAGAAATCAATCTCGATATAAGTAAAGAAAAACGTCAACGTGCACAAAACGCCGTAACATATATTTCTGATTTACATGAAAATATTAGACGTATTGATGAACAAATTCATGAGGAAGAAAAAGCGTTCCAAGAACTAGTTGATTTATATGAAGTAATGAAAGGTGATAACGAAAGTCGCATATCATTTGAACGTTACATCTTAATTGAGTATTTAGAACAAATTGTTCAAATTGCAAACGAACGATTACGAAAATTATCAAATGGGCAATTTTATTTAAAAAGAAGTGAGCGAGTTGAAAAAAGAAACCGTCAAAGTGGATTAGGTTTAGATGTGTACGATGCATACACCGGCCAAACACGTGATGTGAAAACATTATCTGGCGGTGAGAAGTTTAACGCATCGCTTTGCTTGGCGCTTGGAATGGCAGACGTCATTCAAGCGTATGAAGGTGGTATTTCCATTGAAACGATGTTTATCGATGAAGGTTTCGGTTCATTAGATGAGGAATCATTAACGAAAGCAGTAGACGCTTTAATTGACTTACAAAAATCAGGCCGATTTATCGGTGTCATTTCACACGTTCAAGAGCTGAAAAACGCAATGCCGGCTGTATTAGAAGTAACGAAGCAGAAGGATGGTTGTAGTCAGACTCGGTTTGTGGTGAAGTAAGTTCAATTTTAGTTCATACTAAAAGATTTAATCACGCTTTTCTCGAATTATTACATAATTTTATTATGTAAGTAATGGTTTATATTTTAAAATGTTTTATTTACATTTGAATTTAAATAAAAGTATGTAAGCTGGTTCTAATCGTTATTAAATGTAGAACTTATGAAAAATCAAAGGCCGTCTCTTTTTTAGAGGCGGCCTTTGTATGTTTGTTATTCAAAATTTGATAACTCACCTATGAATTATCAGAAGAAGGCGGTGTATTTTCCAAACGATTATAAGCTTTAAAAGCTACGATTGCCGATATAACACCACCTACTAAAAATAGAGTTGATCCACCAACTAAAATGATACGACTGACATATGTCTCACGTGCTTCTTCAATTTCTTCTTGTAACATTGTAGGCATATGAAATCCTCCTTTGCCAAATTGTTTTGTAAATAGTATATACAAACGCCTAAAATGTGTTAAGATTACTGGATAGTTTTATGCGGAAGATATAAAATGCATAAAACTATCCAGCACGTAGTAGGATGCAAGTCATTAAATAAATCTTCATCATAAATTTATGCTAACTTCACATAGAGCACATATTAACATTGTATTATGTGTATGTACCAAATAAATAAATGAATAAATAAAAAAAGTGAATAATTGTAAGTTCTATTTTTGAAAATTTGAGATCCTATTATTTCTATATGAAGGTCTTGAGCGGGAGTATTGAATTTTGTAGAAATGGATCTTAATAAAAAGGAATTCATATAAAAGGGGAATGTCTTATGACAACATATACGAGTGAAATGAAAAAAAGTGTAGTTTCAGAAGAGGATGTAGATATTTTAAAAATTATGGCGCATCCAATCCGATTACAAATTGTAAATGAATTAAGTACAAGAAAAACTTGTAATGTAACACAATTAACAGAATTGCTGAATATTCCACAATCGACTGTTTCGCAACATTTATCAAAAATGAAAGGTAAAGTGTTACGAGCTGAGCGAAAGGGTTTAGAAATTTATTATCACATTAATAATTTAAAAGCGAGTAAGATTGTTAATGTTTTAGGATATATAAACTAATGAAGTATTATGATATAAAATAGCCTCTGCTGGTGAGCAGAGGCTATTTTGTGTTGTTTTATCCCGCATTAACGGGCAATGAAACTTCCACCTCAAAATTTAGCTTGAGCAAAGAAATTAGGATGGGAGATAAACTGCCCGTTAATGCCCGATTGGTGAGGGTTGATTAAAGTTTTACTTTATGTATTTGCATTTAAAATTTTATAGTTTTTATGATTTACTATCGTTCGATCAAATTCAAAAGTACCACCGCTTACATCTGTAATTTCAACTAAGACCGATTCAGTATATAGTTTTAGTACAGACCCTGTAATCTTTAAATTATTTCGTTGAAAAAGTATAGTATCCCCTACGTTTGCTTTCATAGTACCTCCTTATAAAAGACAGAAATATTTGTTTATTACATATATTAAACCACGGATAGTTATATTAGTGAATATTTAGTTTTGTTTATCAATGAAAAATTTTTTATTTAATAGAAAAGTATAGAGTGCTCCTATGGTAAAAGTTATATTTTGTTTAAGGTTATTATATGCAAAGTAAAATTTTTCAGAATTGGCGAACCAATATTTCTATGTAAATTATGTAGCTAAACAAATTAATCAAAAGAGAGATAATATGTAGCTCTAAACGTAAAGTAGATAAGCAAAGTTTTATAGGGAAGGCAGCATTGTTTTTAGGAGTACAGTAAGTGATTTCTTCAATAAGTATAAATAAGCGTTTCTCAAAAGTAATAGTATTCAGGTGAATATAGTATAAGGAATGAAAAGAAATGAAAAGAAATGAAAAGAAATGAAAAGAAATGAAAAGAAATGAAAAGAAATGAAAAGAAATGAAAAGAAATGGAGTTATGATCTGTATAAATCTGACTAAAAATATAGAAAAACTCAAATATAAAAAGGTATTCAATTAAAAATGGAGAAGTAATATATATGAAAGGAGAGATTCATATGAGTAAAGGGAAAAAGAAAGTTAAGCAAACTAGTTTTCTGGTGAATTTTTTGAACGGCAAGGGGAGTCTCGTGAAATTTTAATAGTATTATAGTTATCCCCTTGTGAAAAAATTGGTTGGGGGAATATATAAATGATAACAGAAATGAATATTAAAGTAGTTTGTGAGGAACAGTTTTCAAATAGAGAAATAAAAATTTTAGAGACGTTTCTTTCAACTCTATCGGGGCATTCTAACGCTTTCGTTACAAAAGAGGGGATGTTTTTAAATCCTTTAAGTAAAGAGAAGAGTGTGGTCTATTATCACAATTTTGTATTTGTAAAATCACTTACAGAAGAAAAGTGTGCAGAATTAAAAGAAGTTTTAACAAGACGTATTAAAAACGCTTTCGTTATGATGGAATTTGTAGAGCCAATCGTTACATTTGAAAAAATAATTATAAACGTATAAAGAAAATCAGCCTTATGAATTGACCTAATAAAACCTTCTCTTTACTAAATAGTAAAGAGAAGGTTTTATTACAGCCCAGTTTAATTTACGAAAATACAACAACTCAATTCAAATAGTACGTGTATTAACAAAGGCTGACAATGATTTCATTTGTGTTCTACTATTTAAAGTTCAATTCAAAGATGGTTGTCAAACAGATATTCATATAGGCCGAATTTTTGAAAGTAAAGTTTTTAATAAGATAGGTATAGATGAGAAGTCATTCTGAGATTAAAGAGGACACTATAGGATTGTAACCATTACACTTTTAATGTAATGGTTTTTTTCATGCAAACAACCAGAAACTTCGAAAAGAAGTTATATATATTCGTATCCAATTAAGTAGGGAACCTTTTGTTTGCATAAGGTAATCAAAATTTGACTGGAGCAAAGAAATTAGGTGGGAGTCGGGCTGCCCGTAAACATCTAATTGGTGTGGCCTAATAATCAATGAGAGGTGAATAAAATCCTACAGATTAAAGTTTCACTAAATGAAAAAGATTTCAAAAACACTTGTAAGCCGTACTTATATAACACAATACGAACAGCCGCTACGTATTTAATAAGCAGTTCTTTGTATTTCACCCTTCGTTTTCTGTAACTGATTTCATATTTTTGACGCTTTGTATTGTAAGTGCTTACATAAGCGGAAACATCTTATACAATGAAGTTGTCAAATCAAAGAGGTGGACAAAATGAACATAAAAAAATCAAATGTAGCGAATAGCATTGAAATAGAAGGAGGAGGCGGGATAATATGAAAAAATCAACTGTTAATCCATGGCTTGTTGTCCTTGGTACAGTCATAGTACAAATGGGGCTTGGAACGATATATACTTGGAGCTTGTTCAATCAGCCTTTAGTTAGTAAATTTGGTTGGAGTCTGAATGCTGTTGCTATAACTTTCTCGATTACAAGCCTTTCTTTAGCGTTTTCAACATTGTTTGCGAGTAAATTGCAAGAAAAATGGGGACTTCGTAAACTCATTATGATAGCTGGACTAGCATTAGGACTAGGATTAATACTTAGTTCACAAGCTTCCTCATTAATATTGCTTTATGTATTAGCAGGAGTTGTCGTAGGGTATGCAGATGGTACAGCATATATCACTTCACTATCGAATTTAATCAAGTGGTTTCCAGAGCGTAAAGGTTTAATTGCTGGTATATCTGTCTCTGCATATGGTTCAGGTAGCCTAATCTTTAAATACATAAACGCACAGTTGATTGAATCAGTTGGTGTATCACAAGCGTTTATATACTGGGGTTTAATTGTTACAGCTATGATTGTGATTGGCGCTTGTTTAATCCATCAAGCTGCTGATCAAGGGGCAGTTCATGAAACAAAAACGCAGGAATATACAACGAAAGAAATGCTAGGTACAAAACAAGTATACTTATTATTTATTATGTTATTTACATCATGTATGAGTGGCTTATACTTAATTGGCATGGTAAAAGACATCGGTGTTCAACTTGTAGGGCTTAGCGCAACAACAGCAGCTAATGCAGTGGCTATGGTTGCAATCTTCAATACATTAGGTCGTATTATTCTAGGACCGTTATCAGATAAAATCGGCCGTTTAAAAATCGTTACTGGTACTTTTGTTGCTATGGCGACTTCAGTCTTGGTGCTAAGTTTCGTAGATTTAAATTATGGTATCTACTTCGTCTGTGTAGCAAGTGTAGCGTTTTGCTTTGGCGGAAATATCACTATTTTCCCAGCTATTGTTGGTGATTTCTTCGGCATGAAAAATCATAGTAAAAACTACGGAATTGTGTATCAAGGATTCGGGTTTGGAGCGCTTGCAGGTTCCTTTATCGGTGCAATTCTAGGTGGATTTAAACCAACTTTCATGGTGATCGGCGTATTATGTGTCGTGTCATTTATTATCGCAATTTTAATTCAAGCACCTAATAAGAAAAAAGAAAAAGAAGAAGAATATCGCAGTGTAGCGTAAGGATTTAAACCTTCTATGGCACTATGATAAGAAAAAGCACTCTATGAAATAGGGTGCTTTTTTCTATATGAACTTTTTTTAATTATTTTTCTCTACCAAGTCCTTGTAATCGACGTAATGATACGAATAAAAGTGCGAGTAAAACATCGATTTGGATTATATTGGGATTTTATTAAGGGATGCATAATATAGGAAAATCTAAATAAATCTTAGATTATACATAGGATATTTATTGAGAAATGAAAGATGTAAAATAAAATATTTTCAGAAAAATGTTGAGAAAAGAAAAAATGAATTTTTGGTAAAGCATTGTAGGCGAAGAAATCTACAAGTTATCTTTTTGAATTTCAAAAAGATGATAAGGAATTATGGATTTATTTTGTATCCTTTATTACAGCCCGTAAAACCCCCAATGAATAAAGTTGCACTTTATTTAAAGTACTTTTTAATGCTTATAGATGTAGACTTACATAGAAACATAAATAATATTTTGTCTGAAAAATAAAAAAAGATTGACAAGATTATTGAGAAACATTATCATTTCGATGTAAGAACAGTAAATGAAAAACATTATCAATTAATTTCATTTCGATGAAAAGTACACTTGACCAATTAATTTAGTAAGTGTATTATTTTTTACATCGTTAGTGATAATGAAAATCGTTATCATTTCATTTGTTTCATTAGATTAATTTTTATATGAAAGGATAGAGGAAATGAACGCAGGGGAATTTGATGGAAAAACCGTTTTCGTAACAGGTGCAGCGCAAGGTATAGGTAGTGTTGTAGCAAAAATGTTTTTAGAAAGAGGAGCTACAGTTATTGCGGTTGATCAAAATGAAGAAGGGCTAAATGTGTTATTAAATCATGATGCATCATATGAAACACGTATGAAAACATTTCATTTAGATGTGAGTGATAGCGCTGCTGTTGAAGAGGTAGTAAACCGAATTGAAAATGACATAGCACCTATAGATATATTAGTAAATGTCGCAGGAGTTTTACGAATGGGAGCGATTCACTCTTTAAGTGATGAAGATTGGCATAAAACATTCTCTGTAAATACTACAGGAGTTTTCTATATATCTCGAGCGGTAAGTAAACGTATGATGGTAAGAAAATCAGGGGCAATTGTTACAGTTGGCTCAAATGCAGCAAATACTCCGAGAATGGAAATGGCTGCGTATGCTGCATCAAAAGCTGCAACGACCATGTTCATGAAATGTTTAGGATTAGAGCTTGCATCATACAATATTCGCTGCAACTTAGTTTCTCCCGGTTCTACTGAAACAGAAATGCAAAGGTTACTATGGGCTGATGAGAATGGAGCTAAAAATATAATTGCTGGTTCTCAAAATACATATAGACTCGGTATACCATTACAAAAAATTGCACAACCTTCAGAAATTGCTGAAGCAGTATTGTTTTTAGCTTCTGATAAAGCGAGTCATATTACAATGCACAATTTATGCGTCGATGGCGGAGCTACATTAGGAGTTTAATAAAAAATTCAGGAGGTTTTCATACTATGAATGAACTTACAGCCGTAAAGGAACTGTCAGAAAAATTATTAGAAGATTATAAGACTGAATCTTCGTTCTTTTTTGCTTCACCAACTCGAACGATATTGACAGAAGGAGAGTTTACTACAGTAAAACATCATGAAATTGAAAGTTTTCCAGAACTTGTACAAGCGGTATTAAGTAATGCAAAACAATCCGGAAATCCGAATCCTATCGTTGTTGGTGCTTTGCCTTTTGATCGTAGAAAAGAAGTTCAACTTATTGTACCGGAATATTGCAGAATTACTGAGCGTTTACAGTTGGAGACAACAAATGAGATAAAACGAAATGAGAAACTGACATTTGAAATGACACCGGTTCCAGCTTCTGAAGCTTATATGAATGGTGTGAAGCAAGGGATTGAAAAAATTCAGGATGGAGATTTAAAGAAAATCGTTCTATCTAGATCGTTAGATGTTAAATCTTCAGAGAAGATTGATAAACAAAAACTACTTCGCGAATTAGCAGAGCATAATAAGCACGGTTATACATTTGCTGTGAATTTACCTAAAGATGAAAACGAGAACAATAAGACATTAATTGGAGCAAGCCCTGAATTGCTTGTTTCACGTAGTGGTATGCAAGTCGTTTCTAATCCATTAGCTGGTTCAAGGCCAAGAAGTGACGATCCAGCTGAAGATAAAAGAAGAGCAGAGGAATTACTCTCTTCACCAAAAGATTTACATGAACATGCAGTAGTAGTTGAAGCGGTTGCTGCTGCGCTTCGTCCGTACTGTCATACATTGCATGTGCCAGAAAAACCATCAGTTATTCATAGTGAAGCGATGTGGCATTTGTCTACAGAAGTGAAAGGTGAACTTAAGGATCCAAATACTTCTTCTTTACAATTAGCAATTGCTCTCCATCCTACGCCAGCAGTTTGTGGAACTCCAATGGAAGTAGCAAGAGAGGCTATTCAAAAAATTGAGCCATTTGACCGTGAATTCTTTACAGGAATGTTAGGGTGGAGCGATCTAAATGGAGATGGCGAATGGATTGTTACAATTCGTTGTGCTGAAGTGCAAGAGAATACACTTCGTTTATATGCAGGAGCTGGAGTTGTTGCTGAGTCAAAACCAGAAGATGAGCTAGCAGAAACATCAGCTAAGTTCCAAACAATGTTGAAGGCTTTAGGGTTAAGAGATAATTCGTTGAATGAAAAATAGGGGGAAGAAAGAATGTTAAAAGGATATACGGAATGGCCAAAAGAATTTGCCGATCGTTACCGAGAAGAAGGATGTTGGCTTGGTGAAACATTTGGCGGAGTGTTAAGAGAGCGTGCTGAAAAACATGGAAATCAGATTGCAGTTGTAAGCGGTAATACGCATATAACGTATAGTGAGTTTGATAAAAAGGTAGATTGCTTAGCTTCAGGTTTACTGAATTTAGGAATAAAGAAAGAAGACCGAGTTGTAATCCAGTTACCTAATATTATAGAGTTTTTCGAAATATGTTTTGCACTATTTCGAATTGGAGCGCTTCCTGTTTTTGCGCTACCTTCACATCGAAGCAGTGAAATTAGTTATTTTTGCGAGTTTGGTGAGGCGAGTGCTTACGTTATTTCAGATAAGGCTCTTGGCTTTGATTACCGGAAACTAGCAAGAGAAGTCAAAGAAAAAGTGCCTACTTTACAACATGTAATCGTAGTAGGGGAAGAAGAAGAATTTGTGGGTATAAATGAACTTTACATGGATCCCGTTCCATTACCAGAAGTTCAGCCAAGTGATGTTGCGTTTCTTCAATTATCAGGAGGGACAACAGGACTTTCTAAATTAATTCCTAGAACACATGATGACTATATTTATAGTTTACGTGT